>DASQZF010000171.1:0-27071 GCA_035638835.1 Allosphingosinicella sp. | reverse complement strand
CCTTCGGCAAGTTCGTCAATGCCGGCCAGACCTGCATCGCGCCTGACTATGTGCTCGTGCCGGAAGGGAAGGAGCGCGCCTTCGCGGACGCGCTGATGGCGCAGGTCCGGCGCTCCTATCCGTCCATCGCCGGCAACGACGATTATTCCGGGATGATCAGCGAGCGCCACCGGAAGCGTCTCGCCGACGCGATCGAGGCGGCCCGGGAGGCGGGGGCGATGGTGCTCCGCCACGAGGACGAGGGCGCCCGGGAGGAAGGGAAGATCGGACCGACGATCCTGCTCGGAGCGCCGGATTCCAGCCTGTTCCTGACCGAGGAGATATTCGGCCCGGTGCTTCCGGTCATTCCCTACCGCGATCTCGACGAGGCGATCGCCTTCGTCGCGGCGCTCGAGCGGCCGCTGGCGCTCTACTGCTTCAGCAACGACCGCCGGGAGCGGAAGCGGGTGCTGGACGGGGCGATTTCGGGCGGGGTCACCCTCAACGGGACGCTGATGCACGTCGCCCAGGAGAATCTCCCCTTCGGCGGGGTAGGGGCGAGCGGGATCGGCGCCTATCACGGCCACGAAGGCTTCAAGCGCTTCAGCCATGCCCGGGCGGTGCATAAGATCGGCTTCGTCAACGTGTTCGAGCGGCTGGGCCCCCCTTGGGGGAAGGTGGCGAAGGGGCTGGGCCGGAGGCTGTCGGCACGGCGGTGAAGGGGGCCGCCTGAATCCTATCGCAATCCGCCAGCATCGCCGACCTCGCCGCCGCGCTCCCATCCCTAAATCGGACGCCGTCGGGCAGTGGAGATCAGCTCCCAGCAAACAAGGGATCGGGGGAAATACGACGGAATATATCGGAAATGCTTGAATGACTCGGCTGCGGCTCTAGCCTCCACGCGGGAATTCGGCGGCGCGTTGCGGCCGGCTTGAGGGGAAATAGCGACATGGCAGTCTTTGATCTTGCGACGCTCGAGCCGGGCGGAGTTCGCGATGTCGTTCTGAGCGCGGATCAGACCCTGCTCTACGCCGCGATGAGCAATGGCGACATCAACGTCTACAATCTCGTCACCAAGCAAAAGATCGCCACCTGGCATGTCGGTATCCAGCTCGGGAGCCTCAGCATCTCGACCGACGGAAGCTTCCTCCTGGCCGTCGAGCGTCAGGGGGCCGCGAATACCGCCATCCTCTACCGAGTCGATACGGCGACCGGCACGGCCACAACCATTACGATGCCGGGCCAGTCATTCCGCGACGTCGAGATCGTCGACGGCGACACCGCCATCCTCACGGGCGCATCCTCCCCCTCTCCATATCCCTATGGCGGGGGGCAGCAGACGCTTTACAACCTCGCTACCGGGCAATTCTCCGCCCTGGCCGGCGGCGTCTATTATCATGGCTGGGGCACCGTGCTCGTCGAGGACAAGCACCTCACCCTGCTCGCCGAGCCGGGCATCAGTAGTGGGCCGCTTATGCTTTTCGACGATCGAACCAACACAATCGTCGCCCAGGGCAACAATTACCAGACGATCAGCACCTCGAACCGCACCGGCTTCAATTTCGGAGTCCAGGCAATCAGCGAGACCGCGGGCCTCGTGCTGCAATGGGTCTATCACAGCACGGTGCTGGTCTACGACCTCAACCTGACATATCTGAGATTCTTCGAGGTCGGCGGCCCGCTCGACGGAATGGTCTTCGATCCGACGGGCGTCTACGCCTATGTCTATGAAATCCAGACCGGCTATCTCGCCAAATATGCGGTCGCGACCGGGACCCGGGTCGACCAGTATTTCGTCGGCACCTCGTCCGGGCATAACGACATCGGCTACGGCAGCCAGCTGCTGATCAACGCCGAGGGGACCCGCATCACGATCGTCGACACCGACAACGACATCGGCAAGCTCCGGGTCATCGATTTCAGCCTCGACGGATATTATGCCGGGACCGCCGGCGCCGACGCCTTTGCCGGCGGCGAAGGCAACGACACCTACCTCGTCAACCATTCCGGCGATACCGTGACCGAGCTTCCGAACGGGGGCAACGACAAGGTCGAGACCAGCCTTGCTTTCTACCGCCTTACCGACAACGTCGAGCAGCTGACCGGGCTCCTCGCTTCAGGGCAGATCCTGTTCGGCAATTCGCTGGCCAACTCGATCGTCGGCGGCGAGGGCAATGACACCTTTATCGGAGACCCCGGCGGCGACGCCCTCTACGGCAATGACGGCAACGATTTCATCCGCGGCGACGACGGCGACGACCATTTGTCCGGGGGGCTCGGCAACGACACCTTGCGCGGCGGGAGCGGGGTGGACGGCTTCGACGGCGGCAGCGGAGGCGAGGGGCTGAACTACGAATTCAGCATCCTCGGCGACAAGGTCGATTTCTACGACGACTTCGCTAACCAGGGCGTCGTCGCGGACCTGAGGACCGGCGTCATCTCCAACGACGGCTACGGCAATGCCGAGACGATGGTGAACATCGAGTCGCTGGGCGACGGGACCGCCTTCGCCGACACCTTCTACGGCAACGACAGCGCCAATGGATTGAAGGGCAGCTTCGGGGACACCCTCCACGGCTTCGGCGGAGCGGACCATATCGAGCTGGCCGGTGCCCCGGCCTCGACGGACGGTGGCGACGGGGTGGACATGCTGCTGCTCTATCATGACGAAGGCCCGCTGCTTCCCGGCGCCGATGGCGACCCGTTCGCCGAGACCGCCGGCGCGATGACGGTGGGCTGGAAAGTCGACCTTGCCGCTGGAACGCTGCGCGACGGCTATGGCCGTACGGGTACCGTTACCGGGATCGAGAACCTCACTGGCACCGTCCTGGCCGACGACCTCCGCGGCAATGGCGTCAACAACGTCATCGCGGGCGGAGCCGGGAACGACAACCTGCGTCTGCAGGACGGCGGCGACGACACCGTCCTGGGCGGCGCCGGCGCGGACAATCTCTTCCTGATAGGCTCATTGACCGCAGCGGACGTGGTGAATGGCGGCGACGGCAACGACACGCTCATCCTGCAGGGCGATTATGCCGGAGGCCTGACGCTTACGGCGAACGTCATTAACATCGAGCTGATCTCGATCCTGGCGGGCTCGAACACGAACTTCGGCGAGCCGGGGACCAACCGGCACGATTATGTTCTGACGACCCACGATTCCAATTTCTCCGGCGCGATCCAGGTTCGGGTCAACGGCTCCGCGTTGCTTGCCGGGGAGGATTTCACCTTCGACGGCTCGGCGGAGCTGGACTCTCGGTTCGTGGTCTATGGCGGGCGTGGGGTCGATACTCTCACCGGAAGCCGGAACAACGACATCTTCTTCCTTGCGGAGGAGCGGTTCGCGACCGGAGACACGGTGAACGGCGGCGCCGGTTACGACGGCATGTTCCTGAGGGGTAATTACACGATCGACTTCAATGCGCCCGGCTATACGGGGCTGTTCACCAACATCGAGAACCTCACCCTCACGTCCGCGACGGACGAGCGCTACGCTCGCGGCGGGGGTAGCGAGTTCGATTATAACCTCATCCTGTCGGACGCGATCGTGAAGCCTGGCGAGACTCTGACCGTCTCGGGCACTTTGCTCATGGCGAGCGAGACGATGATCGTCGATGCGAGCGCCGAGGCGGACGGTCTGCTGAGCCTGTTCGGAGGCAAGGCCGGCGACACGCTCAAGGGCGGCGGGCAGGCCGATGTCCTGTTCGGCAATCTCGGCGCCGACCAGCTCACCGGCAACGGCGGGGCGGACGTTTTCCGGTACAATGACAGCGCGGAATCGGTCGCCGGGTCGATGGACCATATCCTCGACTTCCAGCCTGGGGCCGACAAGATCGACCTCAGCCGGATCGACGCCGACAAGGTCGTCGCGGGCAACCAGGCGTTCACCTGGATCTGGAACGAGTTCAGCGGCACGGCCGGCGAGCTTAGGGCCAGGCATCTCGGAGGCACGGACTGGCAGATCGAGGGCGACACCGACGGCAACGGAATCGCCGATCTGGTCATCCTGCTGACCGCTCCGCCGACGATCCCGATCGGCCCGAGCGACTTCATCCTCTAGGGCGCGAGGCGGGCTTCGCGGATCAAGTCGCTCGCCTTTTCGGCGATCATGATCGTGGGGGCGTTGGTGTTGCCGGAGACCAGCCTCGGCATCACCGAGGCGTCGACTACTCGAAGCCCTTCGACCCCGTGGACCCTCAGCTGCGGATCGACCACCGAGCGCGGACCATGGCCCATCGCGCAGGTGCCGACCGGATGGTAGATGGTCGTGCCCCAGGCGCGGGCATGGTCGAGGAGCTGCTCGTCCGTCACCGCGTCGGGCCCGGGCTGAAGCTCGCGCTCGATGAAGCGCGCGAGCGCGGGCTGAGCGGCGATCCGCCGGCCCCAGCGCAGGCCGGCGACGAGCACCTCCTGGTCCAGCGGGTCCGACAGGTAATTGGGCCGGATCGCGGGATAGGCCGAAGGGTCGGGCGACTTGATCCGGATCGTGCCGCGCGATTCGGGGCGAAGCTGGCAGGGCGCGATGGTCAGGCCGGGCTCCTTCTCGAGCTCCATCCGCTGGGCGTCGGCGAGCTTGTCCGGATCCATGGTGGCGGGGAGGATGTGGAACTGGAGGTCGGGCCCGGCCAGGCCCTCGCGCGACTTGCAGAAGACCGCGACATGGGCGGCCGAGAGGGTCAGGAGGCCCTTCCTTCCGAACATATATTTGAGCGTCTCCCTGAGGAAGCGGGTGCCCCGGACGAGCTCGTTGACCGAGACGATGCCCTTCTTCAGCCGGAAGGTCTCGCCGGTGACGAAATGGTCCTGGAGATTCTCTCCGACTCCCGGAAGTTCGGCGACGACCTCTATGCCATGCTCGCGCAGAAGGGCGGCCGGCCCCACTCCGGAAAGCTGGAGAAGCTGGGGCGAATTGACGGCGCCGCCCGCGAGGATCACTTCGGCGCTCGCCCGAGCCACCCGCTTCACCCCGTCCTGGACGAACTCGACTCCGACCGCGCGATTGCCTTCGAACAGGATCCGGTGGGCCAGCGCTCGGGTCTCGACCCGCAGGTTGGGCCGATCCATCGCCGGATGGAGATAGGCGACCGCGGCCGAGCAGCGCTTCCCGTCCTTGATCGTCACCTGGTACCAGCCGACCCCTTCCTGCTCCGCGCCGTTGGGATCGCGGCGAGGCAGGCCGAGCGCCTCGCAGGCGCGGATCGCCGCTTCCGAAACTTCGTGGCCGGTGGTGGGATCGGAGACGTTGAGCGGCCCGCCGACTCCGTGGATGTCGCAGGCGCCCCTTTCCTGGTGCTGGGAGCGTCGGAAATATGGGAGCACGTCGTCCCAGGCCCAGCCCTCGCAGCCCAGCTGGCGCCAGCCGTCATAATCGGAGCGCTGGCCCCTTATGTAGAGCATGGCGTTGATCGAGGAGGAGCCGCCGAGCACCTTGCCTCGGGGCCAGACATGGGTCCGGCCGTTCGTGCCCTGGTCGGGCTCGGTCGTGAACAGCCAGTTGACCTTGGGGTCCTTGAGGGTCGCGGCATAGCCGACGGGGACGTGGATCATGACGTTGGAGAGGAATTGGGAGGGCGCCTTGAGCGGCCGGTCGTCGGCGCCGGCCTCGAGCAGCAGGACCCGGCTCCGGCCGTCCTGGGTCAGTCGGTCGGCGAGGACGCAGCCGGCCGAGCCGGCTCCGACGACGACGTAATCAGCCTGCAGCGGGTCGGGCATCGGGCTTCTCCAGCCGGGCGGCGGTTCGGCGGACGAAGGCCGCGGTGCGCTCCGGCTGGGTGAAGGGGAGCATGTGGCCGCCCTCGACCAGCTCGAGCTCGGCGCCCGGGATCTCGCTCGAGGTGCGCTCGCCGTGCAGTCGGTAGTCCAGGAGGTTGTCGGCCCGGCCGTAGAGCAGGCCGACGGGCAGGGAGAGCGCCGGATAGCGATCCACCATGCCTTCCAGCTCGCCCTCCAGGTCCATCAGGTCGGTCGAGGAGGCGTAGAAATTGCCCGGCCGGATCGCGAGCAGGCCACCGCCCTCGGTCGCGAATTCCGCCGGCGCCGGCTCCGGTGCGAACACTTCGCCGAGGGCCCTTTCGGCCGTCGCCACGGCCAGCGGAGTGGCGATCGTCCAGGCGATCGTCCTGCGCAGCGCGGGCGAGCGGATGACGAGGCCCTTGAAGACCTCCGGCACGTCCTCGACATGCTGCACCTGGGAGAGCGGGGCGACGAGGGCGAGGCCTCCGACCAGGTCGGGATGGTTGAGAGCCAGCGAGAGCGCCAGCGCTCCGCCGAGCGAATGGCCGACGACGAGCGGGCGCTCGAGCTTCAGGATCCGGATCAGCTCGGCGACGGTCTCGGCCTGGACCCGAAGGCGGGCGGAAGCGCCGGCGGCGCGGGGCGAATAGCCCGAGCCGGGGCGGTCGATCCGGACCACCCGGTAGTCGCGGGCGAGATCCTCGACCAGCGGCCGGGCGAAGTTGCGGAGCTGGCCGCCCAGGCCGTGGATCATGAGAATAACCGGGCCGGAGCCATCGTCCGTATAATGGATGGTCTGGCCGGCCACCTCGATCAGTGCGCCGTCGCGCGGAACGGCTTTCTCGATTTTGCGCGCGGTGGAGCGGCTGTACGCGGCGAGGCCTCCGCCGAGAAGGCCGAGCCCCCCGGCGCCGGCGAGCAGGAACGGGATCATTTGAAGCCTCTCCCAATAAGCTTCCAATAGGATATCGGAGCGAGGCGCTCGAGGGCGGCCATGACCCGGGCGTCGTTGCCGACCAGGATCCGGGCGCGATCCTTCTCGACCCCGGCGACAATGATCTCGCCGGCCTTGACCGGCGGCATCCGGAGGAACTTGTCGAAATTCTTCTTCTGAGCCTCGAGGTCGATGTCGTTGATCCCGCGCGGCGGCCGCGCGTTCTTGGCGATCGAGGTGGCGACCCCGCCGGGGTGGACGACGGTGACCCCGATCCTCGTCCCTTCCATCTCAAGCTCTCGGCGAAGCGATTCCGAGAAGGCGCGGACCGCGAACTTGCTCGACGAATAAGCCGTCTGTCCGGGCGGGGCGATGATCCCGAAGATGCTCGAGACGTTGACGATCCGGGCCTGTCCGCTCGAGCGCAGGACGGGCAGGAAGGCCCGGGTCATCCGGACCACTCCGAAGAAGTTGATCTCCATCAGCCAGTCGAAATCCTCTTCGGCGACCTGCTCGAAGGTGCCCCCGATCGCTACCCCGGCATTGTTGAAGAGCAGGTCGACTCGGCCGTGGGCGGCGAGCACGGTCTCAGGGAAGGCGGCGACCGCCTCGCGGCTTGCGACGTCTAGCCGGTGGCGGCTGACCTTGATCCCGTCATGGCTCGCCAGGTCGGCGGTCTCGGCCAGGCCTTCCTCGTCGAGGTCGGCGAGGGCGAGGTTGCAGCCGCGCCGGGCCAGGGCCATCGCCGTGCCCCGGCCGATTCCGCTCGCCGCGCCCGTGACGACCGCGGTTCGACCCTCGAGCTTCATGCCGCCTCCCTCTCGCGCCCGGCTCGCCTCGGCTCCGGGGCCCCGCGCGGCAGGAAGCGGATGACTCCATCCTCCACCGAGGCGTATTTCAGGCTCATCATGTCGAGCGCGTAATTCTGGTGGAGCTTCCAGGGTTTCTTCGAGCCCTGCTTTGGAAGGACGTCGCGGGCGCGCTGAACGTAGCCGGAGGTGAAGTCGAGGAAGGGGACCTCCTCGATCCCGGGCTCGCGGACGGGAAGCGCGATCTCGGTCCCGGTCTTCTCCAGATGGTTGAGAAGCCGGCACAGATAGCCGCCGGTCAGGTCCGCCTTCAGGGTCCAGGAGGCATTGGTGTAGCCGAAGGAATAAGACAGGTTCGGCATGTCGCTGAACATCATTCCGCGATAGCTCAGGGTCCTGGCAAGGTCCCGGGCCTCGCCGTCGACGGCGAAGGCGATGTCGCCCGCCAGCTGGACCTTGAGCCCGGTGGCGGTGACGATGATGTCCGCCTCGATCGCATCGCCGGTCTTCAGCCGGATCCCGCTCGTCGTGAAGCTCTCGATCTCTCCGGTCACGATCGAGGCGCTGCCCTTGCCGATCGCCTCGAACATGTCGGAGTCCGGGACCAGGCAGAGTCGCTGGTCCCAGGGATTGTAGCGCGGCGTGAAATGGGTGCCGACGTCATAGCCTTCGGGGAGGAGCTTGGTTATCTCCTCGAGCAGCTTCTCCTTGACCTTGGCGGGCCGCGACCGGGCGAGCTTGAAGAAGGCCAGCTGAAGGAAGACGTTCTTCCAGCGCACCATATGATAGGCGAGCTTGGAGGGCAGGGCCCTGCGCAGCGCATTGGCGATCCCGTCCTCGGAAGGGCGCGAGACCATGTAGGTCGGCGAGCGCTGGAGCATGACGACATGCGCCGCCGTCTTCGCCATTTCCGGAACGATGGTCACCGCGGTTGCGCCGCTTCCGATGACGATCACCTTGCACCCCGAATAATCCAGGTCCCCGGGCCAGAATTGCGGGTGGACGATCTTTCCGCCGAAGCTTTCCCGGCCGGCGAATTCGGGATCGTAGGCTTCGGAATAATCGTAATAGCCGCTGCACACGTGGAGCCAGCTGCAGGTGAACCGGACCGGCGCGCCGCCGTCGGCCCGCTCGGCCTCGACGGTCCAGCGCGCATCGGCCGACGACCATGAGGCCCGCTCGACCCGGTGGCGGAATCGGATGTGCGGGCGGATCCCGTAGCGGTCGGCGGTGTCGTTCACGTAGCGCAGGATCGAGGCGCCGTCGGCGATCGCCTTGGCTTCCTCCCAGGGGCGGAAGCTGTAGCCCAATGTGTACATGTCGCTGTCGGACCGGATGCCGGGATAGCGGAACAGGTCCCAGGTGCCGCCGATCGCCTCGCGCCCTTCCAGGATGACGTAGGAGCGGCCCGGGCTGCCCTGCTGGAGGTGATAGGCGGCTCCGACGCCCGACAGCCCCGCGCCCACGAACAGGACGTCGAAATGCTCGACGGTTTCGCCCGACCGGCCCGCCGGGGTGATCCCGCTTTGCAACATGTTTCCTCCCGCGGTCCCGCCCGGTCGCCTGCGCTTGACACCAATAAGGCGCAATAGGATTGTGTAACAAGAAGCAAGTTGCCGAACGAAACCGGCACTGGGGAAATGGGCCCAACGAGGCTCCGGGGGAGGAAATGCAATGAACAGGAACGTGATTCTCGCGCTCGGCGTGTCCGCGCTCGCAATGGCCGCGGCGGTCCCGGCCTCGGCCCAGACGGTGCCCGAGCCGGAGGGCGCCGGCCAGACCGGCGACATCACCACCGGCGACATCACCACGGGCGCCGGGGCGGACGAGGGCGGCGACGCTCCGAGCGGAACCACCGACAGCGCCCAAAGCGGCGACGATTCCGACATCATCGTTACCGCCCAGCGCCGGGCGGAATCGCTTCAGAACGTCCCGATCTCGGTTTCCGCTTTCTCCGGCGAGGCGCTCGAGCGCCAGCAGATCGAGAATGCCAGCGACCTTCAGCAGAGCCTTCCCAACGTCACCTTCACCAAGACCAACTTCACCTCTTCGAGCTTCACCATCCGCGGCATCGGCGACCTCTGCACCGGCTTCTCCTGCGACAGCGCGACCGGGATCCACGTCAACGACATGCCGCTCACCTCCACCCGATTGTTCGAGACCGAATATTTCGACCTCGAGCGGGTCGAGGTCCTCCGCGGGCCGCAGGGAACGCTCTACGGACGCAACGCGACCTCGGGCGTGGTCAACTTCATCACCGCCCGGCCCAACCTCGGCGAGTTCCAGGCCAGCCTCAGCGCCGAATATGGAAGCTACGATTCGATGAAGGTGACCGGGATGGTCAACGTTCCGATCGGCGACATCGCCGGAATCCGGCTCGCGGGCTATTATCTGAACCGCGACGGCTTCACGAAGAACGAGTTCGACGGCAGCCGGATCGACGGGCGGGACCTCTACGCGTTGCGCGGCTCGATCCGGATCCGGCCGACCGCGGGCACCACGATCGACCTCGTGGGCTATTATTTCCACGAAAAGGACGACCGCTCTCGGATCCAGAAGCAGCTTTGCTCCCGCGACAATACCGGGATCCTGGGCTGCCGGCCCGACCAGCTCGCCTTCGAGACCGTCAACGCCAACGCGACCCTGGCATCGATCCTCACCTCGCGCGAATTCTTCCGGATCAACAGCCCGGCCCTGACCAATTTCGGCCTGGGAAGCCTCTACGGCCCCGACAATTTCTTCGGCGGGGTCGTCAATCCGGCCGACCTTCGGACCGTCCGAACCGACTTCAACCCGACCTATTTCGCCGAAGAGATCCACGCGATGGCGCGCGTCGAGCAGGAGATCGGCGAGACCTTGGACCTCACCGTCACCGGCGGCTACACCCAGCAGGAGGTCGACAGCCGGACCGACTACAATCTCGTCGCCGGCAAATCGCTGGCCGGCAATGTCGGGCTCGCCACGTTCATCGCCACGGCCGGAGCGCCCGGCGTCCTGTTCCCCGGGGGGGTGAACCCCTATACGCCGGCCAGGAACGCCTTGATCGGCCCCGGCGGGACGGTCTGCACGTCCGAGACCAATCTCAACTATACCGGCAATTTCGGCGGCTTCACCAACCGCTGCACGCCCGGAAGCACCGATTACGACCGCTCGCAGAGCCACTCGCGCCAATATTCGATCGAAGCCCATCTCGACAGCGACTTCGACGGGCCGTTCAACTTCCTGATCGGCGGAATCTATCTCGACAACCGGTTCACCGATTCCAATTATTACGTCGCTTCGTTCGGCCTGGATTATGCCGCCGGAATCCTCGGCGCCGGTCAAACGCTCGGGCAGAGGGCGGGGGGCAATTTGAACTTCCCCAACGTTTTCCTGGCGCCGCCCTTCTACAACAGCGAGGTCAGCTTCTTCTCGCTGAAGAGCTGGGGCCTGTTCGGCGAAGCCTATTTCGACGTCTCCGACAGGCTCCGGATCACCGGCGGAATCCGCTATTCGAACGACAAGAAGCGCCAGATCGCCCGGGTGCCCCTGCTCAGCTTCGCGGTGCCCTTCGGCACCACCGACGCCAACCAGTCGCCGTTCCTGGGCCTCTTCGACGCCGATCCGTCGATCGCCGGCAACCAGCCCTACAATATCGGCCGGGCGTCCTTCGACGAGTTCACCGGCCGCTTCGTCGTCGATTACAATCTGACGCCCGACAACCTCGTCTACGCCTCCTGGTCGCGCGGCTACAAATCGGGCGGGCTCAATCCGCCCATCAACCCGATCTTCAACGTGCCGACGACGTTCGAGTCCGAAATCATCAACGCCTTCGAGATCGGATCGAAGAACAGCTTCGCCAACGGAACGGTGCGTCTCAACCTCAGCGCCTTCTATTACGATTACAAAGGCCTGCAGCTGAGCCGGATCGTGGCGAGGACCTCGGTCAACGACAATACGGATGCCGAGATCTACGGCGCCGAGGCGGAGGCCGTGTTCCGGCCGCACCCGGACACCCTGATCAACCTGTCGGGCAGCTACCTCCACACCAAGATCAAGGATCTCCAGCTCGTCGATCCGCGCGACGTCTCGGGCGGCCGCTCCGACACGGTGATCATCAAGGACGTAACCAATGCGTCCAACTGCGCCGTCATCCCCAACGCGCCCGGCAACGCGCTCGGCGCCAACACCCTGGTCACCGCCTTCAACGGCGCTCTCGGCCTCGCCGGGCCGGTGCCTGTGCCCGGCACCAGCACCACCGGCGCCTTCTCGGTCTGCGACGCGCTCGCCGCCACCGTCGCCAACCCTTCGGCGCCCTTGAGGGGGCTGTTCGCCACTCCGACCGGGCCGCTGCCTTTCACCGTCTCGACCGGAGTCGAGGTCGACCTCAGCGGCAACGAGCTTCCCCAGGCGCCGAACTGGAAATTCTCCGCCGGGCTCCAGCATACGATCCGCCTCGGCAACGGGATGACCATCGTTCCCCGGGTCGACTACACCTATACCGGCAAGTTCTGGGCCCGAAGCTTCAACCGGGCGATCGACCGGATCGACGGCTATGACGTGGTCAACGCCCAGATCCAGGTGAACGGAAAGGACGAGCGCTGGTTCGCGCGAGCCTTCGTCCAGAACCTCACCAAGAACGACGCGATCACCGGACAGTACGTCACCGACCAGTCGTCGGGTCTGTTCACCAACGTCTTCACCCTGGAGCCGAGGCGCTTCGGAATCGCGGCGGGGGTGAAATTCTAAGCGTCATTGCGAGCGAAGCGAAGCAATCCAGTTGGGCCTCCGAGGCCCGCTGGATTGCTTCGTCGCTTCGCTCCTCGCAATGACGGCGACTCCCGCTATAGGCGGTCCCCGACTCATCCCCAGGGGAACCACCATGCGCGACTATCTCGATTTCTACATCGGCGGCGAATGGGTGAAGCCCGTCGATCGCCGGACCCTCGACGTCGTCAACCCGGCCGACGAAAGCGTCGCGGGGCGGATCAGCCTCGGCGCTCCCGAGGATGTCGACCGGGCGGTGGCTGCGGCCAAGGCGGCCTTCCCGGCTTATTCCGAAACCAGCCGCGAGGAGCGGCTGGAGCTTCTCCAGTCCATCGCCTCCGAATATCAGAAGCGCTATTCCGAGATCGCCGACGCGATCACCGAGGAGATGGGCGCCCCGACCGCGCTCGCCCAGCGCGCCCAGGCGGGGGTCGGGATCGGCCACCTCCAGGCGGCGATCGGAGTCCTCAAGGACTATCCGTTCGAGGAGAGGCGCGGCTCCACCCTGATCAGGAAGGAGCCGATCGGGGTCTGCGGCTTCATCACGCCGTGGAACTGGCCGATCAACCAGATCGCGACCAAGGTCTTCCCGGCCCTCGCCACCGGCTGCACCATGGTCCTGAAGCCCTCCGAGGTCGCGCCTTTCTCGGGCTATATCTTCGCCCAGGTGCTCGACGCGGCGGGAGTGCCCAAGGGGGTCTTCAACCTGGTCAACGGCGACGGGCCGGGAGTCGGCGCCGCGATCGCGGCCCATCCCGACGTCGACATGGTCTCCTTCACCGGCTCGACCCGGGCCGGCATCGCCGTCGCCAAGGCGGCCGCGGACACGGTGAAGCGGGTCCATCAGGAGCTTGGAGGCAAGTCGCCCTTCATCGTCCTCGAGGATGCCGATGTCGGCAAGGCGGTGACCGCGGCGATGCGCCACATGCTGACCAACTCCGGCCAATCCTGCAACGCGCCGACCCGGCTGCTCGTCCCCAAGGCCCGGATGGAGGAGGCCAAGGAGGCCGCCCGGGCGGTCGCCGAGAAGACGAAAGTGGGCGATCCGAAGGGCGATTCCAATCTCGGCCCGGTCGTCTCCGACGTCCAGTGGACCAAGATCCAGGGCCTGATCGAGCGCGGCGTGTCGGAAGGCGCGACCCTCGTCGCGGGCGGCCCCGGCAAGCCCGACGGGCTCGAGCGCGGCTATTACGTCCGCCCGACCGTCTTCGCCGACGTCCACAACGACATGGCCATCGCCCGCGAGGAGATATTCGGCCCGGTCATGTCGATCATCGGCTACGAGGACGAGGAGGAGGCGATCGAGATCGCCAACGACACGCCCTACGGCCTCGCGGCCTATGTCCATTCGTCCGACACGGACCACGCCCGCAAGGTCGCGGCGCGGCTTCGGACCGGCCAGGTCAACATCAATGGCGCGGAGACCGATTTCATGGCTCCGTTCGGAGGCTACAAGCAGTCGGGCAACGGCCGCGAATGGGGCGACCACGCGTTCGAGGAGTTTCTGGAGACGAAGGCGATTTTGGGCCACGCCTGAGGGATTTCGCGCTCTGCCCATCCGCCGTCATTGGGAGGAGCCGCAGCGACGAAGCAATCCAGTTACGGCTTATCCAACCGGCTCCGCACTGGATTGCTTCGCTCCGCTCGCAATGACGGCGGGGGGCGCCAACCGCCGCCCTCTTCCCGCCACCGCGCCCTTATCATCTCGCTCGTCTGCCTCGACCCGTCGTGGCTCCAGCCGGGCTCGCGGACGAGATAGCCGAGCTTGGCCTTGAGCCCCGGCGCCCGCCACGCATCGCGGCCCATCTCCACCCATTCGTGGAGCGCCGCCCAGAACAAATTGTAGGAGCCGAGCGGAGCAACCGTCCCGTAGCGCGGCGGGTCATCCTCCCGCTCCGCCTCGAAGCTTCCGAACATCTTGTCCCAGACGATGAACACGCCCGCATAATTGCGGTCGAGGTAGCGCGGGTTGACGGCGTGGTGGACCCGGTGGTGGGCAGGCGTGTTCATCACCGCCTCGAACCAGCGCGGCATGCGCTTCACGGCCTCGGTGTGGATCCAGAACTGATAGACCAGGTTCAGCCCGACGCAGAAGAAGACCATCGCCGGGGGAAAGCCGATCAGGAAGAGCGGCAGGCGGAACAGGAAGTTGAGGCTGATGAAGCCGGTCCAGGTCTGCCGGAGCGCCGTCGACAGATTGTAGCGCTCGGACGTGTGGTGGACGACATGGCTCGCCCAGAACCAGCGCACCCGGTGCGCCGAGCGGTGGAAGGCGTAATAAGCGAGATCGTCGAGCAGGAAGCACAGTGCGAACGCCCACCAGGCATAGCCGATGTCGAACAGGTGAAAGCCGTACACCCAAATGGAGAGCGCGGCGACCAGGCCGGCGGAGAGGATTCCGGCGACGAGGCTGCCGAGCCCGAGGCCGAGCGAGGTGAGCGTGTCCTTGCCCTCGTGAAGCTGCCGCTGCTGCCGGCGGGCCACCCAATATTCGAGGACCAGCAGTCCGACGAAGCCGGGGATGGACCAGTAGACGGGGTTTGGGAGGTCGGGCACGGGGGGAGACTATCGCCTAACCCCCGTCATTGCGAGGAGCGAAGCGACGAAGCAATCCAGTGGGCCTCCGAGGCCGCACTGGATTGCTTCGCTTCGCTCGCAATGACGGTGGGGACAGTCACTAGTGGCTGTCCCCCTTTTGCATCGCTCTAGCCCCACGAGAAAAGCCGTGCGAAGGGGAGGGGGATGAGCGATCTCGAATCCATCCCAGCGATCATCGACCAGCTCTGCGAGATGTTCGACGAATCCGTTGCGGCCCTGCGCGGGGCGCTCGCGCGCTATCTGCTTCGAGGCGAGCGGCCCGATGCCGAAGCCCGGGCGCGCGGCCTGTTCGCCTATCCCGAGCTTCGGATCGACTATAGCTTCGATCAGCCGCCCAGCTTTCCGCCGCGGGCCTTCGGGCGGCTGAACCAGCCTGGCCGCTACGCGATCAGCATCGCCCGCCCGCGCCATTTCCGCAAATATCTGGCCGAGCAGCTCGAATATCTCGTCCGCGACTACAAGGTGGAGGTCTCGGTCGGGCCCTCGGCGAGCGAGATACCCTATCCCTACGTGCTCGACGGCACCGACGACCTTCGACTCGACGGCGCCCATGCCGCCGACCTCAGCCGATGGTTTCCGGCGACCGAGCTCTCCCATATCGGCGACGAGGTCGCGGACGGCACCTGGGATTACAGCCGCCACGCCGACCGTCCGCTCGCCTTGTTCGACGGCCCGAGGGTGGATTTCAGCCTGGCCCGCCTTCGCCACTATACCGGCACGCCCGTCGAGCACACCCAGCGCTACCTCCTTTTCACCAATTACGTTCGCTACGTGGACGAGTTCGTGCGCTGGGCGGTCGAGGAGCTGAAGCGCGAGGACAGCCCCTATGAGGCCTTGTCCGCGCCCGGCGGAGTGCTGGTCACCCGGGACACGGCGGACCCCGTCGCCCAGGTCGCGGCGGGCAACTGGCGCAAGGTGCAGATGCCGGCCTATCATCTGATCGCGGCGAATGGCGGCGGTATCACCCTCGTCAACATCGGGGTCGGGCCGTCCAACGCCAAGACGATCTGCGACCATCTCGCCGTGCTCCGCCCCGAAGTCTGGCTGATGATCGGCCATTGCGGAGGCCTGAGGCCGAGCCAGACGATCGGCGACTATGTCCTCGCCCACGCCTATCTGCGCGACGACCATGTGCTCGACGGCATCCTTCCGGTCGAGATCCCGATCCCGCCCATCGCCGAGATCCAGCAGGCTCTCTACGACGCGGCCGCCGAGGTGACGGGGGAGGAGCCGCAGGATCTGAAGCGGCGCCTGAGGACCGGAACCGTCGTCACCACCGACGACCGCAACTGGGAGCTCCGGATCCAGAGCTCGGCGCTTCGATTCAACCAGTCGCGCGCGGTCGCCATCGACATGGAATCGGCGACCGTCGCAGCCCAGGGCTACCGCTTCCGGGTCCCCTACGGCACCCTGCTCTGCGTCTCGGACAAGCCGCTTCACGGCGAGATCAAGCTGCCCGGCCAGGCCAACGCCTTCTACGAGCGGGCGATCAGCCAGCATCTGAGGATCGGGATCGAGACCCTGAAGATCCTCCAGAACCAGGGCGGCAATTTGCATTCGCGCAAGCTCAGGAGCTTCGACGAGCCGCCGTTCCGATAAATCCTCCCCATGCAAAGCATGGGGAGGGGGACCACCCGAAGGGTGGTGGAGGGGTAGTAGGCTCGGAACTGTTAGGTTCGTGCGTGATCCACGGACCACACGGCATCTACCCCTCCACCATGCTTCGCATGGTCCCCCTCCCCATCTCGCGATGGGGAGGATAGCTAAGGCTTCGGAGTCCTGTTCTCGACCCGTCCGAGCGCCGGCGGCGCCAGGCTTCCCGCCGCGGCGATATAGGCCTCCAGGGCGTCGACATCCTGCATGCCCCCGGTCGCGTCCGTGCCTTCGCGGAAGGCCGTGAAATTGTCTCCGCCGCCGGCCAGGAAGTTGTTCGTCGCCACGCGGTAGACCGCCTCGTCGCCCACCGGCCGGCCGTCCACCGTCAGGAGCACGATCCGCTGTCCCTCCGGCTTCGACAGGTCGTAGGCGAAGCGAAGGTTTTGCGACGGGGAGAGAATGTAGGGGTTTTCGACGGTGTTCGAGCCGCTTGCGAATTGCTGCTCGAGCACGGCTCGAAGCTGGCGCCCGGTCAGGCTCTTCACCATCATTATGTTGGCGAAGGGCTGGGCGGCGAAGAGTTGGCCGAAGCTGATCCCGCCATCCGCGGCGGGCATCAGGTCCGCCCGGACTCCGCCCGGGTTCATCAGGGCGATCCGGGCATTGCCGTTGGAGGCGCCCTTCGTCGCCGCGAGCTGGGCGTCGGCGATGAGGTTGCCCAGCACCGACTCGCCATGCTCGTTGGCTTTCTTCAGGGCCGGTGCGCCGAGCCGGCCGACGGCCCGGGCGGCGATCGGCTCGGCGGCCTTCGCATAGCGATCGACCAGGGCGGCCACCGCCGGCTCCGCGGCGTAGGCGGGAACGGCGTCGGTCAGCGGCACCTCCCCGCGCGAGCCCGTGAAGGCCTCGCTCTGGACGACGATATTCTTCGCCCGCTTGGAAATCACCCTGCCGGCGGCGGGGTCGATGATGAGGTCTATATCGGTGACGAGCCGGCCGTAGCTTCCGCCGCTGGTCAGCAATATGGGCTTCGCGGGATTGATCCGGCCATAGTCGCAGACATAGGCATGGTGGGTATGGCCGGAGGTGACCACGTCGACCGCCGGATCGAGCCGCTCGAGGATCGGAAGCAGCTCGCCCTCGATGGCGCCGCAGCTCTGGTCGTCATAGCCGAGCTTGGAATAGACGCCCTGGTGGACGACGACGACGATCGCGTCGGCGCCTTCGGCCTTCAGCTTCGGGATCAGTGCGTTCACCGTGTCGGCCTCGTCGCGGAAGCTCAGGCCGGCGACTCCGGCCGGAGTCACCACCGTCGGAGTGTCCTTGAGGGTCATCCCGACGATCGCGACCTTCACCTCGCGCGCGCCCTTGCCGAAGCTTCGGATCGCATAAGCGGGGAAGAGGGTGGAGCCGTCCTGCCGCACGACGTTGGCGGCGAGGAAGTGGAACCGGGCGCCGCTGAAAGGCTCGACGGCGCAGGGCGCGCGTACACTATTCTTCCCGCATCCGCCGTTCTGCATCCGGAGGAGCTCGGCCTGGCCGCGGTCGAACTCGTGGTTGCCGACGGCGTTATAGTCGACCCGGATGAGGTTCATGGCGTGGATGGTCGGCTCGTCGAGGAAGAGGGCCGAGACCAGCGGGGAGGCGCCGATCATGTCGCCGGCCGAAACGACGAGGTTGTTGTCGTTGCGGGCGCGAAGGGTCGCGATGGCCGAGGCGAGATAGGCCGCTCCGCCGGCGGGCACCCGGACCGCCTCCGGCCCCGGCGCCGGATGGTCGATAGTCGCCTTGGGGGGCTGAAGATTGCCGTGGAAGTCGTTGAAGGCGATCAGCTTCACCTCGACCGGCGCGACCGGACCGCGCTCGGCCGTGGTCGCGCATCCACCCAGCGCGAGCAGGAACGCCGCCGTCGCCAACCTCGTCGTCATGCTCATTCTCCGCTCAAAGGACGGGCGGTTCGTGGCACGGTCTGGCGCGAATCGCCAATGGCTTTATGGATGCCCTGCATGACCGACCATCCCGACCCCCTCGTCGAGCGCGCCAGAGCCGCCGCCCTCGGCGCCTACGCCCCCTACAGCCGCTTCAGCGTCGGCTGCGCGATCGAATCGGTCGACGGCGAGATCGCGGTCGGAGCCAATATGGAGAATGCCTGCTACCGGCTCGGGGTCTGCGCGGAGATCGCAGCGCTGACCGCGGCCCAGCAGGCCTTCGGGCTCGGCAAGGTGGCCCGGATGGCGGTCGCGGGCGGCCATGTCGAGAATGGCGCGCTGGCCGGGGAGGGGGAGGTCACTCCTTGCGGCGGCTGCCGGCAGGCCATCTACGAGGCGGCCTGCCTGTCGGGCATGGATATCGAGATACTCTGCGCCAACGGGGGCGGGGAGAAGGTGGCTAGGTGTCGTATCTACGAGCTGCTTCCGAAGGGCTTCGGCCCGGAAAGCCTGAAGGACGCGGGCTGACTCTGCCTCCCCATCGCCAGATGGGAAGGGGGACCATGCGAAGCATGGTGAAGGGGTAGCTGCCGTGGACTCAGAGGTTCGAGCGCTCGACGGCGGAAGCCTGCGCCTTACACCCCTCCACCACCCTTCGGGTGGTCCCCCTCCCCATGCTCCGCATGGGGAGGCAATCAGGCCAATTTGATCTCTCTCAGCCGCTCCTGGAGATATTCGTCCGCGGTGCAGGTCGGCCATTTCGGCTGCTCGCCCGGCGGAACCGTCCCGGGCAGGGCCTCGATGACGAAGTCCGAACGGAAGTGCAGGAAGAAGGGCATCGAGTAGCGCGAATGGCCGAAGCGCTCGAGCGGCGGGTTGACGACCCGGTGCGAAGTGGAGCGCAGCCGGCCGTTGGTCAGCCGCTGGAGCATGTCGCCGATGTTGACGACCAGCTCGCCCGGTTTGGGCGACACCGGGATCCATTGCCCCTCGCGGGTCAGGAGCTCCAGCCCCGCTTCCTCGGCGCCGAGCAGGAGGGTGACGGTGTTGATGTCCTCATGGGCGCCGGCGCGGATATGGCTCCCGGGCTCACCCTCGATCGGCGGGTAATGGAGTAGGCGGAGCACCGAATTGCCGTCGCGGACCGAATCGACGAGATACTCTTCCTCGATCCCGAGATAGCGGGCCACCGCCCTCAGGATCTTGACCCCGGTTCGGTCGAGCGTGTCGTAAAGCTCGAGGAGGGTGTCGTGGAAGCCGGTCACTTCCTCGGGCCAGACATTGTCGGGCATCGGGCCTCGGAAGGGATGGCCTTCCGGCAGCTCGCGGCCGACATGCCAGAATTCCTTGAGATCGTGCGCCTTGTGGCCCTTGGCGGTCTCGATCCCGAACGGCGTGTAGCCCCGGGCGCCGCCGCCGCCGGGGGCGTGGTAGCGGCGCTTGACTTCGTCGGGGAGCGCGAAGAAGGCCTTGGCCTTCTCCTCCGCCCGGCGGATGAGGTCGTCCGGGATGCCGTGGTCGGCGATGATGGCGAAGCCATATTCCTCGAAGCTCCGGCCGACCTCGTCGGCGAAGCCTTCGGGGTTCGAGTCGGACTCCGTCAGCGAGACGGAGGCGATCGGGCGGGGTTCTGGGAGGGTGGCCATGCCGTGCTTTTACCCGCAACGCACCGTCATTGCGAGGAGCGAAGCGACGAAGCAATCCAGACTGCGTCGGAGGCAGCGCTGGATTGCTTCGCTGCTGCGCAGCAGCAGTTTATCCTGAGCGCCGCCGCAGGCGGCGTCGAAGGGCTCGCAATGACGAGCCAAGGAAGCAAAAGCCCCGCCAGAGCCGCGCTCACCAGATTGGCGGGCAAGCCGGCGATCAGCGCCCGGATCCCGAGCTTCGGCGTAATTGGTGCCAGGCACCAATTATAAACGCGTAATCGGTGTATAAACGCGTAATCGGTGCCTGGCACCATTTATGCGATCGGGCCCCAGCCTCGCTGGGGCGACGAGCTAAGGAAGCAGAAGCCCCGCCAGGGCCGCGCTCATCAGATTGGCGAGCGAGCCGGCGATCAGCGCCCGGATCCCGAGCTTGGCGATCATCGGGCGCTGGTTGGGGGCGAGGCCGCCGGTCACCGCCATCTGGATCGCGATCGAGCTGAAATTGGCGAAGCCGCAGAGCGCGAAGGTGACGATGGCCCGGCTTCGCTCCGAGATCTGGGCGGCCTGGATCTGGCCGAGATCGATGAAGGCGACGAACTCGTTGAGGACGATCTTGGTGCCGAACAGCCCGCCCGCGACTCCCGCTTCGTTCCACGGCACTCCGATCAGGAACATGATCGGCTGGAAGACGTAGCCGACGATCTGCTGGAAGCTCAAATTCGGGTAGCCGAACCAGCCGCCGACTCCGCCGAGCAGGCCGTTGGCGAGGGCGACCAGGGCGACGAAGGCCAGGACCATCGCTCCGACCGCCACGGCGAGCCGGACTCCGGTCTGGGCGCCCTGCGCCGCCGCCATGATGATGTTGGCCGGCCGCTCGCCTTCTTCGAACGTCTCGGCCACCTCGACCGGCTCGTCCGAAACCGGCTTCCCTTCCGGAAGCAGAGCGGCGGGCCCCTGAGCGCTGATCCGGGCCGCCGGAAGCTCGAGCTGCTCGGGCTCGCTGGGGGCGATTGTGTCGGGCATCATGATCTTCGACATCAGAATCCCGCCGGGGGCGGACATGAAGGCGGCGGCGAGCAGGAAGGGCAGGGCCTGCGGACCGAGCAGGGCCGCATAGGCCGCGAGGATGGTTCCGGCGACGCCCGCCATTCCCACCGTCATCAAGGTGAACAGCTGCGGCGGAGTCAGCGCGGCGAGATAGGGCCTCACGACGAGCGGCGATTCGGACTGGCCGACGAAGATGTTGGCGGCGGAGCCGAGGGATTCGACCCGGCTGATCCCGGTCACCCAGCCGATCGCTCCGCCCACCCAGCGCACCACCCGCTGCATGATCCCGAGATAATAGAGGATCGACACGAGCGCGGCGAAGAAGACGATGACGGGCAGCGCTCCGAGCGCGAAGGTCTGGGCGAGCGGATTGGTCGCGGACGGCCCGAACAGGAATTCGGTGCCCTTGTTGGCGTAGCCCAGCAGGTTGGCGACCCCGCTCGCCATGGCGTCGATCCCGCGCCGGCCCCAGGGCGTATAGAGGACCAGGACGGCGATGCCCGCCTGAAGCGCGAAGGCGGGACCGACCACCCGAAGCCGGATTCCCCGCTTGTTCGAGGAAAGGAGGAAGGCGATCCCGAGGATGACCAGGATCCCGGCTATTCCCATCAGGATCCGGTTGACGTCGTTCATTGCTGCTTCCCCATCCCCGTGTTCCGCCTCGGCAGTAACGCCCTGCCTCCGTCATTGCGAGGAGCCCTTCGACGCCGCCTGCGGCGGCGCTCAGGATAAACTTCCGCTACACGGAAGCGACGAAGCAATCCAGCCGGCGTCCGACGCCGCACTGGATTGCTTCGCTTCGCTCGCAATGACGGCGAGGGCTACCACACCATCCTGGTTTCGGCGGCTTTTTCGGCTTCGTCCAGCTTTTCGATGGCCTCGCCGATCTCGTTCGCGACGAGCAGCTGAGAGCGCCGCGCCGGCGACATGAATCCGCTTTGGGTCACATGGTCGAGGAATTCGATCAACCGGTCCCAGAAGCCTGCCACGTTGAGCAGGCAAAAGGGCTTCGAATGATAGCCCAGAGCGTTCCAGGTCCAGGCCTCGAACAGCTCGTCGAGGGTGCCGATCCCGCCCGGGATCGCGATGAAGCCGTCGGTGAGCTCGGTCATCTTCGCCTTGCGCTCGTGCATGGTGACGACCGTGTGGAGCTCGGTCAGGCCGGTATGGGCGACTTCGAGATCGACCAGGCTCTGCGGGATGACCCCGAACGCCTTGCCGCCGCCGGCCAGCACCGAGTCTGCGACGACCCCCATCAGCCCGCGATGGCCGCCGCCATAGACGAGGTCGATCCCGCGGCGGGCCATCTCCACTCCGAGGTCGCGGGCGATTTCGGCGAACAGCGGGTCGGCGCCCATCGAGGAGCCGCAATAGACTGCAAGGCGTCTCACAGCTTCTCCACCAATTCCTTCAGCCCGGCCTCCGGGCGCGCTCCGACATGGGAGATGATCTCCGCGGCGGCGACGGCCCCGATCCGAAGCGATTTTTCCAGGCTCCGCCCCTGCGCCTGGCCGACCAGGAAGCCGGCGGCGAACAGGTCGCCGGCGCCCGTCGTGTCCACGACCCCCCGCCCGATCCGGGCGATCGGCACCTCCACGTGCAGGCCGCCCTCCACCGCGACGGCTCCGTCCTCGCCGCAGGTGACCACGACCAGCGGGACCTTGTCCCGGATCGAGGCGATCGCGGAAGCTCGGTCGGGCAGGTCCGCAAGCTCGCGTATCTCGTTCTCGTTGGCGAACAGGAGGTCGATCGCGCCGGCCTCGATCATCGCCATCATCTCGGACCGGTGCGGGGCGATGCAGGCGATGTCGGAGAGGGTGAAGGCGACCTTGCGGCCCGCCTCGCGGGCGATCCGCATCGCCTCCTCCATCGCCGCCCGAGGGCCCTTCGACCGCCACAGATAGGCCTCGAGATAGAGGATCGCGGAGCCCCGGATCTGCTCCTCGTCGAGCGCGTCGACGGTCAGCTCGTGAGCGGCGCCCCGGAAGGTGTTCATCGTCCGCTGGGCGTCCGGCGTGACGACGATCAGGCAACGTCCGGTCGGAAGGCCCCCGCGCAGCGGCGGAGTCCGGAATTCGACCCCCAGCGCGCGTATGTCGTGGGCGAAGATGTCGCCGAGCTGGTCCTCTGCGATCTGGCCGACGAAGCCGGCCCGGCCGCCGAGCGCCGCAACTCCGGCCATCGTGTTCGCCGCCGAGCCGCCGCTCGTCTCCTTGGCCTGGGGCATCCTGGAGTAAAGTCGTTTGGCGCCTTCGGAGTCGAGCACCTGCATCGAGCCCTTGACCAGCGCCTCCTCCGCCAGGAAGCGCTCGTCGACATGGGCGATGACGTCCACGATCGCGTCGCCGATGGCGAGGACGTCCAGGCGGGTTCCGGTCACGGGCGCACTGATGGCGGCAACCGGGCCGGACGGAAAGCCCTTTTTAATCCTCCCCGTCGCCAGATGGGGAGGGGGACCACACGAAGTGTGGTGGAGGGGTAATTGCACGGTGTCGGAAGGTTCTTGCGCGAGCCTGCGACCTCGGCGCCTTCTACCCCTCCGCCACCCTGCGGGTGGTCCCCGACCCCATGCTTCGCACGGGGAGGATCAGAACAACCATCGACGCTCCCCGCCAAACCGGTTACGCAGCCGTCATGTCGACCCGAGCCCCAATCTCCCAACCCGGCGCGCCCGCCATTCCCCGCTCCCTCTTCGCCTATTCGATCTTCTACGGCGGGATGGTCTGCATCGCGGGCGTTCTCGCCAACAAGCAGGTGGCGCTCGGGCCGCTGGGGGTCGAGGCGGGCATCTTCGCCTTCCTGCTCCTCGTCGTGGCATCGAGCGCGGTCGCCGAGCTGTTCGGGCGGGAGACGGCGAACCGCCTCGTCCTGATCGGCTTCGCGCCCCTGATCTTCTCGATCCTCCTCGCGATCTTCGTCCTGAACCTGCCTGCCGCGCAGGACATGCCGGCGGACCGGCTCGCCGCCTTCGACACGATCATGAGAGGGACCCCGCGGATCTGGATCGCCGGGATCATCGCCTACGGGGTGTCGCAGTTCCTCAACGTGACCATTTTCAGCGCGCTTCGCGGCAAAGGGGAGGGGCGGGTGGTCTGGCTTCGGGCGGGAATCGCCGCGGTGCTTTCGCAGATCGTCGACACCCTCCTGTTCATCACCATCTCGTTCTACGGCGTATTTCCGATCACCGACCTCCTGGTCGGCCAGATGATCGCCAAGGTGGTGCTCTCGATCGTCCTCGTTCCGCCGCTCGTGGCGCTTGCAGTTGCCTTCGGACGGCGCCTCGACGGGCCTTCCGCCGCCCCTCGAGCCTGATTTGTTCCGCGAGCTTAATCAATCACTTAGGTTCCGGTGCGACATAGCTGCAACCCCACCTGACTTTTTTGCCGGCGGGTGCGGATTGAGTCTTCGAATCGTCTCACTGGGGCTATAGCAGGCGCCGGGAAGAGGCGATTCGGCCTCCGAGGGGAATTAGCTACCATGAGGAAGTTCACGCTGTTTTGCGCGGCGGCTGCGATCATTGCACCTGCCGCTGCTTACGCTCAGGAGACGACCGGCTCCATTCGCGGGGACATAACCTCGGGCGGTTCCGCGGTCCCCAATGCGCAGGTCGTGATTACCCACCAGCCCTCCGGCACGGTCTCGCGCGTCGAAACCGGCCAGGATGGAAGTTTCGACGCGTCCGGCCTTCGAGTCGGCGGCCCGTACACCATTCAGATCACGGCGCCCGGGTTCGAGCAGGCGACGGCGCAGGACATATCGCTGACCGCCGGCGAACCGCTTCGCCTCCCGGTGGAGCTCACCGCCGAGGGGGCGGAGATCATCGTCACCGGTACTCGCGGCGTTCGCGAAACCTCCCAGGGCCCGATCTCGACCTTCGGCCGCGAAGAGATCGAGGGAGTCGCTTCGGTCAATCGCGACATTCGCGACATCGCCAGGCGCGATCCTTTCGTGAACCTCGATCTGGCGCCCGGCAGCGGCCGCGCCATCGAGGTCGCAGGCCAGAATGGACGCTTCAATCGCTTTTCCGTCGACGGCGTCCAGTTTTCGGACGATTTCGGGCTCAATCCGGGCGGCCTTCCGACCTCGCGCGGGCCGGTGCCGTTCGACGCGATCGAGCAGCTTGCCGTCAAGGTCGCCCCGTATGACATCGCCGAGGGCGATTTCCAGGGCGGCGCCGTCAACGTCGTCCTCCGCTCCGGCGGCAACCGGTTCCGCGGCAGCATTTTCGGCACCTACACCGACGACAGCCTGACCGGCGACCGCACCCGCGGCCAGAACATCGATCTGGAGTTCGAATCCAAGCAATATGGCGGCTTCATCTCCGGTCCCATCATCAAGGACCGGCTGTTCTTCATGTTCGCTTACGAGAAAACCGACGAAAGCGATCCGTTCGACGAGGGCGTCGGACCCGGCTTCGCGAATCAAGTCCCCCTGATATCGCTCGGCCAGATCGAGACGGTGAGCAGCGTCGCCCAATCGCGCTACGGCTACGACACGCTCGGCCTGATCCAGAATGCCGTGGAAGAAGACGAGAAGTTCGTCGCCAAGCTCGACTGGAACATCAGCGACGACCATCGCGCATCGCTCAGCTACGTTCGCAACATTGGCACTCAGCAGTTCCAGCAGAACACCTTTACCACTCCGACCTTCGCGATTGGCCTCCAGTCCAATGGTTACGAGCTGCTGGAGGAGGTGAATTCAGGCGTATTCCAGCTCAACTCGACCTGGTCGAGCAAGCTATCGAGCGAAGTCCGGGTCAGCTACCGCGACTACAATCGCGACCAGACGCCGTTCGGCGGCCGGGATATCTCCCAGTTCGAGGTCTGCCTGGATCCGGCCAATCCGCCGGCGCCCAACAACTCGCTGACCTCGTGCAGCACGGCTCGAGTCTTCTTCGGTCCGGACGTCAGCCGCCAATCGAACGACCTCAATACCGAAAATAAATCGGTCGATGCCACCCTTCGCTACTCCGCCGGCGATCACTCGCTGCGCTTGACCGCCGGATACACGGACATCTCCGTCTACAATCTCTTCCTGCAGCGCTCGCTCGGCGATCTCTATTTCGACACCCTCACCGACTTTCAGAATGGCCGGGCCAACCGCTTCCGCCTCGGCGGCGCAGTGCCTTCGCTGGATCCGAACGATGCGGCTGCTCAGTTCAGCACTCAGAACTTCACGATCGGCATCCAGGACGATTGGGATGTCAGCGACGCACTGCAGCTTACCTTCGGCATACGCTACGACGCGTTCACCAATCCGACCCGGCCGCCGCTCAACCCGAACTTCCTGGCGCGCTACGGCTTTTCCAACGCCGAGACGTTCAGCGGCCGCAGCATCATCCAGCCGCGCTTCGGCTTCAACTGGAAGCCCCAGGACCGGCTGATCATCCGCGGCGGAGTCGGCATCTTCGCCGGCGGCACTCCGGACGTCTATGTCTCGAACAGCTTCTCCAATACGGGTCAGCTGACCAACGCGATCGACATTGCGCGCAACACTTCGGCAGCCGGTTGCAACATCCAGACTCGCAACGCAGCCAACCCCACCGCTCCGACGGTGGCCGAAGCGACCGTGATTTGCGGGCAAGCTCTGAACAACGTAACGGGCCAGAATTACGGCCCGGAGCTGCGCAACTTCCTGGCGACCAACACCGGCTCCCTGGCGCTCGCGCCCACCAACGCCATCGATCCCGATCTCGATGTGGCGAGCCAGCTCAAGGCGTCGCTTTCGGTCAATTACGAAGCCGATTTCGGCCCCCTCGGCGATGGCTGGCTGGTCGGCGCGGACGTGCTCTACGGCAATGTCATCGACTCCTATGTGATCACCGACATTCGCTCGGTGGCCTCGGGGACGTTGCCCGACGGACGGCCGCGCTATAACGCGCTCAATGGAGTGGCGACGACCAATCAGGACCTGCTGATGACGAACGACAGCCGGGGCCGGTCGATCATTGCCG
This sequence comes from Allosphingosinicella sp., assembly GCA_035638835.1. GTDB lineage: Bacteria > Pseudomonadota > Alphaproteobacteria > Sphingomonadales > Sphingomonadaceae > Allosphingosinicella. Next base: position 102 of record DASQZF010000171.1, on the reverse strand, counting down.
TCGCGCGCATCGCGAAGGAGTGGGACAACGGGCTGGGCTTCAGCCTCAGCTACACCCGCGCCGACGTGAAAGACGTCAGCTCGCTCACTTCCTCCACCGCCG
>DASQZF010000170.1:0-7126 GCA_035638835.1 Allosphingosinicella sp. | reverse complement strand
CGCGGACCTCATCTCGCTCGCCGCGCGCGAACATCCGAGCGCCGAATTCATCGATTTCGGAACCGGGTTCCACCCGATCGCCGCTGCGCAAGTCCGCAGCTACACGACTCCTGAACCCTATACCTGCCGCACCCCCGAATGCGACGTGCTCGAGAGCGCGATCGACGCCGCGCTGGAGCGGATCGCCGGCGATTCGGCCGATCGCCTCAACATCCTCATCTCCGACCTGTGGCTCGACAACCGGTCGCATCGCGAAAGCGTCGAAGTCGCGCTTGGAACCCCGCTGCGCCGTATCCTGGAGAGCGGCCGCGCCATCGGCGTGATCGGCATCCGAGCTCCCTTCAAGGGTCCGATCTATACCGCGACCCCGGGCGTCGGCACCTACACAGGGGCAAGCGAGCGACCGCTCTTCGTAATCGTCGCCGGACCGGACGCCGCGGTTCAACGCCTCTACCGAGCGCTCGCGGAGGCGCAAAGCCCGGCTTTGTCTCAGGACCGGCTGCGCTTCTCGCTCTTTTCGACGGCGCTTCCCGATCCCGCGGTCCAGCCGCAGCTCGCCGCCCAGGGCGCCGGCATTTCGAGCTGGCCGACGCGGCTCGCACCGGGGCTGGCGAAGCTCCCGGCCTATCGGATCGACAGGCCACGCGCGCAGTCGCTGGGCGGAAGCCTCGGCGCCGAGATCGACCCGGGCGAGGGCCTGCCGGCCGGCCTCGTCTGGTCCGGCGAGCCCTTCCGAAACACCCAGGTCTGGCAGCTCACCGGGCAGGACGACCTCAGCCGCTGCAGCGCCGGAATGTGGACCAAGGTCGTTCCGCTGCAGAATCCCTGGAGCGACTCGGAGGGCGGCCGCGCCCGCTTCTCCGTCACGCCGCAGGCCGTCGGGCGGCTCAACCCGGGAATCCATTACGTCGCGGCCGAGCTGGGCGCGACCGGGCTCAAGGCGGGCGGCGGCCAGACCGGCTGGATGCGCGAGTGGTCGGTGAGCGAGGAGGATTTGCCGGCGTTCGCCGCGTCTCGCCCCGCCCGGTTCAAGGCGCTCAAGCTCGACCGGCTCGGCAACATACTCGAAAGCCAGCTCGCGGCGCGCCTGGAGGGGCAGAATAGGGCGACCCGGCGCTTCGCCCTGATCCTCAACGTAGAGCAATGAACGGTGGAACGATGAACGGGGGCGGATGGTGAGGCAGGGATGGATAATGGCGGTCGCTGCGCCGGTCGCCGCCTTCGTCGCGGCGATAGTCCTGATGTGGGTCTATCTCGGAACCTGGGATGGAAATCCGGACATCATCAGCGCCGAGCGGATCGCGCAGCTGCAGAAGGGCGCCGGCGGCGACGCCGCGGACCTCGACGCGACCCTGACGCTCGACGCGACCCGAGTCGCCACTCATTTCGTCACCTGGGCGAATTGCGTGCTCGCGGCCGCGCTGGCCCTCGCGCTCGCCTGGAACTTCACGGCCCTGGCGGGCGAACGGAAGGTCGCCGGCCCGGCGAGCCAGACCCGCAGCCTCGGCCTCTGGGTCGCACTGCTGGTCGCCTATCTCGGCGCGACCGGCCTCCTGTGGTGGTTGCTTATCGTTCCGCACGATCTCGGCGCGCTGATCGACGTTCCGCGCCACCTATGGGGTGGCGCGCCGGCCTTTATCGCCGGGCTCGCGGTCTATTGGGCCGGGACCGCGTGGGGTGCGTCGCGAGTGATGAAGCCGTCCGTCCCCTTCGCCTCCTTTCTCGTTTGAAGGTAGATCCGCAATGACCGCGAAAATGCTCCTCGGCGTCGGCGGTACCGGCGCGAAGGTCGTGGAGGCGATCCTCCATTGCTGCGGCGCCGGCCTCGGCCCCGCGACGCTCCAGGTCGGATTCATCGACCAGGACAAGAGCAACGGCAATGTCAGCCGGGCCAACCAGACGCTCACCGCCTACATGGAGGCTCGGCAGAACTGGCGCGGCGACGGCGCCCACCATATCGAGGGGTCGGACCTTCTCCTGACCGAAGTCTCGACCTTCAAGCGCTCGCTCTGGACTCCTCATCCGGACGACAATTCGAGCCTCGAAAGCGCGCTGGGCGACCTGGGCGGCGACGGCAAGCTGTTCGACCTCCTGTTCACCCAGGAGGAGCAGAGGCTGAAGCTCGACATCGGCTACCAGGCGCGCGCGCATGTCGGCTCAGCGGCGATGACGGCGGCGATCCGCAAGGAAAGCGACCCTTTCTGGGTCGATATCGTCAACAAGCTCGTCGCGGCCGGCGGCGGGGACGGAGTCGACCTTCTCCTCGTCGGCTCGGCGTTCGGCGGCACCGGCGCCGCGGGATTTCCGACGGTGGCTCGGCTGCTTCGGCGCGAGCTCGACAAAAAGGGCATCAAGAAGGGCGCGCGAATCAGCGGAGTCCTCATGCTTCCCTATTTCGGTTTCACTCCGCCCAAGCGCGGCGAGACGGTCGCCCGAGCGGACGAGCTCCTGCCGCAGACCAAGGCGGCGCTTCGCTACTATCACGACCTGTTCGAGCGCGAGCACGTCTTCGACGACGCCTATCTCGTCGGCTGGAACAGCAAGTTCGAGCTCGGCTATCACAATCCCGGCAAAGGCGGGCAGATCAACCCGGCTTTGCTTCCGGAGCTGATCGCCGCCGTCGGCGCCTGCGGGTTCTTCGCCGGCGAGCCGCCCAAGCAGCCGCCGAAGGAGCGAGTGGCGACCCGGGTCCTGGTGTCCGCGCGGAAGGAGGAGCATCGCTTCGGCTGGGGCGACCTGCCGCCGGTCCGGGACGAGAAGCCCAATGAAGTCTACGCTCAGCTCGGCCGGCAGATCCGCTTCGCCGCAGCCTGGAAGCATTGGCAGCCGATCCTCAACCGGGACGCCGGCGTCTTCAGCGGCTCCTATCGCAAGCGTGCATGGTTCAAGGGCTACGGGCTCGACGGGCTCGACACGACGGATGCGGCCTTCGCGGGCGCGATGGCGTCCATGGACCGCTACGTCGACCAGTTCGCCGAATGGGCGCTCACCATCCAGCTCCTGTCGAGGCAGAGCGGCGGAAGCGCCGAAATGGCGTTCGACCTGTGGGACATGAACGGCTTCCTCTCCCAGCCGAGCTTCCGCAAGGACGAGAACAGCCCGCTGACCGTGCCGGTGGCGCGCACGCTGAGCGAGGCGGCCTATGCCTCGGCCTTCGACCGGGCGGTCGGAAGCCGCGCGGGAGACACGCCGCTGACCACGGCCGCCGACCTCATGCGCGCGTTGAACGCGCGGCCGAGGAGCAGCCGCAACAGCGGGCTGGGCGGAATCGTCGAAGCGATGCATTCGAACAGCGCGGTCGCCGCCGGCCTCGACGGGGGGAATTGAAGATGGCCGTTTACAACCTGCCGCTCGAGGCGGACTTCACCCACGGCGATCTCAAGGCCGCCAAGATCGGCGCATGGCGGACCTTCGGCAGCCTGGACGGGCTCGCGAGCGGCCTCCCGATCGAAAAGCGGACCGACGTTGCCCCCGACGCGCTCAAGAGCATTCCGGACGCGTGGGCCCAGGTCCAGCTCGTCCACGACGCGCTGTTCGACTCCACGCACGAGGCGCACGACCAGGTGCGCGCGCAGTGGCGCGCGCTGCTGACTCTGTTCGCGCTGCAGCCGACCCACAAGGACGATTATACGCTGTCGATCGACAGCTTCGACTTCGCGACGACCAAGGAGGAAGAGCAGGGGCGAGCGAAAGGGCAGGGGCCTCGGCCGACCCGCCTGCGCAGCGTCCTCGAAGAGCTCATCCCGCAGGGGGCCGTGGCCTCCGAGGCGAAATGGAGCCGGCTCGGAGTCGTCGACTTCATCGCGCGCGGTGAGCGTTTCGAGGCGCTCGCAATGCTGTCGCCCGTCACCCTGGTCGCGCCCGGCCGCCGAATCGCTCTGCTCGACGGCCCGCTTCCCTGGAAAGGGGGGAGCATCGCCGACCCGACGGTCGCAGGCGGGCTTCGGCGGGGCGCCTGGACGATACTCGAAAAATATCTCGATCAGCTCGTCACGGGCCTTCGGAAGCTCGGCGGGCTCGCCGACCGGCCGGACGACCGCGAGAAGCTCATCGGACAGATCGAGGCCTTCAAGAAAGATTGCGCGACCCGGAAACAGGGGGGCGGCCCGGCGCCCGAGCCCGCCGAGATCGGCAACCTGGCCTATCCCTCGCCCTTCTTCGGGATGCTCGGCAGGACCTGGACGAGTGGCGGCCCGGCCGACCTCGACTGCGCGCTCACGGTGCGGCCGCGCAACGTTGCGGCGTCGAAGGCGCAGTTCATGCTGGTCGACGCGTCGGTGGCGCGGGCGCTCGAGCGCGAGGAGCACGACGTCTCCGTCTGGGGCGGGGCGACTTTGGGCGAGCTGGCCGACGAGACCCTGTTCGCCGACCGCCGGGCGGCGGCGGCGAAGAAGGGGGTGGTCCTGCTTCGCGCGGAGGATTTCTTCGCCGACACGTTCGTCCGCTTCCAGGCGGGCGCCGAGGCCGAATTCAACCCCGACGACTTCAAGCGCTCGCTCGTGCCGCTGAGCCCGCTCGCGCTCCTGTTCTTCGACGGCCATTCGGAGCTTTCGCAAAGCGTCTCGCTCGAAGCTTCCGCCGACGGCGTGGACGTGGTGCTGAGGGTGCCGCTCGCGGCCGGCAAGACCGCTCTGTTGCGCAGGCGCTACGGCCCGGCCGAGACGATCGAGATGCCGGCGCCGGGCGACCTCGCCCTGTGGCCGAACTTCGAGGAGAAGGACTGGCACTGGAACTATCTGCGGTTCGAATACAACCCCAAGGCCGAGCTGGTGACCCGCTTCGGCGCGTCGCGCGAGCTCATCCTCGCCGATGTCGCGGGCGGTGCGCTGGACGAGGACAAGGCGAAGCGCGCGCTGGAGTGGGGCTCGGGCCGGTGCGAGGTGGAGGCGCGCGTGACTCCGTCCCGCTCGTCCGAGCTGACGGGTCCTTCCGGGGAGACGATCCTCCAGCGCATCCGGTTCGCCGCCGTCTCCGATTCGATCGGCGAGCACCATTGGGTGCCCCATGGAGTCGAGGCGGTCTTCTTCGCGACTCCGCCGAGCCGCGAGCGGGGTTCCGTTCCGGCCGGCTGCGTCCTAGTCGACCGGCCGGCGTCGACGAGCGACGACAGCCGCGAGGCGACCGTCGCGGTGGATTTCGGGACCAGCAACACCATCGCCTTCGTGGACACGGTTCGGAAAGGCCTGCGGCGCATCGCCTTCCAGAACCGGCTGGTGTTTCCCGCGGGCAGGAACGATGCCGCGCTCCCGTTGCAATATGCCGATTTTTTCCCGATGATCGACCATGACATGCCGCTTCCGACCGTTCTCAAGGAGCGGCAGATCAGCGGCACCCCGACGGACGAGATTCGAGCGTTCGCCGCCGATCCCGATCCCAATTTGCGGCCGCTTCCTGTCGGCTTCACCCACCTCGCTTTCTTCACGCCCCGGCTCGCCAGCGGCAGCTACCTGGCGCTTAGCGAGTCGGTGAAGAACGGGCAGCTCAAGTTCGACCTCAAGTGGAGCGATTCGTCCAAGGACCGTCCGCTGGTGCGGGTCTACCTGCGCCAGCTGATGCTCATGATCGCCGCCGAGCTGCGCCAGTCCGGGATACGGACGAACGACATCCAGTGGCGCTTCTCATTTCCCCAAGCCTTCACTCAGGACCAGGAGTCGCAATTCCGCTCGACGCTCGAGGACATCCTCAAGGGGATCAGGGACGAGAAGGCCGAGGTCCAGGCCGCGCTTCCGCTCATGGTGCAGACCGAGGCGGAGGCGGCCGCGGCCTATTTCGCGGTCGACAGGGACCAGGAGAATGCGGGGAGCAGCCAACTCATCCTGATGCTCGACATCGGCGGCGGGACGACCGACTTCGCGGTTCGGCTCGATAAGGCGCTGATCTGGCAGGGCTCGGTACGGGTCGCCGGCTCGCACTTCTTCCGCGACTATCTGGTCAACAATCCCAAGCTGGTGACCGACATCGATCCGAACCAGATGAAGGAGATCGAGCAGGCCTCTTCGGAGCGGTCGCTGACCACGGCGGAGAGCCGGCGGTCCCAGCTCGTCAACCTGTTCGTCGCCCGGGCGACGTTCCACAGGGAGTTCGAGCGAGCCTATCTCAACCATGCGAACGATCCAGTCTGGGTCGGCCTCAGGCAATGCGCCGAAACCGCCCTGGGCGGAATGATGCACTATCTGGGGCTGGTGCTGCACCTGCTCCAGGACGAGCATCCCAGGCTGCGCGACATGCGGTCGATCGACATCCTTTTCGGCGGCCGGGGCGCGACCTACTTCAAGCATCTCGGCGGGTCGCGGCCCAGCGATTCGCCGCTTGCGAGCCTGTGCCGCCTCGCCGTCGAGCGCGCCGGGTGGGCGGCGGATGGCTTCGCAGTCTTTCCCGTCTTTTCAGGGCAGCCCAAGGAGGAAGTCGGGCGCGGGCTGCTTCTCGCCGACCCGGCGGCGGGACGGCCGAAGACTCCGGTGCTGCTGCCGCTGGGGCTCGACATCCTCGCCCAGGCCGAGAACGGGCGTGAGAGGTTCGGCCCCGAGGAGCGACTGGAGCGGCTTTACGACGCGCAGGGGATCGAAGATATCCTGCTCGACGAGTTCGACGCGTTCCTGAAAGGCCTCCGGGAGCATGCCGGCTTCTCGATCGACCTCAGCTCGAGCGCAGCGCAGAAGGCGGTCAGGGGACGGACCCTCGCAAAGATCGGGCCGACGATCCGCGGCATGAGCCGGAGGGTGCGCGACCAGCGCAACCCGCAGTCGCTCGAGGCGCCTTTCACCACGGCGCTGAGGTGCCTCGTCGAGCAGATGGCCGGCCCCGTCGAGGAGCGCAACCGGCTGCTCGGCGTGGAGCAGCTCGGAAGCGGCCGGTGATTGACGGTTCGGACGACTATGCGCTTTGGGCGGCGGCGCTGTTCGGGGCGCCGAGCTTCCTGCTCCTCGTCTTCCTCGTCTGGCGCCGGGGCCGGGACATGGCGGATCTGAGGAGAAGGTTCGAACAGGTCGAGGAAATGCTGCTCGATGTCGCCGGGCGCCTGCGCTCGGGCGGGGCCGAGGCTTCGCCGGGCGCGGGATCGGCGGAGGCCGGTCCGCCGGCGAGGCGCGGGCACCGGGACCCGGTCGCCGCGGAGGCGCCGCCTCGG
>DASQZF010000169.1:0-7029 GCA_035638835.1 Allosphingosinicella sp. | reverse complement strand
GCGGTCGTGCGCCAGGCCGCGGGCGACATCCCCCCCGGTGCGGGGAGCATGAGCATGACGATGAAGGCGGCGAGCCCGCCCCAAAGGCCCCAACGTGCGGCCATGTATTCCCCCTGTTTTGGCGGTTGATGGCATGGCGGGGATGGCGGCGAAACCCCCACCCGTCATGCGGCCGGCGCCGCAGCATCCTCCCCTCCCTGCAAGGGAGGGGTCAGGGGTGGGTCCGCCGAAGGCGGCCGAAACTCCGAATCAGAAGGAAGTCTCGCTGCGCTCGCCTACCCACCCCCAGCCCCTCCCTTTCAGGGAGGGGGGTCCGGGAAATTGCGCTCCATCACCGGCGCCAGGGCCGGCAGGCGCTCAGCCCGGAGCGCGATGGCGTGGAGCTTCGGGCAATGTTCCGCCAGCCAGGGCCGGCGCGGGCGCCAATGGGAGACGATCGTGACGTAGAGGTCGAGCGCGGATGGGCTCTCGCCGAGCACCCAGGGCCCCTCGCCGACCTCCGCCTCGAACTGCAGCCAGAGCGACTGGCGGAAGGCGTCCACCCGCTCGACGAGCTGCGCCGCGGCGTCCGGAGCCCAGCGCTCCGGATAATCGCGATAGGTGAAGGTCGGGTAGAGTGCCGAGACGAACCATGCCAGCCGGTTGAGGAAGGCGGAGCGCAGCGGATCGCCGGGCGGGGGCGCGAGGCCGGCTTCGGGCTTCAGCTCCGCCAGGAGGAGCATGATCGCGGCGCTTTCGGTCAGGACCCGCCCGTCGGGCGCGACCAGGGTGGGGACCCGCGCCAGCGGATTGACGGCGAGCAGCCGGTCGCGGGCCGGGCCGGGCGAGTCGAAGCCTTCGACGTCGACGAACTCGAACGGCTCGCCGACCCAGGCGAGCGCGCCTTCGGCCAGGGTAGAGCCCCAGCCGGGCACTCCGAACAGCCGCCAGCCGCTCATTCCCCGTCCCCCAGGGCGATCAGGCTGATCTGGCGGCCGTAATCGGGCTCCACCCGGTGGGTCGAGCGGCGGTAGCTGAAGAAGCGGTCGGGATCGGAATAGGTGTCCTGTCCGAGCGCTTCGACCCTGGTCAGGCCGGCAGCGGCGAGGCGGGAGACGACGAAGCCTTCGAGGTCGAACTGGCAATGGCCTTCGCGGCCGAGCGTGAAGAAGGTCTCGTGCCCGGGATCGGAGTCGGTGAAGCGGCGCAGGAAAGTCTCGTCCACCTCGTAGGACCGGCGGGCGATGCAGGGTCCGACGGCCGCGGCGATTCGGCCGCGGTCGGCGCCGAGCCGCTCCATCTCCGCCACCGTCGCCTCGACGACCCCTCCGAACGCCCCCTTCCAGCCGGCATGGGCGGCTCCGACCACCCCCGCTTGTGGGTCTGCGAGCAGCACCGGAGCGCAATCGGCGGTAAGTATCCCGAGAACGAGGCCGGGGCGGTCGGTGACCATCGCGTCGCCTCTGGGCCGGCCGTCGTCGGGCCAGGGGCCGGCGGCGTAGAGGCAGTCGGCGGAATGGATCTGATGCACCGTGACCAGCCGGGCGCCGGGGCGGACCGCCTCGACGGCGCGCCGGCGATTTTCGCGGATCATGTCGGGATCGTCAGCGGAGCCCAGGCCGACGTTGAGGCCCGTGCAAATGCCTTCCGAAACTCCGCCCCGCCGGCCCAGGAAGCCGTGCGGCACGCCTTCGAGAGCGTGGGCGCGCAGGGTTTCTACAATAGCAGCTTCCATATCTCATCCTCGTCCGCCTGCTCGCCGACCATGAACTTGTAGGGGCCGACATAAGTGAAGCCGTAGCGGCGGTAGAAGGCCTTGGCCCGGTGATTCTCGGTGAAGACCGAGAGATAGAGCTCCTCGGCGCCGCGCCTGCGGGCCTGCTCGATCGCCCATTCCGACAGGGCCTGTGCGACACCGGCGCCCTGCCATTGCCTGAGGACGTAAAGCTGCCGGAACTCGAGCGCCGGACGGTCGGGCCGCACCGGGAGGGTGATCGGCCCGAGCTTCACGAAGGCGACCGGCTCCCCCTCCTCTTCGGCGAATCGGACCTGATGCTTCCCGTCGAGCAGCTCCGCTCGGAAGCCTTCCGGGCTCAGCTGCTCGAGGAACGCCTGCAGATCCTCCGGCCGGTAGAGGTGGGCGAAGGTCTCCACGAAGCTTCGGCGATGGAGGTCGGCGAGCGCCTCCGAGTCTTCGGGAAGGGCGTCGCGATAGGTGATCATGAGAAGCCTCCTGGAACAGGCCACGATTGGGCCGAAAGACCCAGGACCCGAAACAGCTCGCCCATCTGCCCGGGCGAGACGAGTCGGTTCCTTGCGATCTCCAGCTCCTCGCTGCGATTCGGAGCGGATTTGGCGAGCGCCTCCGCCCGGGCGTCGATTCCGAGCCTCGCAAGCCAGTCGCCCTGGGCGACCGGTCCGTGGACGGCGACTCCGGCCCGAGCGGCGGCGCTCGCAAGCGATTCGAAATCGACATGGGCGGTGAGATCGGCTTCGCCGGGCTCCGCCCAGGGATCCGCATATTCGTGCCGACGAACCGCCTGAAGGGTCTCGCCCGCGCCGGTCCGGTCATGGCCATAGTCGACGATGAGGGCGGCGCCGCCTTCGAAAGCGATCCGGGCAGCGAGCAGGCGCGCCAGAGCGAGCGAGGCGGGCGAAGCCTCGATCACAGTGCCCGGGGGTGCGGAGCGGAGAGGGTCCGGAATGGCCGAATCCGGCAGCGGCGGGCCGGCGACGGGGACGAAGCGGTCGGCGTCGACGGTGACAAGCCGCTCGCGCCAGCCGGTGGCCGTGGCGATCAGCTGGCGGACCGGCAAAGCGTCGAAAAATTCGTTGGCGACGGCGAGGATCGGGCCGTCTTCGGGCAGGTCGGCGAGATCCTCGTGCCAGGCGGCGTTCGGCGCCCGCTCCGCCTGCACTGCGCGGAGAACCGGGCTGGTCTCGACGAAATGGACCTCCGGCTCGAGCCCGGTGGAGCGCATCGCCCGAAGCGCGTCGGCGGCGAGCGTGCCCCGCCCCGGGCCGAGCTCGACGTAGCGAACGCCGTCCGGGCGGCCGGAGCGGTGCCAGGCGTCGGCCAGAGCGAGGCCCACCAGCTCACCGAACATCTGGCTGATCTCGGGCGCCGTGGTGAAATCGCCCGAGGCGCCGAGCGGGTCGCGGGTGGCGTAATAATGGGCATTGGCGAGCGCCATATAGTCCGAGACCGGGATCGGGCCCTGGTCGGCGATCAGGCGGCGCAGGCGGTCGGCGAGGGAGGGGGGGTCGGTCACCAAAATCCGTTCGGGCTGAGCCTGTCGAAGCCCCTTTCTCTCGACGCGGTAAGTGAAGGAGAGGGCTTCGACAAGCTCAGCCCGAACGGGGTTTGAGTCCGCCCGGCCGGTACCCCCACCTAAGCCACGCTCTCCGTCCCCAGGATCGGCTCCACCCGCTTCCTGCGCGCCTTCGCCGTGGCGATCAGCCAGGCGCCGCCGAGCACCATCGGAACGGTCAGGGTCTGGCCCATGGTGAGGCCCCAGGGCAGGTTCTCGAGGCCCCGGTCGGGCTGGCGGACGAGCTCGACGAGGAACCGGCTGAGGCCGTAGACGAGCAGGAAGGCGCCGACCAATTTGCCCGGCTGGTAGCGGGCGTCGGTCTTCCAGAAGAGGAACCAGAGGACGAGGAAGAGGAAAATGCCTTCGAGGCCGGCTTCGTAGAGCTGGCTCGGATGGCGCGGAACGCCGCCCCCGTCCGGGAAGACGATCGCCCAGGGCACGTCCGTCTGACGTCCCCACAATTCGCCGTTCACGAAATTCGCGAGCCGGCCGAAGAACAGCCCGAAGGGCACGCAGCAGGCGACGTAATCGTGGACCCGGAGCCAGTCGAGCTTGTGCTTCCTCGCCATGTACAGGATGCCCAGGGTCACTCCGAGCACTCCGCCGTGGAACGACATTCCGCCGTCCCACAGCCGAAGGATCTGGATCGGATCGGAGAAATAATATCCCGGGCGGTAGAAGAGGACGTAGCCGAGCCGGCCGCCCAGGATGATCCCTAGCGTCGCGTAGAAGACCATGTCGTCGGCGTGGCGCCGGGCCATCGGCGCCCCGGGCCGGTCGATCAGCTTCATCAGATACCACCAGCCGATCAGGATCCCGGCCAGATAGGCGAGCGAATACCAGCGCAGCGGGAAAGGCCAGTCGAACAGGGTCGGGCTGAGCCCGAGGTCGGTGAATCGGACATAATCGTCGGCAGCCATCGACAGGCTTGTCAGTAAAGCATCCATCAAAGGCTTCCCCCTCCCGCTACAGGCCCTAATAGGAGGGGGAAGCAGAAACGGAAAGGGAGAGTCGGATGCCGAGCGAGCTGGACCGCAAGTTCGACGCGGTGCTGGCGCAGGTGATGGGGCCCGGCGGCCGAATCCAGATCGCCGAGGATCCCGAGGGCCGCAAGATCGTCGCCAACCTGCCACCGACCCTGCCCGGGATGTTCGATGCCTTCTGCATGCTGCACGGGGGCACGACCGCGGTGATCGCGGACGGCGAGCGGCTGACCTTCGCAGAGCTAAACGAGCATGCGACGGAGCTGGCGCGGGCGCTGGTCGGCGGGTGGGGCGTCGGCAAGGGCGACCGGGTGGCGATCGCGATGCGCAACTGCCCCGCCTGGATCGTAGCCTATATGGCGATCCTGAAGGCGGGGGGAGTCGCGACCCTGGTCAACGGCTGGTGGCAGGCCGAGGAGCTTCGCCACGGCCTGGAGCTCACCACGCCCTCCCTGGTCCTGTGCGACCCGCCCCGGGCGAAGCGCCTCGAAGCGACCGGATTCGCCGCCGCCAGCGTCACCCTTCCGGTCGAAAAGCCGATCGCCGAGGCGCTGGCGCCTTTGCTCGGCCGCGGCGAGGGAGATCTCCCGGCGGTCGCGCCCGAGGACGACGCCACCATCCTGTTCACCTCCGGCTCCACCGGGGTCGCCAAGGGCGCCGTCTCCACCCACCGCGCCGTCACCACCGGAATCTATACCTATTCGATCAGCCTGCTCGCCTTGCTCGGGATCATGGAAAGCGAGGGACGCGGGCCCGCCAACCCGCCGCGTACCTTGGTCAACGTTCCGCTGTTCCACGTCACCGGCGAGGTGCCGGTGCTCCTGAACAGCTTCGTCATCGGCCGCGGGATGGTGCTGATGTCGAAATGGGATCCCGGCGAAGCGCTTCGGCTCATCCAGGACGAGAAGGTGACCTATTTCGTCGGAGTGCCGACGATGAGCCTCGAGCTGATGCAGCATCCCGACCGCGAGAAATTCGATTTGTCCTCGCTGACCGACATCGCCGCCGGGGGCGCGCCGCGCCCTGTCGCCCATGTGAAGCGGCTTCAGGAGAGCTTCAAAGGCGCTCAGCCCGCTTTGGGCTACGGCCTCACCGAGACCAATGCCGTGGGCTGCGGAAATTTCTGGCAGAATTACGCCGATAAGCCCGCCTCGACGGGCCGTCCGCACAAGCCGACCGTCGAGCTCGCCATATTGGGCGAAGGAGACCGGCACCTTCCGACCGGCGAGAGCGGCGAGATCGCAATCCGCTCCGCCGCCAATTTCCGCGGCTATTGGAACGATCCGGCCTCGACGGCCGCGGCGTTTACGGCGGACGGATTCCTGAAGACCGGCGACATCGGGTTTCTCGACGACGAGGATTATCTGTTCATCGTCGACCGCAAGAAGGACATCATCATCCGCGGCGGCGAGAATATCAGCTGCCAGGAGGTCGAGGCGGCGATCTATTCCCACCCGGCCGTATCGGAAGCCTCGGTGTTCGGAGTGCCTTGCGAGCGGCTCGGCGAAGTGCCGGCGGCGGTGATCTATTCGGAGGAAGACCGAGCGCTGGACGCGGAGGCGCTTCGCGATTTCCTCGACGGACGGATCGCGCTGTACAAGATCCCCCAGCATATCTGGGTCTATGACGAGCCCCTGCCGAAGCTGGGAACCGGCAAGATCGACAAGAAGACTCTGAGGGAGCGGTATTCGGCGGAGGTCTCCCCTCCCTGAAACGGAGGGGGTGGGGGTGGGTCCGCCGAAGGCGGCCGAAACTCCAACGCCGAAAAGTCTCGCTACGCTTGCCTACCCACCCCTAACCCCTCCCTTCCAGGGAGGGGAATTCTTGAGGCTAGCACCGTCCTCCCTGCCCCTCTATCAGCCCCCCATGGCGAGAGGCGGCGAGACGAAGGGCATCAGCCGGCGGACCCTCCTCCTCGTCGGCGGCGGCGGCGCCGGGCTGATCCTCGCCTGGGCGCTCTGGCCGCGATCCTACGCGCACAATCTGCGCGCGGGCGAAGGCGAGCAGGCGTTCAACGCCTTCCTCAAGATCGGGAATGACGGGCGAGTGCTCGTCGCGGTGCCGCAGGCCGAGCTCGGCCAGGGCAGCTGGACGGCGCTGGCCCAGATCGTCGCCGACGAGCTCGGCGCGGATTGGCGGACGGTGGGCGTCGAGCCGGCCCCGATCGGCCCGCTCTACGCCAACCGGCTGCTGGCCGAAGGACCGGACGACGGCTCCTTCGCGGGCGGCGCAAGGCGGTGGCGGGCGCAGCAGTTCGAAGGCGGCGAGGCGGCGATGCTGACCGCCGGATCGACCTCGGTCCGGGCCTTCGAAAAGCCGTTGCGCGAGGCCGGCGCCGGAGCCCGGGCGCTGCTGATGAAGGCGGCGGCGGGGCGCTGGGGAATCGAATGGGAGACCCTGGATTCGGCGGGCGGCTTCGTCACCGACGGTGCCCGAAGGCTCAGCTTCGCCGAGCTCGCCGAGGCCGCCGCGGGCGAGGCCCTGCCCGAGCATCTGCCGATCCGCGCCGGGATCGACAACCGGCTGGCCGGACAAGCCCTGCCGAGGCTGGATTCTCCCTCGAAGGTCGACGGCTCGGCGCCGTTCGCGGGCGACATCAGGCTTCCGGACATGGTCTACGCTTCGGTGATGGCAGGGCCGACCGAGGACAGCCGGCTGACGCGCTGGAGCAAGGAAAAGGGCCTGGCGGTGCCGGGCGTGATCGGGGCGCTGGACGCCCCGGGATGGGTGGCGTGCATCGGCACCAACTGGTG
>DASQZF010000168.1:0-23417 GCA_035638835.1 Allosphingosinicella sp. | reverse complement strand
GCCACCTATGTGCTAAGCATGCGAACCATGCCTGACACCGTCGTCAACGAGCATCCGCTCCTGTCGGAGCCCCAGCCGATCAGGCTCCAGGCGGCGGACTTCTGGCTGTTGAGGCGCTCGGGCGCCTTCGCCGATTATTCCAGGTCGGAGTTGATCCAAGGCGAGCTATGGGGAACCCCCGTTTGGGAGGACAACTCCGGTTCGAAGTATCCGATCAGGCTCCGAATCGAGGATTATCTGCGTCTGAGCGAAGCCGGCGCATTCGACCGCTACGCAAGGACGGAGTTGATCGATGGCGTGGTCTACACGATGAACCCGCAACATCGCCCGCACGGCTTTGCTAAGGACGAGCTGGCCTATCGGCTACGGCGGGCCCTGGAGGCGATGGGATCAGACCTGCACGTGGCGACCGAACAGTCGGTCGCGATGACTCCTCACGATCAACCCGAACCGGACATCATCCTGACGACTGAACCCCGAGGGGCGGGAGCGATTCCGGGGGCGTCGGTCGCGCTGCTCGTCGAGGTCGCGCATACCAGCCTCGATCATGACCTCCTGCGCAAGGCGCCCGTCTACGCCTCGCAGGGTGTGGCGGAATATTGGGTCGTGGATGTGAACCGAGGCATGATCCACCAAATGTGGGCCCCGGCGGGCGAGGCATATGGCAAGCGGCAGAGAGTCGCATTCGGGCAGCGGATCGAGGGGGCGACGATCGAGGGTCTCGCGGTGGAAACAGCGGGAATCGATTAAACTACTGTAGCGATTCTTCTATTCAGCCCTTAGGCGGACTTTTTAAAACTCGACGCTTCTTTACGTCTAGTAGCACCTTATTTCCTTGAGACTGCGCCGCCAGAGGCCTCACCGCGATTCTATCGCCCAAGTTATAAGACTGCATCAGCCGAGCCGCTTCAGCGGTCGACGCAGTTGCCAAAGGACCTTGCCCGATAATCGCAGGGCTGACTTCGACGCGTAAGCGTTTCACATCTGCGGCCATGCTGTCGATAGCTGAGGCCAGATGCTCGAGTTGCGTGGAGATGTCGGCTACCGTCGGCTCACTTTCCTCGTCCGGGCCTGCTGGCGAAGTTGGAATACTATCGAGCAGTTCGTCACCCAACGCCTGCCACCATACGTCGAACCGACGCTGCAAATCTTCTTCCGAATAATCAAGCGCACGAGATAGAACGCCGCAAAGCTTCAGAATGTCGGTTCGGTTAAGTGACAAAGCCTGAAACTGGGCTAACGGGGTAGCATACAGATCGCCCGGCGCTACGCCACAAAGCAGTGGTATCACAAATGACTGCTCGATGTGCTTAGCGATGGCACCTGCCTCAAAATGTAGCCAAGGCCGAGCCAGACTTGCTTTCGTGATAATGATCACGCCAGCATTGCAATCGTCAATCGCTCGGGCGATCTCGGTGAACCACGGCTTTCCCCCAGGAATATCCTCCGAAGAAACGAAAATATTTGGACTCGGCAAAACGGATCGCACGAATTCCTTGAGATTCACCGCTATCCGTTGAGCATCGGCACCGGACCAGCTGATAAAAGCATTCTTCATTACACTCTCACCTCACCGGGTCAGCTTCCGATACGTCATCCGATGCGGTCGATCCGCCTCAGGGCCCATCCGCCGCCTCTTATCCTCTTCGTAAGCCTCGAAATTGCCCTCGAACCACTCCACATGGCTGTCGCCCTCGAAGGCGAGGATATGGGTGGCGAGGCGGTCGAGGAAAAAGCGGTCGTGGCTTATGACCACGGCGCAGCCGGCGAAATTCTCCAGGGCGTCTTCGAGGGCGCGCAGGGTCTCGACGTCGAGGTCGTTGGTGGGCTCGTCGAGGAGCAGGACGTTGCCGCCCTTCTGGAGCATCTTGGCCATGTGGACCCGGTTGCGCTCGCCGCCCGAGAGCTGGCCGACCTTCTTCTGCTGGTCCTGGCCCTTGAAGTTGAATGCGCCGACATAGGCCCGGGTGCCGACCTCGTGCTTGCCGAAGCGGAACACGTCGGAGCCGCCCGAGACCTCTTCCCACACGTTCTTGGCGGGATCGAGCGCGTCGCGCGACTGGTCGACATAGCCCAGGCGAACCGTCTCGCCGATCCGGACCGAGCCGTCGTCGGGCTGCTCCTCGCCCCGGATGAGCTTGAACAAGGTGGTCTTGCCGGCGCCGTTCGGGCCGATCACCCCGACGATCCCGCCGGGCGGAAGCGAGAAGCTGAGATCGTCGAACAGAAGCTTGTCGCCATAGGCCTTGCTCAGGCCCTTGACCTCGATGACGGTTCCACCGAGCCGCTCGGGGACCTGGATGAGGATCTGGGCCTTGCCGGGGGTGCGGTTCTCCTGGGCCTCGACCAGCTCGTCGAAGGCCTTGATGCGCGCCTTGGACTTGGTCTGCCTCGCTTTGGGGGAGCGGCGGATCCAGTCCAGCTCCTCCTGGATCGCCTTCTGCTTGCCCTGCTCCTCGCGCTCCTCCTGCTCGAGGCGCTTGGCCTTCTTCTCCAGATAGCCCGAATAATTGCTTTCGTAGATGTAGTAGCGGCCGCGATCGAGCTCGAGCACCCAGTTCACGACATTGTCGAGGAAGTAGCGGTCGTGGGTGACGAGGATGACGTTGCCGGCATAGTCGACGAGATGCTTCTCCAGCCACTGGACGCTCTCGGCGTCGAGATGGTTGGTGGGCTCGTCGAGGAGGAGGATGTCGGGCTTCTCGAGCAGAAGCTTGGTGAGCGCGACCCGGCGCTTCTCGCCGCCCGAGAGGTTGTCGATCGGGCTGTCGCCGGGCGGGCAGCGCAGAGCGTCCATCGCGATCTCTAGCTGGTTGTCGAGCGACCAGCCGTCGACCGCGTCGATCTTCTCCTGGAGCTCGCCCATCTCCGCCATCAGGGCGTCGAAATCGGCATCGGCGGGCGGATCGCCCATGAGGGTCGAGATCTCGTTGAAGCGGTCCATCATGTCGGCGACGGGGCGGACCCCGTCCATGACGTTCTCCTTGACCGTCTTGGTCGGATCGAGCTGCGGCTCCTGCTCCAGATAGCCGACCCGGATATGCTCGCCCGGCCAGGCTTCGCCGGTATACTCCTTGTCGCGGCCCGCCATGATCTTCATCAAGGTCGACTTGCCCGAGCCGTTCGGGCCGATGATCGCGATCTTCGCGTCGGGATAGAATTGAAGATTGATGTTGTTGAGGATGGGCTTGGCGGCGCCCGGGAAGGTCTTGGTCATGCCCTTCATGACGTAGCTATATTGTGCGGCCATGGCGGCGCGTCTCCGGTGAATCTGGGGTGGAATTCGGGTTCGGCGCCTAACTAGTGGGATGGGCGGGAATTGTCACCCTCCCCGTCATCCCGGCGGAAGCCGGGACCTCAGAACAAGAAGTCTCGGTGGGTCTCCCCGAGGTCCCGGCTTTCGCCGGGATGACGGGTTCCTGGATTCCCGCTTTCGCCCCAATGAAGGAGTGGCTACGGCCGCCTCATGAAAAAAGCCCTGCTGTTCGCCGCCGCCGCCCTCGCCGCTTTTCCGGCTCTTGCCCAGAACCTCAACCAGGCCGGGCGCCTGCGCGACGCGGCGCTGAAGGACGAGGTCGCCTACGACATCGTCGAGGGGCTCACCACCGAGGTCGGGCCGAGGCCGGCTGGGACCGAATCCGAGGCCCGAGCACGGGAATGGGCGGTTCGGCGGCTGAAGGCGCTGGGTTTCGCCAACGTCCATGTCGAGACCTACGACATGCCGGTCTGGGTGCGCGGCGAGGAGCGGGCCGAGATCGTCGCGCCCTTCCCGCAGAAGCTCGTCGTCACCGCGCTCGGCAACAGCGGGGCGACTCCGCCCGGAGGCGTGGTCGGCCAGGTCGTCGGCTTCGAAAGCCTCGCCGAGCTGGAGGCCGCTCCGGACTCGGCGGTGCGCGGCAAGATCGTCTTCGTCACGCACGGGATGACCGCCACCCAGGACGGGTCGCAATATGGCTATTATGGAGGCGTGAGGCGGACCGGGCCGTCGGTGGCGAGCCGCAAGGGCGCCGCGGCTATCGTCATCCGCTCGATCGGAACCGACTATCACCGCAACCCCCATACCGGGGTCCAGAGCTGGGCCCCGGGCGCGACCCCGATCCCGGCGGCGGCGCTTTCGATCCCCGATGCCGAGCAGCTCCAGCGGGTGCTGAAGCGCGGCAAGCCGGTGACGCTTCGGCTTCTGCTCACTCCGCGAAACCTCGGCATGCGCCAGTCCGGCAACGTCGTCGCCGAAGTCCGCGGGACCGATCCGGAGGCCGGGATCGTCCTGGTCGGAGGCCATCTCGACAGCTGGGACCTCGGCACCGGGGCGATCGACAATGCCGCAGGCGTGGCCATCACCGCGGCGGCCGCGAAGAGGATCATGGCGGCCGGGCGTCCGCGGCGGACGATCCGGGTGGTCTGGTTCGGCTCCGAGGAGGTCGGAGGCTTCGGCAACAAGGCCTATCTGGCGGCCCATAAGGACGAGAAGATCGTCTTCGTCTCCGAATCCGATTTCGGCGCCGACCGGGTGTGGCGGATGGACCCGGGCCTGGCCGAGGCCAATTCGGCCCTCGCCGACCGCATCGCCGCCGCTTTGTACCCGCTGGGGATCGCCCGGAGCGCGACTCCGGCGAGCGGCGGAGTGGATCTCGGCCCCTGGGTCGCTGCGGGAGTCGCCGCGGTCGACCTCCAGCAGGACGGCACCCGGTATTTCGGCTATCACCACACGCCCGACGATACCCTGGACAAGGTCGATCCGGAGCAGCTCAGGCAGAATGTCGCGGCCTGGACCGCGATGCTGTCCCTGGTCGCCAACGCGCCGGAGGAGATCCAGCGCAGGGCTCCGGCGCCTTAGAGGCAGGGCGCGCCGGTCCCTTGCCCGTCATTGCGAGGAGCCCTTCGACGCCGCCTGCGGCGGCGCTCAGGATGAACTGCCGCTTCGCGGAAGCGACGAAGCAATCCAGCGCTGCGGCCGTGACAGGCTCAGTACTGGATTGCTTCGCTCCGCTCGCAATGACGGAAACTAACCCTTGTGCTTGACGTCACGCCCGCCGCGGAGGACATAGCGGCGAGCGGGGGATTATCGTTGAAGCGCAATCACATGATGCGGAAGCGTTGTCCTGCGCTCGGGGCCGGCGCGGTGCTGCTCGCCCTTCCTTTCCCAGCGCTCGCCCAGACGCCTTCTCAGGACTCCGAGACGGTCGAGGCGCTTCGCGACCTGTCGATCGAGGAGCTCTCCCGGATCGAGGTCAGCTCCGCCTCGAAGCAGGCCGAGCCGATCGGCCGGGCCCCGACCTCGATCTTCGTCATCACCGGGAGCGACATCGTCCGGTCCGCGGCGACCTCCCTTCCCGAAGCGCTCCGGCTCGCGCCCAACCTCCAGGTGCAGCAGCTCGACGCCCGGCAGTTCGCGATCACCTCGCGCGGCTTCAACGGCGCAGAGAGCTCGAACAAGCTGCTCGTCCTCATCGACGGGCGAAGCGTCTATTCGACCCTCAATTCGGGCGTGTTCTGGGAGCTCCATTCGCCACTGCTCGAGGACGTCAGGCAGATCGAGGTGATCAGCGGACCCGGCGGCACCCTCTACGGCCCGAACGCGGTGAACGGGATCGTCAGCGTCGCCACCCGCGATTCCCGCGAGACTCTCGGCGGGCTGGTTCGCGCAACGGCGGGCCCGAGCGAGCGGACGCTTGCGCTTCGCTACGGCGCCGTCCTGGGCAAGGCCGGAGCGGTCCGGGTCTATGCCAACGGGCTCGACCGGGAGGAAATGCCGGCGGGGCCGGCGCCTGACAGTGACGATGGGATAACCGGCTGGCAGGCCGGCTTCCGAGCGGATTTCGGAGGCGAGACCGACCATGTCACCGTCCAGGGCGACATCTTCGACACGGACGTCGATTTGCTCCCCGGCGACGGCGACCGCGGCCACAATCTGCTCGCCCGCTGGACCCACGGCCTGGGCGGCAAGGACAAGCTTCAGGTCCAGGCCTATTATGACGACTACCGGCGCCGGTTCATACTGGTGAGGGACTCGCTCGAAACTTTCGACCTGGAAGCCCAGCTCAACGCCCACAGGGGCTCGCACGAAATTGTCCTGGGCGGCGGCATTCGAACGACTCGCGACGAGTTCATAAACGATCTCAATGGTTTCAAACTCGCACCTCAGAGCCGGCGGCTGTGGATCCTGAACGCCTTCGCCCAGGATCGGATGGCGCTCACCCCCAAGCTCGACCTCGTCGCGGGATTGAAGCTCGAGCGCTCGACCTTCAGCGGGGTCCAGCTGCTTCCCAACCTCCGCCTCGCCTGGCGGCCGAGCGACCGGGCGACCCTGTGGGGCGCGGTGTCTCGGGCGGTTCGGACTCCCTCGCGGATCGACCGCCAGCTCGTCTTCCTGCCGCTGCTCGCCGAAGCGACCAATTTCCAGAGCGAGAAGCTGATCGCGTTCGAGGCCGGCTATCGCGGCCGGCCGGGCGCCTCGACCACCCTCTCGGTCTCGCTCTTCTACAATCTCTACGACGACATCCGGACCACCGAGTTCACCGGCGACCCGCTCCCGATCCGTCTCCAGAACGGGCTCAAGGGGCATAGCTATGGCGCCGAGGCGTGGCTGAACCATCGGCTTTCGAGCCGGTGGCGGGCGAGCCTCGGAATCGCCGCCATGGCCAAGGATTTCCATCTCAAGGACGGCGCCGTCGACCTCGCCGACCGGGCTTCGCTCGGGGCCGATCCGGATTACCAGGTCGTCGCCCGCTCGCAGATCGACCTCACCGACCGGATCCAACTCGACGTCGGCCTGAGGGGAGTCGACGATCTCGGGGCGAGCGGCCTGGGCGGCTATGTCGAGGCCGACGCGCGTCTCGCCTGGCGGGTCTCGGATCCGATCGAGCTCTACGTGGCGGGCAACAATCTCCTCCATGGTTCCCATGTCGAAAGCGACGACGTCCAGCGCGCGCAGCGCATCCGGCGAAGCGTCTATCTCGGGACCCGGCTTCGATTCTGATGGCCCGCCCCCTCCCCTCCCCGGTCCGTCGGCTGCTGCGCCTCCCATCGGTTCTGTCGGCGCCGTTGGCGCTGCTTGCGCTGCCGGCACCGGCGGCGGCGGCGGCGGCGCCCAGCGACGTCGCGGTCAAGGCGGCCTTCCTCACCAAATTCCCAGCCTATGTCGCCTGGCCCGCCTCGGCCCGGCCGCGGCCCGGAGCGCCGCTCCAGATCTGCATCCTCGGCGGCGACCCGTTCGGCCGGCTGATCGACGAGGCCGCGCGCGGCCAGCAGGTCGACGGCCATCCGCTCCGGGTCCGGCGGCTCGGTGCGCCCGCCGCCGCCGGCGGGTGCCATGTCGCCTTCGTCCAGGGGAGCGCCCCGGCGATGCTGCAGGGGCTGAAGGGCAAGCCGGTGCTCACCGTCACCGACGCCCCTGCCGGCGCGCAGGCCGGGATGATCCATTTCGTCATCCATCAGGGCCGGGTGCGATTCAACATCGACGAGGGCCAGGCGGCGAGGAGCGGGGTGGGGATCAGCTCGCGCCTGCTCGGGATCGCGCTGACCGTGCGGAGGCCCTGATGAACCCCCGCGCCCGGCTCGCTGACCGCTGGCCCAACGTGCCGATCGCCGCGGGCGTGATGGCGCTGCTCCTGCTCGCCATCGGGCTCGCCGTCATCTTCCAGAACGAGAGCGCCTATCGCGAGCAGAAGCATCGGGAAACCAGGATCCAGGCCGACATCCTCGCCGCCAGCGCTACCGCGGCGCTGGACTTCGGGGACGCCGCGACCGCTCAGGAGGCGGTCGACGCGCTCCGGGTCAATCCGGAGATCGACGCGGCCGGAGTCTATGACCGGCAGGGAATCCTGTTCGCGGGCTACGACCGGCGCTCCGGGGCCCTTCCCAGGACCGCGGGCACGCCGCGAAGCGGCGCCGACACCGTCGCCGCCTTGGTCCCAGTCACCCGCGGAGGGGAGCGGATCGGAAGCGTCTATCTCGGCTCCGTGCGCGAGCCGGTCTCGCGCCGGCTGACCCGCTACGGCCTCATCGGGCTGCTCGTCGCGATGGCCGTGCTGGTGGTGCTGATCCTCGGGGTCTCGCAGACCGCGCTTCGCCGGGCGAAGCGCGAGATCGAAGCTCGGGCGGAGGCCCTGAGCGGCGCCTATGCCGAGCTTCAGGTCCAGGTCGAGGAGCGGGCCCATGCCGAGGAGCAGTTGCGCCAGGCCCAGAAGATGCAGGCGCTCGGCCAGCTGACCGGCGGCATCGCTCACGATTTCAACAATCTTCTGACCGTCATCCAGGGCTCGGCCGACATATTGCGCCGGCCCGGAATCGCCGAGGCCAAGCGCATCCGGTTCGCCGACGCGATCGTCCAGACCGCCGGTCGGGCCGCCGCTCTGACCGCCCAGCTCCTCGCCTTCGCCCGCCGCCAGCCGCTCCAGCCCGAGGTGATCGACCTCAACGCCCATATCCGGGGCATGACGGATCTCCTCGACCGAACCCTGGGCGAGCGGGTGGAGATCCGGACCGATCTCGCCGACGGCCTGTGCCCGATCGAGGCCGATCCGGCCCAGCTGGAATCCGCGATCCTCAACGTCGCGGTCAACGCCCGCGACGCAATGCCCGAGGGCGGCGCACTGACGCTTCACACCGGCGGGGCCCCTCCCGTCGCCGACGGCCGCCCGGCCATCTTCGTCGCGGTCAGCGACAACGGCACCGGAATCGACGAGGAAGTGCTGAGCCGGGTCTTCGAGCCCTTCTTCACGACCAAGTCGGTCGGCAAGGGCACCGGCCTGGGCCTGAGCCAAGTCTACGGCTTCGCGGCCCAGACGGGCGGCGAGGTGAAGGTGGAAAGCGTCGTCGGCGAAGGCACCACCGTCACCCTGATCCTCCCCTGCAGCGAGCGCGGCGAGGCGCCCGCCGCCCGGCCCGAGCCGGAGGTCCTTCGAAAGCATCGCACCGGGCGGATCCTGCTGGTCGACGACAATGAGGAGGTCGGGGCCTTCGCCGAAACCCTGCTGACCGAGCTCGGCCATTCGGTGACCCGCGCTCGAGCCGGGGCCGAGGCGCTGGAGATCGCCCGCTCGGGCGGCTTCGACGCGGTCTTCACCGACGTCGTCATGCCCGGGATGAGCGGGATCGAGCTCGCCGAGGCGCTGGCGCCCGTGCTTCCCGACGTCCCGGTCGTCCTCACCACCGGCTATAGCGACGAGATCAGCCGCACGGGGGCGGCGGGACGGCCGGTCGTGTTCAAGCCCTACCGGCTGGAGACCCTGTCCGGGGTGCTCGACGAGGTGCTCGCCCCGCGGGGCGCCTAATGACCTTCATGCCGCTCGGCCCCGGCCGGAGCGGAGCCGTGGGCGTCCATCTGCCGGATCTCGGCCTCCTGGGAAGCGATGACGAACGCCGAAAGTCGACGAAGCTCCGGATCCTTGCCATGCTCGAGATAGACCCTCGCCATATCCACCGCCGATTGGTGATGGGGGATCATGAGCGCCCTGAAATCGCGGTCGATCTTCCCGCTCATCGCGGTCTTGTTCGCCGTCTCGTGCATCCGGTGCATCGCGGCCATCAACTCGGCGCTCGGCCCGGACGGGGACGCGGATTGCGCCGCAGCCTGGCCGGACTCGCGCCGGCCGCGGTAGAGCATCGCGGCGCCCGCCGCGACGGCGAGCAGGACGAGCAGGATGGGATCCGGCGATTCATCGAGGGGCGGACGACGATGACGGCATTCTAGTTTCGCCCGCCGCAGGTCGCCTCGGCGGCAAAGGCCTGGTCGGGGAGACAGGATTCGAACCTGCGACCCTCTGCTCCCAAAGCAGATGCGCTACCAGGCTGCGCTACTCCCCGTGGCCTCGAGTGCCTTAGGTTTGCAGCCGCCGCCCGGCAAGCCCGTAACGGCGGGCGCGTAGCGGCGGGGCAAGGCTCGTCCATGAGTCCGCGATGGACGATGGCAGAGACGCGGGCGCCGGGGCGGCCATCCTGGCCGATCGGGGAAGCGCCGCTGCCGGCCTGGTTTCGGCGGCGCGCAAGTGCTGGGCGCGGAAGTGGTGGGCCCGGCAGGATTCGAACCCGCAACCTAGCCGTTATGAGCGGCCGGCTCTACCATTGAGCTACAGGCCCGTAACTCCAGCCTTCGGCGGATAGGCAGGGCGTGGGGCGATAGCAAGACGGAGCGGTGTCAACCCGCTTTGGCGGCGGCGATCGTTTCCTCGATCGAGGCGGGAGCGATCCCTTCGCGTTCGAAGAAGTCGAACATCCCGTCCCACCAGGCGTGGAAGCCGCGCAGATCCTCGGCGGTGCGGACGAACGGAGTATGGCCGGGCTCGACCGACGGGGAATGGAAGGACAGGCTGAACCATTTGATCCCGTCGTCGAGCAAGGCTCCGGCCGCGGCAAGGGCCTCCTCGAGCGGCACCCCTTCCGGAGTCAGTGGAACGCGATTCAAAAGTCCGGTGCGGAACAGGATACCCCGCCCCCGCGGAAGCCGGGCCGCGGCCCGGTAGACGGCGCGGCCCTTTTGGCGGAGGCGTCCGACAAAAGCGGCGCTGAGCGGAAGCTCCAGCAGGTCGCCGCCTCCGACCCGAAAGGGGAAAGGCCTTATCCGCGAGAAATCGGGTCCGCCTTCATCGCTGTAATCGTGCAGGGCGCGAACCGAGACGTCGGCCTGGTAGCCCGCCTCGGCGAGCAGATCGGCGGTGTTGGGCCCGACGCCATAGCGTCCGGCTCGATAGACTATCGGGCGGCGGCCGAAAGCCGATTCGATCGTCTCGGTCAGGTTCACGATCTTCGCTTTTTCCAAACCAGCCTGAAGATTGCCGACGAAGCTGTTGAAAGTATTGACTTCCTCGTCGTGCGGCGGGTTCACCCAAGGATGGAGCTGAGTCCCCACCGAGATCTCGTCCCGCTCCAGCCACTCGCGAAGCATCTCCACGGACTTCGGATCCGTCGCGATCGGATGGTCGACGAGATGGACGCATTTGACTCCTCGCCGGCGGAACCGCTCCTGCAGGTCGGGCATCGCCGCCATATGGGTGGTCGATCGATTGTGGCGACTTCGCGGTTCGGCCCAGTCGAACTCTTCCTCGGTGTCGCTGAAGACCGTGAACCGGCGGCCGAAGCTCTCGGGGAGCGCGATATAGTCGTTCACTCGCGGCTGGCGGTTGAGGAGGTGGACCCGCCTGTCCGGTTGTTTCTGCCGCGCCACCACGCCCTAACCGCTCTGCCCCGAAGAGCGTTCCGCCGGCTCGAGCGGCGGCAGATAGAGTATGAAGCGGGTGGCGCCGATCGCCAGGGTCCCGCCGACCGCCTCGGCGAGGTTCCGGACGAGCCTGAGCGCGAAGCCGAGGCCGAGGGCGGGAGCGCCCGGCCAGTCGCCGTCGGGGCTGTAGCCCGGGTCGAGCAGAGCGCCCTCGTCCAGCCCTTCGATCGCCTTGGGCCGGTCGATGGACAGGCAGAGCATCTTCTGGGCCCCGTCCTCCCCCATCGCCATGGTCGCGGCGATCGTCTCGCCCTCCCGGGCGAGACCGATCGTGGCGGCGAGCATTCGCGCGAACATGCGTTCGGCGGCGTCGGTCTCGACCTTGGCGGCCGGCAGGTCGCGCTCGATCTCGATGACGATCCGGCTTCCCCGCTGTCGGGCGACCCGTTCGTAGGCGTCGTGGAGCCTGCACAATAAGGCGACCGCGTCCACCGAGCTTTCGGACAGCTGAAGCCGTTGCGTCTCGATCCGGGCGGCGGTGTCGAGATCGTCGACGGCCGAGAGCAGGCGCCGGGCCTGGTCCATGATGTCGGAGGCCCGTGAGCGGTAGCTCAGTGCGGCCGGCCCCATATATTGGCCGTCGATCATCTCGGCGAAACCGATGATGGCGTTGAGCGGGGTCCTCAGCTCGTGGATCAGCTGGCGGAGGGAATCGGCGGGAAGATCGGTCCCGAACAGGCCGGTCGGAGCTTCCGCCGGGACGGCGCCATGGGCGACCTCGTCGAGCCGGGGTCTCCGGGCGCTTCCGCGATAGCCCAGGAAATTGCCCTGTGCGGCGTCGAAGAAGGGCACTCCCGAAATCCGCCAGTCGCCCGACGCGGCGCCGCCTCCGGGCACGCTGAAGCGGGCGTCGCGGAAAGGCGCCCTCTTCTCGAACGCGCCTGCGGCCTGGCCGTCGACCCCAAATTGGCCCCGTTCGGCGATCGAGGCGATGCTGTGGCCGACCAGAGGGCCGCGCGGCGCGCCCTCGACCCAGAGGATCACTCCGTCGGGCCCGGTCTCCCACTGGAATTCCTCGACCGGGACGGGCTCCGCCGCGGCGGCTCCGGCGGCGTCCCTGCGGCGGCGGAAATTCTCGATCCGGGCGACGAGATCGCGAATCTGCGCCTCGCTTCGCTCGGCCGCGGGGCTGAGGCTCTCCTCGGCCGGGACCTCGACGGCGCCGCCAAGCGCGAAATCGCCGGAGCCGAAACGAGCCAGGCCGAGGACCACGGAAGCGGGCAGATCGCGCCGGTGGCGAAGCAGCCCGCGGGCCACCGGGCCCAGGCGCGGCAGCAGGCCGAGCCACTCGTCGGCGCCGAGCCGGGCTCCGCCGAGAAGGGGAGAAGCGACGGCGGGCAGGTCTTCGGCGAAAAAGGCGACCGCGGCCGGGCTCACCCGGCGGCCGGCGAGGCTTCGAGAGACGTCGCGCCTGACCTCGGCGGGGATCCGGCCCCGGTTCGACCTCAGCCAGGCCAGGGCCTCGGCAGGCGCCGCGCCCTCGCTTCGACCCTGCGCGACGAGGTCGACGAGCTGACGCCACTTGGCCGCGAAGGCGGAAGGTCCAGCCTCGCTCTGCCTCAGCACCGTCGCGATCATGTCGTCGAAACGCAAGCGGCCCAGCCCTTCGTGAACGAGGGCCGCATCCCGGCCCCGCCAATCGTTAACGCGGCCTCCGGGCGAGCGGAAGGGGTCCTTTTGCGGCCCGTCGCAATATGGGACGGGCGCTTCCGTCCCCCGCCGTCATTGCGAGCGAAGCGAAGCAATCCAGTGCTGCCCCTCCGAGGCCCGCTGGATTGCTTCGTCGCTGCCGCGAAGCGGCGGTTCATCCTGAGCGCCGCCGCAGGCGGCGCCGAAGGGCTCCTCGCAACGACGAAGCCGGGTTACGCCCCGCTGCGCGCCAGCCAGGCGAGCCAGAAGGCGCCCAGGTTCTGACGCGGCCCGGTCAAGCCGCGGAAGGCGGTCTCGGCGCCGGCGCGGTCGCCGGAGGCCAGGAGCGCCATTCCGAGACGGGTGTTGACGAGATTGGAGTCCACCCCGCCCTTGGTCAGCGCCGCGCGATAAAGCGCGATCGCCTTCGAATGTTCGCCATAGCCGTAGAAGGCGTCGCCGATCTTCAGCGCGCTGGCGCCCGAGGCGCCCGCCATCGCCTTGGACTCCTCGCCCGGAAGCGAGGCGCGATCGCCGGACATGCGGGCGTTGGTGAGACGGACCAGCTCCGCGAAAGCGGCCTTCTTGGGATCGATCATCCTCTTGGCGATGCCGTCGTCGAGAACCGCCTTGGCCTCGGCGAAATTGGCGCCTTTGTAGAGCCCGTCGATGAGGTCGTACCAGTCGCGCTCGCCGGCGAGCGAGCCGCTCGCCCGCAGGAAGCGAAGCACGTCGAGATCGGCCGCAGCGTCGAGATTGTTGGTCTCGCGGAAGATGAGGACCGAATCCCTCCAATTCTCCTTGCTCGGATAAGCGGTGACCAGGTCCCGGCTGAGCTTCTGGGACGCTTCGCGAAGCGCCGGGTTCGAGCGGCCGTCATAAGCGAGCTTGAGCGCATATTTGTACCAGCTCTCGTCGGCCTTCTGGCCGGCGGCGCGCTTCAAATCGATGGCTCGGGAGATGAGCTGGACGGCCTCGGCCGGCTTCTTGAGGTCGTTCTTGACCTGGGCGAGGCTGATCAGGGTCTCGGTGTCGTTGGGGCTGAGCTCGACGGCCCTGGCGAAGGCAGCCTCGGCCTTGGCCCGGTTGTTGGCCTTGGTCGCGAGAATCCCCTGGTTGCGGTAGATGGGCCCCTGGTCGGCGACGGGGACCTGACCGCTGGCGAGCAAATTATCCATGCCCTGCGCCTGGAGCGCTTCGTTGTTGGTTCCGATTCCGATCTCGAGCTGGAAGCGGCCGACATAGTAGCGGCCCCCCGGGCCTGTGGCGGCCGCGGCGGCGGCGGGCAGAGCGGCCTGGGCGCCCGCCCAATCCTTGGCGGTGACGGCGGTCTGCACCGGAAGAAGCGCGGCCCGCTCCTCCTTGCTCAGAGAGGGGCCCTGGGGGGCGGCGGCGGCGGTTTCGCCTTTCTTCTTCTTCTGGGCATCGGCCGGCGCCGTCGCGACCACGGAGGCGCCGCCGAGGACGAGTGCGGCGCCGAGCGCGATCCTGGATACCGATTTCATGGACATGCCTCCTGTTGACCGTTCCTTGAAGTGGGCGGTCTGGTTCGAAAGGGGTGTGGGGCGGCCTCTACCGCCAAACGAGACGCGTTTCTAGCGCTCGCGCGCTGAATGGCCGTTGAACCGGGGGCGGGCGAAGGGATTGGATTACAGCGGCTTGGCCGGTGCCGTCATCCCGGCGAAAGCCGGGACCCCGGGGGGAGAAGTCTCGGCGGGTCTCACCGAGGTCCCGGCTTTCGCCGGGATGACGGGCTGGTTTCGTCCAATCCTTCCATCTGGAAAGGCCTCGCGCGCGTACGCGTACGCGTACGCGGGGTGGCGCCCGGCCGGCCCTTCCGCTAGGCAGGCCCGACCCATTCCCGCGTTCCGGCGCTTCACCACAGACAATCAGGAAACCTCCCTTGGCCAGCGCACCGCCGACCATCGACAGCCACGACATCTCCCCGGTCCAGATCGTCGACGAGATGAAGACCTCCTATCTCGACTATGCGATGTCGGTGATCGTCGCCCGGGCCCTTCCCGACGTCCGCGACGGGCTCAAGCCGGTCCACCGCCGGATCCTCTACGCCTGCGACGAAGGCGGCTTCGTCCCGGGCCGGCCCTACCGCAAATGCGCCAAGATCGTCGGCGACGTCATGGGCAATTACCACCCGCACGGCGACAGCGCGATCTACGACGCGCTCGCCCGGCTCGCCCAGGACTGGTCGATGCGGGTGATGCTGATCGACGGCCAGGGCAATTTCGGATCGATGGACCCCGATCCGCCCGCGTCGATGCGCTACACTGAGGCCCGGCTCGCCAAGGTGGCGATGACCCTGCTCGAGGACCTCGACAAGGACACGGTCGACTTCACTCCCAATTACGACGGCTCCCGGATGGAGCCCCAGGTCTTGCCAGCGCGCTTCCCCAACCTGCTGGTCAACGGCGCCGGCGGGATCGCGGTCGGGATGGCGACCAACATCCCGCCGCACAATCTCGGCGAGGTCATCGCCGCCTGCAAAGCCTATATGGACGATCCGGGGATCACCATCGAGCAGCTGATGGAGCATATCCCCGGCCCCGATTTCCCGACCGCTCCGCTCATCCTCGGCCAGGCCGGAGCGCGAAGCGCCTATCATACCGGCCGGGGCTCGATCATCATGCGCGCCCGCCACGAGGTCGAGGAGGGCCGGGGCGACCGCCGTTCGATCGTGCTGACCTCCATCCCCTACCAGGTCGGCAAGAACACCCTGGTGGAGCGGATCGCGGAGGCGGCCAAGGACAAGAGGATCGAGGGCGTCTCCGACATCCGCGACGAATCCAACCGCGAGGGCGTCCGGGTGGTCATCGACCTGAAGCGCGACGCGACGCCCGACGTCGTCCTCAACCAGCTCTGGCGCCACACTCCGGCCCAGTCGAGCTTCCCGGCCAACATGCTCGCCATCCGCGGCGGCCGGCCCGAGACCCTCAACCTTCGCGACATCATCGAGAGCTTCGTCCGCTTCCGCGAGGAGGTGATCACCCGGCGCGCCAAGTTCGAGCTCGCCAAGGCGCGCGACCGGGCCCACATCCTGCTCGGCCTCGTCATCGCCGTCACCAACCTGGACGAGGTGGTCCGGATCATCCGCGGCTCCGCCTCGCCGGCCGAGGCGCGCGCGGCGCTGATCGCCCGCGACTGGCCGATCGCCGAGATCGCGCAATATATCGCACTGGTCGAAGCGGTCGAGCATGAGGTGGAGGGCGACACCTATCGCCTGTCCGACACCCAGGTCCGGGCCATCCTGGAGCTTCGGCTGCACCGGCTGACCGGCCTCGGCCGCGACGAGATCGCCGGCGAGCTGAAGGCGCTCGCGGTCTCGATCGGCGAGCTGCTCGACATCCTCGGCGACCGGGTCAAGCTCTACGCGGTGATGCGGGCCGAGTTCGACGAGATACTCGAGCAGTTCGCGACGCCCAGGACCACCGAGATCGCTCCCGCCTGGGACGGGATCGAGGACGAGGATCTGATCGAGCGCGAGGACATGGTCGTGACCGTGACCCTGGGCGGCTACATCAAGCGCACTCCGCTCGCGACCTTCCGGGCCCAGCGCCGCGGCGGCAAGGGCCGGGCCGGGATGGCGACCAAGGACGAGGATGCGATCACCAACCTGTTCGTGACCTCTACCCATACTCCGGTCCTGTTCTTCTCGACCGCCGGCAAGGTCTACCGGCTCAAGGTGTGGCGCCTTCCCGAAGGCCAGCCGCAGGCGCGCGGCCGGCCGATGGTGAACCTGCTCCCGCTCGGCGAGGGCGAGACCATCTCGACCGTCCTCCCGCTGCCCGAGGACGAATCGGAGTGGAAGGATCTCCACATCATGTTCGCGACCGCCAAGGGGATCGTCCGCCGCAACAGCATGGACGCCTTCACCCGGGTTCCCACCGCCGGCAAGATCGCGATGCGCTTCGGCGAGAGCGAGGACGACGAGGACATGTCGGACCGGCTGATCGGGGTCTCGCTTCTCACCGAGGAGGATGACGTCCTGCTCGCGACCAAATGCGGCAAGGCGATCCGCTTCGCCGCCACCGACGTTCGCGAGTTCCAGAGCCGGACGGCCGCCGGAGTTCGAGGCGCCCGCCTCCAGGACGGCGACGAGGTCATCTCGCTTTCGATCCTCAAGGCCTTCGGAGCGTCCACGGAGGAGCGCGACGACTATCTTCGCCACGCGCCATGGCGCGAACGCTCGGAGGAGGAGGCCGCCCCTCCCCGGCCGCGCGAGATGTCGGACGATCGGTTCGAGCAGTTCCGGGCGGCCGAGGAGTTCATCCTCACCGTCTGCGCCAACGGCTACGGCAAGCGCTCTTCGGCCTATGAATATAGACGAATCGGCCGAGGCGGCCAGGGCATCACCAACATCGGCAACCTGGAACGCAACGGGCCGGTCGTCGCGAGCTTTCCGGCGCATAATGGCGAGCAGCTGATGCTCGTGACCGACCAGGCGAAGCTGATCCGGATGTCGGTCGGCGACACGCGGGTCATCGGCCGCGGCTCGGCCGGCGTTCGGCTGTTCCACGTCGCCGATGACGAGCATGTCGTCTCCGCCGCCCGGATCGACGAGGAGGAAGAGCCGGAGAACGACGCGGAGGCGATGATCGCACAGGAACTCGGCGAAGCCCCGCCCGCGGCGGCGGCCGACACGGTCCAGCTCGACGACGGGACCGGGCCGGAGACCCTGCCGGACAGCCAGGAATAAATCCTCCCCATCGCGAAGCGATGGGGAGGGGGACCACCCGAAGGGTGGTGGAGGGGTATGGCACCGAGGCCCGAGGGTCCGGCGCGGGATCCGCCGAGCCCGCGCCGGCTACCCCTCCACCATGCTTCGCATGGTCCCCCTCCCCACCGGCTTCGCCGGCAGGGAGGATTGGGGCGTTCCCTCGCCGCCCTAACCGGACTATCGCTCCTCCATGACACACCAAGTCCACATCATCGGCGGCGGCCTCGCCGGGTCCGAAGCCGCCTGGCAGCTCGCCGAAGCCGGAGTGAAGGTTCGGCTGTCCGAGATGCGCGGCTCGGGGGAGACCACTCCGGCCCACCACACGGACAGCCTCGCCGAATTGGTCTGCTCGAACAGCTTCCGCTCCGACGATGCCGAGAACAATGCGGTGGGGCTCATCCATGCCGAGATGCGCCGGCTGGGATCGGTGATCATGGCTGCCGCCGACGCTCACCGGGTTCCGGCCGGGTCGGCCCTCGCCGTCGACCGCGAAGGCTTCGCGGCCGGAGTGACGGCAAGGATCGCGGCGCATCCCGATATCGAAATCGTCCGCGAGCGGGTCGACGCCCTCCCCTCCTCCGGCGCCACCATCGTCGCCACCGGGCCGCTGACGGCGATGAAGCTTGCCGAGTCGATCGGAGCCGCGACCGGGTCGGACGCACTCGCCTTCTTCGACGCGATCGCCCCGATCGTCCACAAGGACTCGATCGACATGGAGGTCGCCTGGATGGCGGCGCGGTGGGACCGCTCTAATCACGAGGGGGGCGGCAAGGATTACATCAACTGCCCGATGACCAAGGCGCAGTATCTCGCCTTCCACCAGGGCCTGCTCGACGGCGAGAAGACCGAGTATAAGGATTGGGAATCCGTCCCCTATTTCGAAGGCTGCATGCCGATCGAGGTGATGGCGGAGCGCGGGCTCGACACGTTGCGCTACGGTCCGATGAAACCGGTGGGGCTGGACGAGCCCAAGACGGGTCACTGGCCCTGGGCGGTGGTGCAGCTGCGCCAGGACAATGCGCTCGGCACCTTGTGGAACATGGTCGGCTTCCAGACCAAGCTGAAGCATGCCGAGCAGGTGCGCCTGTTCCGGACCATCCCCGGCCTGGAGAAAGCCGAGTTCGCGCGGCTCGGCGGACTGCACCGCAACACTTTCATCAACTCGCCGAAGCTGCTCGACGGCACGCTTCGCCTGAGATCGGAGCCGCACATCCGTTTCGCCGGGCAGATCACCGGGTGCGAGGGCTATGTCGAATCCGCCGCCGTCGGGCTCCTGGCGGGCCGCTTCGCCGCGGCGGAGCTGCTGCGGGGCGAGACGCTTGCGCCTCCGCCGCCCGAGACCGCGCTGGGGGCGTTGCTGGGCCACATCACGGGCGGCGCGGACTCGGCGACCTACCAGCCGATGAACGTCAATTTCGGCCTGTTCCCGCCGGTCGAGGGCAAGGCGCGGAAGGCGGACCGGAAACGGGCTTATACGAAGCGGGCGGAGGAGGCGCTGGAGGAGTGGATGGGCGATTTGCCTCCCCATGGCGAAGCCGTGGGGAGGGGGACCATGCGAAGCATGGTGGAGGGGTAGCTAGCGCCGGGCGGCGAGAACTATCGCCGCGACCACCGACTCGACGTCCTTCATCACGTCTTCGGGGTTAAAGCGGACGACGCGAAGGCCTTGCTCGCGCAACCACGCGTCGCGCCGCAAGTCTCGCGCCGGCCGGTCGCCCATCTCATGGCTGATGCCATCGAGCTCCACCACCAGCTTCACCGCTGCACAGTAAAAATCTCCCGTGCAGCCATCCAGCGGATGCTGACGCCGGAACTTCAACCCGCCGGGGCGGGTGCGAAGCATCTGCCAGAGATAAGCTTCCGGTGGAGACATACTTCGCCTGAGCTCCCGCGCTCGAACCACGGCGGCGTTTCTGTCGTGCACTCTCTTTTTCCAAGCCATCTACCCCTCCACCATGCTTCGCATGGTCCCCCTCCCCATCTGGCGATGGGGAGGATTTTCCCGCTCCCTCAGCATTTGCACTTCGGCCTGGCCTTGGGCTTGGGGCGGCTTGCTTCATACTCGGCGGAATCCAGCGACCCCGATTTATCCTTGTCGGACTTGGCGAATTTGGCCGCGCTCGACGCCGTCCATTCCTCGAAGCTGAGGCTTCCGTTGCCGTCGCCGTCCGCTTTGGCGAAGGCCTTGCGGCGGGGTGCAAGTTGCTCGGCCAGGGTGATCCGGCCGTCGCGGTCGCGGTCGGCGCGGGCGAAGCGCCTGGCTTCGCGGGTGGGCTCGGACTGGGCGGGGGGCTGGATCAACCTCGGGCCCGTCCCCGCCTGATAGGCGGCGGCCCGCAGCGGCGGAGGCGGCGGAACGACCTCCTCGGCTTCGGCTCCACTCCTCCAGATGAAAAACAAAGCGGCGATCAGAAGCAGCGCCGAAGCGCCTCCGGCGACGTAGCGGACCATGATCTCTCCTCCCTCGGGAACGATGGAAGGAAATCACCGGAAAGTCGCGAAAGAGTCGACAGATTTTTGCGTAAACCGCTTAGTATCCGGAAATTCTATGCCGGAGCATCCGCCACATCCGGGCCGGGGCGCCGCGCGCCTCCCAGGGCGGGCGGGCCGGATCCAGATCCCGGGCGGCGAGGATGGCGAGCATCCCGAGCGGCCTCAGCGGCGACGGCCAGCGGCGGGGCAGCGGCCGCTCGCGGGCCGCAGCGAGGGCGATGTCGGAATCCTCGGTCGTGGCGCAATGCCTCGCCAGGTCGACGAGGGACCAGGCCTCGCCGGCTTCGTCGACTTCGGCCCGGGGATCGCCAAGCAGGCGCGCGGTAAGGCGGAAGAGCCGGCCACCGCGGGCCCGGGCATA
The DNA here is from genome assembly GCA_035638835.1 of Allosphingosinicella sp. Taxonomy (GTDB): domain Bacteria; phylum Pseudomonadota; class Alphaproteobacteria; order Sphingomonadales; family Sphingomonadaceae; genus Allosphingosinicella. The sequence continues at coordinate 2,984 of DASQZF010000168.1, read as the reverse complement.
AGCCGTCAACTCCTGCGGGCCGAGCGGTTCGGGGCTCGCGAGCGCCGCCCATCCCTCTTCCATTCCAGCGAGCTCGGCGCCGCCGACCCCATCCGGAAGGACATGCGCTTCCAGCTCCTGCAGGACCGGCTCGGCCGGCGCCGGCTCGCGGTCGAGCCTTTCCAGCGCCTCGCGCCACCAGGCCAGCTTGATCCGCGAGATCATCGGCTCGCGCCCTCCGGCCAGAGCCGCTCCGAGCGCGGCGTCGAGCCGCCACAGCGCGCCGACGGCGGCCCGGCGCTTCGTGGGCACGTAGGAGAGCGCAAGAATGCGGTCGGGGTCGAGTTCGGACATGAGGTGCAGCCCCTACCCGTTCGGGTTGAGCCTGTCGAAGCCCTCGCCGGGACCGGCCCTATGGTCCTCTAGCGGTAGCAGACCTTCTTCGCCGCCTCGACGACGCTCTCGACCCGGATCAGCGCCATCTTCTCGAGATTGGCGGCGTAGGGCAGAGGCACGTCCTCGTCGGTGACCCGGAGCACGGGCGCGTCGAGATCGTCGAACCCCTCCTCCATCGCGGTCGCCATGATCTCGGCGGAGATAGAGCAGACCGGCCACCCCTCCTCGACGCAGACCATCCGGTTGGTCTTCTTGAGCGAGGTCAGCACCGTCGCCTTGTCGAGCGGCCGAAGCGTCCTGAGATCGATCACCTCGGCTTCGATCCCCTGCTCGGCGAGCCGGGCCGCCGCGTCGAGGGCGACCCCGACTCCGATCGAATAGCTGACCAGGGTGACGTCGGTCCCGGAGCGGGCGATCCGGGCCTTGCCGATCGGGAGGACGTGATCGTCGAGCTTGGGAACTTCGAAGCTCTGGCCGTAGAGCAATTCGTTCTCGAGGAAGACCACCGGATCCTGGGAGCGGATGGCGGCCTTGAGGAGCCCCTTGGCGTCGGACGCGGAATAAGGCGCGATGACGATCAGGCCGGGGACGCTGGAATACCAGGGCCCGTAATTCTGGCTGTGCTGGGCGCCGACCCGGGAAGCGGCGCCGTTGGGCCCCCTGAAGACGATCGGACAGCGCATCTGGCCGCCCGACATATAATTGGTCTTCGCCGCCGAATTGATGATGTGATCGATGGCCTGCATGGCGAAGTTGAAGGTCATGAACTCGATGATCGGCCGCAGGCCGCCCATCGCCGCGCCAGCGCCGACCCCGGCGAAGCCATATTCGGTGATCGGAGTGTCGATCACCCGCTTCGGGCCGAACTCGTCGAGCAGGCCCTGGGTCACCTTGTAGGCGCCCTGATATTCGGCGACCTCCTCGCCCATCACGAAGACCCGGTCGTCGGAGCGCATCTCTTCGGCCATGGCGTCGCGGAGAGCTTCTCGGACGGTCTGGCGGACGTTTTCGGTGCCTTCGGGCACCTCGGGCGGTTCCGGATTGCGCTCGGCGGCGGCGACGAGGGCGTGAGCGGCGGATTCCGCCGGCTGCTGCTTCTCGCCGGACTCGACCGGCGAGGCCTCGGTCTTCTGGTCGCTCGGAGTTTCGACTGCGGGCTTCTCTTCGACAGGTGCCGGAGCAGGGACCGACGCGTCCTCGCCTTCGGTCGCGATCAGCGCGATCACAGTCCCGACCTTCACTTCGTCCGTGCCTTCGGCGACCAGGATCTTCGTGATCGTCCCCTCATCGACCGCCTCGAACTCCATGGTGGCCTTGTCGGTCTCGATCTCGGCGAGGATGTCGCCGGATTTGACCTCGTCGCCTTCCTTGACCAGCCATTTGGCTAGGGTCCCCTCCTCCATGGTGGGGGACAGAGCGGGCATCTTGAGTTCCACGGGCATCAGTAAATCACCGGGCTAGCCGTCATTGCGAGGAGCGCAGCGACGCGGCAATCCAGTTCGGCCTCTTCGACGGACGCAGCACTGGATTGCTTCGCTGCCGCGTAGCGGCAGTTTATCCTGAGCGCCACCGCAAGCGGCGTCGAAGGGCTCGCAATGACGGGATAAACGTGCATCAGTAGGTCTCGACCAGGATATCGGTGTAGAGCTCGGACGGATCGGGCTCGGGCGACTGCTCGGCGAAATCGGCGGATTCGGTGACCATCCGCTTGATGTCGCCGTCGATCTTCTTGAACTCGTCCTCGCCGACCCCGATCGCCGCGAGCTCGCGCTTCACCGCCTCGATCGGGTCCGATTTCTCCCGGACCGCCTGAACTTCCTCGCGCGACCGGTATTTGGCCGGGTCCGACATGGAGTGGCCGCGATAGCGATAGGTCTTGAGCTCGAGGAGGATCGGCCCCTTGCCGGCGCGGACCCATTCGAGCGCCGTCGTCGCGGCGCCGCGGACCGCGAGGACGTCCATCCCGTCGATCTGGAGCCCGGGGATCCGGAAGCTCTCGCCCCGGCGATAGAGCTGGTCCTCGGCCGAGGAGCGGTTGACGCTGGTGCCCATCGCGTATTGGTTGTTCTCGATCACGTAGATGATCGGCAGCTTCCACAGCTCGGCCATGTTGAAGCTCTCGTAGACCTGGCCCTGGTTGGCCGCCCCGTCCCCGAAATAAGCGAGGCAGACCCCGCCGTCGTCCCGGTATTTGTGGGCGAAGCCGAGGCCGGTGCCGAGGCTGACCTGGGCGCCGACGATGCCGTGGCCGCCGTAGAATTTGTGCTCGACGCTGAACATGTGCATCGAGCCGCCCTTGCCCTTCGAGATTCCGGCGGCCCGGCCGGTGAGCTCGGCCATGATCACCTTCGGATCGATCCCGTAGGCGAGCATGTGGCCATGGTCGCGATAGCCGGTGATGACGCTGTCCCGCCCCGGCTCGAGCGCGGACTGGAGGCCGACGGCGACCGCTTCCTGGCCGATATAGAGGTGGCAGAAGCCGCCGATCAGGCCGAGGCCGTAAAGCTGGCCGGCACGCTCCTCGAAGCGGCGGATGAGGAGCATCTGGCGGTAATATTCGAGCAGCTCGTCGCGGCCGGCCTCGTGGCGCCTGGGCTCGGGCGGACGCT
>DASQZF010000167.1:0-12327 GCA_035638835.1 Allosphingosinicella sp. | reverse complement strand
CTTCGCAACGCGGTCCTGAAGAATGTGGACGCCCGGCGCTCGATCCTGGCCGGCGGCCGTTTCGACGGCGGGTGGTGGGGAGGAAGCGTCGAAGGCTTCCGGCTCGACTCCTCCGACCTGACCGGCTTTCGCTTCGACTGCGGGATCACCCTCGACGACGGCTGCCCCATCGACGGCGGCCGGGTGACCTTGCGCGGGGCCATCCTTCGCGATTCCAACCTCTTCACCTATGCCGACGTGACGGGCGCCCGGATCGATCGAACGAGAGTCTCCCCGACCGAGCTTCCCGATCTTCGGGCGGCCGTCGTGGAAGGGCCGGTGATCGTCACCGGCGGCGGAGAGGAAGCGTCGCTCAGCCCGGACGAATATCGCTCCCTCCTGCCCCACTTCCGCGAACCGATGGGGTCGGAGCCCCTCACCGACGAGGGTGGAGAGCGGCTTCTGAAAGCCTCGCCCGGAGCGTCCTTCCATTTCGTGGAGCTCCCCGACAGCTTCGCCGACAGCTTTCGCGCCCATCCGCTCTACGAGCGGCTGCTGCCGGCCCTGATCGGCGCCTCCTGGTCCCGGCTGGCGATCAGGGTGAACGCCGACGGCACCATGGACGCAACCGGCGAAGCGACGGGCGCCAACGCCCATTCCTGTTCGCTGGAGGCCGCAGGCCTGCGCTTCGACCCGGCCACCGGCTGGTATTCAGGCTCGCAGGAGGCTCGTGAAGACGATCCGGCGCAGTGGCGGGGCAAGCCGATGCCGGTCCTTCGCTTCCGAGGAGACCGCGCGGAGGTCTGGCGAATGGGCAGGTCGGGCGGAGAGGGGGGCGAAGGCGACCCTCGCGACAGCGACTTCGCCAGCTGCGGCGCGCGCGCGGCCTTTTCCTCGATGGTGCGGGTGCCGCTCTCGAGCGCCCGGGCCGAGCGGCTGCGGGAGTCGATAAGCGAGCGGAAAGCCCCCTGACAGGCCCCTGACAGGCCCCTGACAGGCTGGCGTTGCGAATGCTCGCGCGGGAGACTATCGCGCCACTTCCCCCGCCAAGGACAGAGACTTGAACGCCGACCAGCCTCGAATCCTCGTGCTCGCCGGACGTCGCTCGGCGACGCTCGATCCGCTGGCGGCGAAGATGGGGGTCAGCCACAAGGCGCTGGTTCCGGTCGCCGGAGAGGCGATGGTCGGCCGGGTGCTGAGGATCGCCGACGAGGCCTTCCCGGGCTCTCCCCTGTTCGTGTCGGTCGAGGATTTCGCGATCATCGCGGCCGAGCCCACCGTCGCCCGACTCCATGCCGAGGGCCGGCTCACCCCGGTCGAGGCTGAGCATCATATCGTCGACAGCGTCGTCGAGGCGAGCCGCAGCACCGGCTTCCCGCTCCTCCTGTGCACCGCCGACAACGTCCTGATGAGCGTCGAGGGCTTCCGGGCCATTGCCGAGGCCGGATTTGCCGAGGGGGTCGACGGAGTGGTCATGATGGCCGAGAAAAAGGACATCATGGCCGCCCATCCCGATGGCCAGCGCCGCTTCTACGCCTTTCGCGGCGGGGCCTATTCCAACTGCAACCTGTTCTGGCTGAGCGGCCCCCACGCCTTCAAGGCGATCGAGAGCTTCCGCTACGGGGGGCAGTTCGCCAAGCGCAGGCGCGACGCCGTCCGGGCGCTCGGGCTCACGTCCCTGTTCCTCTATCTGTCGGGGCTCGTGACCCTGAACGGGATGTTCCGCCACTTCTCGCGCCGCTTCGGAATCCGGATCCGCGCCCTGGTGGCGAAGGACGGACGGCTCGCCATCGACGTCGACAACGAGCGCACCCACCGGGTGGCGGAAGAGATCATCGCGAGATCGTCGACCTGATCGTCATCCCGGCGAAAGCCGGGACCTCGGGGAGACCGCCGAGACTTCTCGTCCTGAGGTCCCGGCTTTCAGGATGGCGGAAAGGCGCGAAACCGTCGCCTCGTCCGCCCGTTCTGCTGGACGAAGGAGAGAATCATGACGGACGACAAGAAGAAGGGCGACTTCAAGAAGGGCGGCAAGGACGATATCGGCGGCAACAAGAAGCAGCACGAGAACCGCAACGAGGACAGCCGCACCGGCAACCAGAATAGCGGCCGGAACTGAAAAATCCTCCCCATCGCCAGATGGGAAGGGGGACCACCCGAAGGATGGCGGAGGGGTAGCGGCCGTGGACTCGGGAGGTTCCCAGCGGACCCTCTGCTTCCCGCGCCATATACCCCTCCACCACATTGCATGCGGTCCCCCTCCCCATCGTCGATGGGGAGGATTTGAAAAGATTGGCCCCGGCGGGGGGATCAACCGCCGGGGCCGAGTCTCCCGAGGGACAGGGGGAGACTTAGAACTTCACTCCGACGCCGATCAGCGCCTGGTGGCGGGTCACGTCCGCCTCGTAGTTCGAGTAGCGATACTCGGCCTTGGCATAGAGGTTCTTGCCGAAGTCGTGCTGGTAGCCGGCGCCGAGACGGAAGCCGTCGAGGTTGCGGCCGACGCTGGTCGTGACGTTGGTCGGAGTCTTATAGTCGAAGCGGAAGCGGGCGTTGGTGTAGCCGGCCAGCGCGTAGAGCGTTCCGCGATCCGAGACCTTGTAGCCGAGGCGGACCGCCGCGGCGAGGTCGCGGCCGGCGTCGAGGCAGGCGCGGTCGTTGGCGACGATGACGCTGCTCTCGCACTCTTCCATCGAGCTGAGGTCGGCGCTGAGGTCGAGGCCGAGCTCGACCTTCGGGGCGATCCGGACGTCGTAGCCGAGGCCGACGCCGTAGAGGATGCCGCTGTCGCTGTCGTCGCTGTTGATGCCGGGGCCGTCGGAACGGACATGATCCCAGCCGCCATGGATCTCGGCGCGGAAACCTTCGGCCGAAGCCGGGGCGGCGGCGGCGGCGAGAGCGGCCACGGAGGCCAACGCATACAGATAGGTCTTCATTTCAATCTACTCCCTGACCGCTCCGGCAACGGCCGGGCGGAGACTTTTCGTTGATCGGTCGAGTTGTTTTCCGGACCGGGACCCCGGCTCGAAAGCCTGGAAGGCGCCCAGTCCGCAGCCGGGGAAGAGGGCGCCAGGCAGGACGAGCGACAAACTCATCTCACGGTACAAATACACAAACCGTCTCCTGCCTGGCTCCAGCCTCCCCGGCTGGTGAGGCCGTTTTGGCGGGGGGCTGTCACAGCAAAACGGCGCGCCAAGTTGAAATTGGTTTCAATTGTTACAGGTGGGGCAGGCGGAAACTGCCCCCTCCTGGAAAGGAGGGGTTGGGGTGGGTAGGCGAGCGAAGCGAGACTGATTTCGGTTTCCGGAGTTTCGGCCGCCTTCGGCGGACCCACCCCTGGCCCCTCCCTTCCAGGGAGGGGAGGAATGGGAACTTCGGTTTCACCCCCGGGGCCGATCCCTCATGCGCCTGACCTGACGCCGGGCGGGCTCGGCGCCGGGATCGCTGACAATCTTGAAATAGACGTTCTCATCAAAATGATATACCATTACACTACCGGTACGGGAGACAGAGGAAGGGCGCGACATGAGGTCGGTATCGAAGATGTCGACGGTGGCTGCAGCGGCTACCCTTGCGTTCGCCCCCGTCGTTCAGGCGCAGCAGGTCCGCTCCGTCGCCGCCCCGGCCACCGAAGCGCAAACCGCCGCCTCGCCCGCATCGGCGGCGGCATCTTCGCCGGCAGCCGGCGTGTGCGGGGAGGCGGCACCGGCGGATGGATCGCAGCCGGCGTCGACGGCGGCGATGGTTCGACTGGCGAAGGATTGGGTCCAGGCGATCAACTCGGCGGATGATCCCGCCTATCTCCGTTTCGTGGAAGAGCGCGGTCCGGTGCAGATGGGCGATGACCGGAAGTCGTGGCTGGCGTTCCGCGACTTCCTGCGCGGCATGGAATATTGCGGGGTCAAATCCGCCGCCGCCGGCGCCGTTGAGCTGTGGGTGTTCGATCCCAACCTCGATTCCTACGGCGTCTGGCGGTTCGAACCGGGCGCGACCGACGCCGACAAGACCAGGTTCGCGGGCGGATCCTTTACCGACGAGGTTCCACCGGGCGCCGCCCGGCCGGAGAAGCTGGCGCTGCCCGCCCTGATCGAGGCGATAGACGCGCGCGCGTCGAGCCGGGCGGCCAGGGATCGGTTTTCCGGCGCGATCCTGGTGGCGCAAGGCGGACGCGTGCGGTTTGAAAAGGCCTACGGCCTGGCGGATCGCGCGCGCGGCAGGCCGAATAGGCCCGACACGCAGTTCCGGTTCGGATCGATGGGAAAGATGTTCACCGCGGTCGCGATCATGCAATTGGTCGAACGGGGCAAGATCGACCTGCAGGCGCCGGTCGGACGCTATCTCGCAAATTATCCGAACCGGGACATTGCGACCAAAGTGACCGTCGCCCACCTGCTCAGCCATACCGGGGGGACGGGCAACATCTTCGGACCGGATTTCGACCGCAAGAAGGCGTCGCTGCGGGCTACCCGGGACTATGTCGACCTCTACGGCGCCCGCGCCCCCGAATTCGCGCCGGCAAGTCGCCAATCCTACAGCAATTACGGCTTCATTCTCCTCGGACGAATCGTGGAGGAAGTCTCCGGCCTCGGATATGACGATTATATAGGGCGCAACATCTTCAAGCCTCTCGGCATGGCTTCGACCGGCAACCGGCCGGAGAGCGAAATCCTGCCGCGCCGCGCCGTCAGCTATACGGGCTCGGGCGCGCAGCTGAAGAGCGCGGAGGCTACGCTTCCCCTGAACGGCACCGCCGCCGGCGGCGGCTACGCTACCGTAGGCGACTTCAACCGGTTCGTCCGGGGCCTCATGTCCCACCGGCTGCTGCGCGCCCCAACGCTTCAAAAGCTGATCGAGGGCGGCGTGAAAACCGCCGACGGGCAGTTCGCCGGATTCGATTTCGGCGAGACGGTGCCCGAGGCCGGGCGTTTCATCGGGCATGGCGGCGGAGCGCCGGGAATGAGCGGTCAGCTGCAGCACTTCCTGAACAGCGGAGTGACGGTGATCGTCCTCGCCAATCGCGATCCCCCCACGGCCGAAAGCATCACGATGTTCGCCGCGCACCGGCTGCCCGCCAAATGAGAGGGCCGTCTCCGCCCGCAGGCGTAAAAAAAGCCCCGGCGGTCCTCACCGCCGGGGCCAAGTCTCCCTAGGGGTCGGGGGAGTCGTCAGGCCAGCCGTCCGACCATCTGGATCGGCTGCGCCATGTTGAAATAATTGGGCGAGGTGGCCATCACCGCCTGGTGCATGTCCTCGAACTGCTCGCGGGTGCCGTCGCCCTCGAGGAAGACGGTGTAGGAGAGGCGCCGGTAGCCGGGCGGAACGCTCTCCTCGATCCCGAGGAAACCGCGAAGGTCGAGTTCGCCCTCCGACTCGATCCGGCACGCGTCGAGCGTGATCCCGCGCACCGAGGCCTGGGCGACGTAGCCGACCATCATGCAGGCATTGACCGCCGACATGAGCAGCTCCTGCGGGTTGGGCGCCGCGTTGGTGCCCAGGAATTCGTGCGGCTCGTCGGTGACGATCGTGAAGCTGCGCGGGATGACCTCGCCGGCCAGGGTGTAGGAATCGATGGTGGACTCCGACCTGGTCTGTCCTTTCCATTCGGTTTTCACCCGGAAGGCGACCTGGCCGAGCTTGGGGTCCGCGGTGATTGCAGCGACGGTTTCGTCGAGGGCCGCGAGATCGAGGCCGTTGACCGGCGGGCGGATGGGCATATCGAGCATGTTCGGAATCTCCACGGTGATCAGCTGAAGGCCGGAGCGACGGCGGCGACGCGGTCGCGGGCGACGGGCGAGAGCCCGGCGAGGGTCGCAGCGAACCTGGGGTGGACCATTCCCGAGCCGAGATAGGTCCAGCGCAGCGCCTGGTGCTGCTGCGCCTGCAGATGCTCGCGGCGCTGGTCGCCGAGCTTTCGGCCGATCGCCTTCTCGAACGCATCGAGATTGAATGCGGTCTGGGCGGCGAAGCCTCCGTCGAGGAAGGCGCCGATCTCGAGATAGCCGTCGATCGCGGCCTGGATCCCGGCTTCGTCGCGGCCGTCGGCAAGCGCTTCGACCATCAGGGTGTCGAGCTTGGCGTGCTGGGCCTCTTCCATCCAGTGATGCTTGAGCAGGCTCTTGAACAGGGGGTCGAGCTCGCGATCGTCGCGGACGGAATCGACATAATGGCTCTGGGTCATCCACTCGACCTGAAGGATGACGAGCGCGACCGACAAAGGATCGTGGCGAAGCACTTCGGCGGCGATCGCCTCGCCCGGGCCGATCGCCTCGCAGGGCGTTCCGAAGGCCTCGGTGAAGCGCTGGTGGAAAAGGCGGAGGAGGTGGATGTGCTTGGCCTCCTCGCTCGCGAAATTGAGGAGCGCTCGGACCCGATGGTCGTCGCCGTTCAGCTGCGGGCGGGCATGGTCGAGCACGAAGGGGCGGATGAACTCCTCCACCAGCCCGAATATGTTCAGATATTCGTGGCCGCGGATCTGGTTGAGCACGCGCTTCTCGTCGTCGCCCAGGAAGTCGAGGCCGTCGGTGCGCGCCAGGGCTTCGGGAAGGAAGCGGCGGCCGAAATCCAGCTTCGAGTGCGGGGGTAGGACGTCCTCGACTTGCCAGGCCGCCTCGACCGAGCTTGCGAGGACGCCGCTGAAGTTGAACGCGTGATACATCGACTACCCTTCCAGGTCGCTTCGCTCAGGCGAGCGTCGAGACGTGGGCGGGCTGCTGCATCGCAAGGACGGTCACCGCGCCGCTGAGGACGGCGGAGGACGATCCAAGCGCCGCCGCGGCGAGCAGCACCAGCTGCAGGCGGTTCTTCTTGGCGTTGATGGCGGTCATTTCGTATCTCCAAACAGGCGCGGCGACCATCGCCGCGACCCGTCTCTTCTGGAGCCTCACCTTGTCCGGGCCATTCCGAGCGGTGTGGAAAATTGTGTCAATTGTTACGGGCGGCAGGGGCGGCTATAAGGGCGCGCTAGCCGAATCCGGGGGGATGAAGAGAGTGGAAGAAGGCGAGATCGCCTGCGTCGTCGCGAGCGTGATCAGCTCCTCGCTGAATTGCCTCCTCCTGCTGGACGAAAAAGGCGACATCCTCGAATTCAACCGCGCCGCCGAGGAGGCCTACGGCTATTTCCGGACGGAAGTGGTCGGCAAGCCGATCTGGAGCCTCATCGATCGCAATCCTTCCCGCGAGGAGGATGAGGACGCGCTCGAAGTCTATATCGAAAGCGGCGATTCCACCACCGGCCTGAGGGTCGTCGTCGACGTCCGGATGAAGAGCGGCGACGTCGTCCCTCTGGAGATCAGCGTCACCTCGCTCGTCATCGGCGGCGAGCGCCGCTTCCTGCTGAGCCCGCGCGACCTTTCGGCGCGGCGGGCCAATGACGAGCTCGCCGAATCGAGCCGCCGCCTGGAGCTCGCCGTCGAGGGCGCGAAGCTGGGCACCTGGACTTTCGACATGGAGACCGGCCGGACATGGTATTCCGACCGCTCGAAGGCGATGTACGGCCTGCCGGCGGATGCGGAGATGAGCACCGCGGCTATCCGCGACTCCGTCCATCCCGATCACTGGCAAGAGGTTTCGGACCCCTATCTCCACGGCTTCACCCAGGACCGGGTCGAGGTCGAATACCGGGTCTGCTGCCCCGACGGCTCGACCCGCTGGATCTATTCGCTGGGCGCCCTCAACCGGGATTCCGAGGGGATCGCGAGGAACGTCAGCGGAATCCATCTCGACATCACCGACCGCAAGCGGGCCGAGGAGGAGCGCGACGACGCTCGGCGGACGCTCGACCTCGCGGTCGAGGGCGCGGGCCTGGGCCTGTGGTCGGTCGACCCGGGCACGGGCGCGGTCTGGCATTCGGAGACTTCGCGCCGGCTCTGGGGGATGGACCCGGACATGCCGATCGATGCCGCCACCCTCAGGGAATATATCCACCCGGAGGATTGGGAGCTGGTCCGCGACCCCTATCGCGAGGGATTCCCGAAGGAGACGGTCTCGCTCGAGCATCGGGTGATCTGGCCGACCGGCGAAGTGCGCTGGCTCCACGCTTTGGGCCAGGCCCGGCGCGACTCCTCGGGCACGGTGACGATGGTGACCGGGATCCACCTCGACATCACCGACCGCAAGCGCAGCGAGGCCGAGCTGGCCGAAACCCGGCGGCAGTTCGAGCTCGCCGTGGAAGGCGCCAATCTCGGCCTCTGGACGATCGATCCCAGGACCGGCGAGACCTGGTACAGCGCACGCTCCCGTGCGCTCTATGGGGTCGACGGCGAGATGCATCTCGACGGGACCACCCTCAAGGCCTTCATCCATCCGGAAGACTGGGACGTGGTGCTGGAATCGGCGCGCAGCGGCTTTCCCGGCGATTCGGTCTCGCTCGAGCATCGCGTGATCTGGCCCAACGGCGACACGCGCTGGGTGCATTCCCTTGGAACGGTGGTCCGCGACGGCGACGGGGAGGCGGCCCTCGTCACGGGGATCCATGTCGACATCACCGACCGGAAGCGCGCCGAGCAGGAGCTGGCCCGCTCGCGCGACGCCCTCCACCAGTCCGAGAAGCTCGCCGCTTTGGGCTCGCTGCTCGCCGGAGTCAGCCATGAGCTCAACAATCCCCTCGCCGCAATCGTCGGCCAGGCCGAGATGCTCCAGGAAGACAGCGTCGGAACCGTTTTCGAGATTCGTGGAAAGAAGATCGCCGCCGCCGCCGAACGCTGCGCCCGGATCGTCCAGACCTTCCTCGCAATGGCCCGGCAGAGGGACGCCCAGCGAAGCCTGGTCGATCTCAACGATGTCGTCGCAACGGCCCTGGAGATCGCCGAATATGGGCTTCGAACGGCCGGGATCGGGGTCCGGGTGACCCTCGGCTCGATGCTTCCCAAGGTGTTCGGGGATCGCGATCAGCTTCACCAGGTCCTGGTCAACCTGATCGTCAACGCGCAACACGCGATGCAGGGGAGCGAAGCGTTCGACAAGACCGTGACGGTCCGCACCTCGGTCAGCCAGAGCGGCGAGGTGCTGCTCGACGTCACCGACACGGGCACGGGAGTCCCGGAGAAGCTGAGGGGCCGTATCTTCGATCCCTTCTTCACCACCAAGCCCCAGGGCGTCGGGACCGGGGTCGGCCTCTCCTTCTCCCATGGGATCGTCGAGGCCCATGGCGGAACGATCACGCTCGAGCCGAGCCGCCGCGGGGCCCATTTCCGGATCGCGCTCCCGGCCGCCGCGGAGAGCGGCCTGGTCGCGGTCCCGATCGCCACCGAGACCGCCGCCGAGGCGACGCCCGGCGGAAGGGCCCTCGTCGTCGAGGACGAAAGCGACGTCGCCGAAACCCTTCGCGAGCTGCTCGAACGCGAGGGCTACAAGGTCACCGTCGCCGGAGACGGGGCCCAGGCCCTGATGGCGATCGACCGCGGCGAGTTCGACCTCATTCTCTCCGATCTCAGGATGCCCGGAGTGAGCGGCCCCGATCTCCACGCGCGGCTCGCCGAGACCAAGCCGCACCTCATCGACCGGATGGGTTTCGTCACCGGCGATACCCTGGGATCGAGCATGGACGACTTCCTTCGCGGCTGCGGCCGCCCGGTGCTCGAAAAGCCCTTCAGCAAGATCGGGGTCCGCTGCCTGATCGCCTCGATCCTCCAGCCGAAAGTAGACGCATGAACGATATCGCAGCCCATATCGTGGTGGTCGACGACGACGAGGACGTCCGCTCGACGGTCGCCGAATATCTCCGCCGCAACGGCCTTTCGGTCAGCGAGGCGGACGGCGGCGCCGCGCTTCGCGAGCTGATGGCCACCCGGCCGATCGATCTCGCACTGCTCGACATCAACATGCCCGGCGACGACGGCCTCACCCTGGCCCGGGAAATTCGAGGGCTCGGGGATGCCGGGATCATCATGCTGACGGCCAAGAGCGACGACGTGGACCGGATCGTCGGGCTGGAGATCGGCGCCGACGACTACATCACCAAGCCGTTCAACCCGAGGGAGCTTCTCGCCCGGGTCAAAGCCGTGCTTCGCCGCGCCAGTCGCGGCGGCGAGGCTCCGGCGACGATGGGAAGCGAGGTTCAGATGGGCAAATGCCGGCTCAACCTCGACACCCGCAAGCTGTTCGAGGCGGACGGGACGGAGGTTCCGATCACTTCGATGGAATTCGATCTTCTCAGATGCTTCGCCGAGCATCCCCGCCGGGTTCTCAGCCGCGACCAGCTCCTCGACATGGCGCACAACAAGGAGATGGAGGCGTTCGACCGCTCGATCGACACGAGGATCGCCCGGATCCGCCGAAAGATCGAACGAGACCCCGCCAAGCCCGAATGCCTGAAGACGGTCCGAGCGGCCGGCTACGTCTTCAACCCCGATTGTGGGTGAGGGCATCCAGGTTGCGCCGGTGCACGGGCGCAAATCCTCACCGGCCGTAGGCCAATCAATTTTCAACGCAACGACGCAACGACGCAACGAAACCGTGTGGTCCCGGATGCCATGCGATTTTTGCATCCTCTCCGAGGTGTTTCATATTGCATCGGCATTGCCGTTCGGAGCGCGAGTTTTGCAAAAACCGGCCTGACGGGCGGATGCATCGTAGCGTCGTAGCGTCGTTGCGTTGAAATCTGAAGGTCGCTGCGCCTGCGGCTTCGCGACGGGAGGGGACCATGTCCGACCTGGAAGAAGTAGCGGCTTTGGCAATTGAATGTGGCTTCGCGATCCATCGCGACCTGGGTCCCGGTCTGCTTGAGTCCTGCTACGAAGTGTTGCTCGCCGCAACCCTCGCCCGCTCCGGGCTAGCCGTCGAGCGGCAGAAGGCCGTCGACATCGAATATAGGGGGATATCTGTGCGCGACGCCTTTCGGGCGGATATCCTGATCGAGGATCGGCTAATCGTCGAAATCAAAGCTATCGACCGGCTCGCCGCCGTCCACTCGAGGCAGGTGCTGACCTACTTAAAGTTGCTCGGACTGCCGTTGGGCCTTGTCATGAACTTCGGCGGCGGGACCTTTCATGAGGGACTGAAGCGCGTGGCAAACAATCATCGGCCCGCACGCCTCAGACCTGCACCCACACCCCCGGCTTGAGCCGCCGTTCGCCCCAGCGGAGGCCGTCGCCGCCGCCGAACTGGCCCTCGGCGACGATCCGCACGGCCGTCAGGCTGCCATAGCCGCCGTCCTGACGCTGGCCGACCCAGCTTCCGGCGCTGGAGTCCCAGATCTTCACCTCGTCCTCGCCGACGAGGAGGGCGACCGCCTCGTGATAGATATGCTCGCCGTCCAGCCAGTGGCAGGAGACGTCCTCGTCGGCCCACTTGCCCTGCCACTGCTCGGTCGCTTCCCGGCTGTAGCGCTGGACGAGCTGGGCCGGGAAAGCGGTGAGGCCGCGGGCCGTGAACGCCTCGAGCGCCAAAGCGGCATGGGTGCCGCAATCGACCGACTTGCGCTTGACCGCTTCGCACCAGTGCATCGGCCAGGGGGAAGGGCCCCATTTATACTTTGCGCGAAGCCAGCGCGGGCCGCTGGTGAGCTCGGCGCCGTTCAACTGCGCGAAATCCATCGCGGTCACCCACTGGCGAGCGATCTCGCAGCAGGCCTCGCCATGGTGGGAGAGCGTGCTGTGCTGGAAATGCCGCCAGCGGTCGCTGGCGAGCGCCGCGGGCTCCGCGCTTTCGGGCCGGACTTCGATCCGTGCCTCAGCCTCTGCCAAATACATAGGACATGCTCCTGTCGTAACCGCCGGCGTCGCAGAAGATGAGCATGTCGCCGGCCCGCGCGCCTTCGGGCAGCGAGACGTTCGAAGCGACGATGTCATGTTCCATGCAGAGCCGGCCCATCAAATGGGTCTTGCCGCGCCCGAGCGGCTGGAGTGCTCCGGTCGTCCCGCACTGGTGCAGGATCCGGTGGGGCTGGAAGGCGTGCATCGGAAGCTCGGCGATCGACGCGTCGACCACGGCCTCGACATAATCCTCCTCATGCTCCTGGATCTCGAGGATCCGCATGGCGAGCGCCATCGAGGGCTGGGCCATCGCCTTGCCGGGCTCGGAGACGATCTGCCGGGCGCCCGGAAGAAGAGCCCGGACCGTCTCCACCGCGCGGGCGAACTTGCTCTCGTCGTCCGAATGCCAGTCGTCGGGGAACCAGCCGCCGCCCATGTCCAATATCTCGATCTTGCGACCCGTCAGGCTCTCGATCGAGCGGCACCATTTCAGCATGGATTCGAACAGATGCCACCATTGGGCGACCCCGATGTTCGAACTCGCCATATGGAAGTGGATTCCAAAGGCGGTGTCTTCCGGAAGGCGGCCCACCGAGTCGATCAGCTTGGCGAAAGTCTCAGGGCTGTCGAGCGGTATTCCAAAGCGGGAGGTGACGTT
>DASQZF010000166.1:0-7969 GCA_035638835.1 Allosphingosinicella sp. | reverse complement strand
ACCGTGACCGTCCGGGTTCAGGCGCTTTACGGCCTGTCCCGGCATCCGGCGATCGCCGACGGCGCGGTCCCGCTCATCCTCAGCCGGACCTCGCCGGCCGGCCGCCCGATCCAGACTACCCGCGACCTGCCCGGCTTCTGGAGCGGAAGCTGGTCCTCCGTCGCCAAGGAGATGCGCGGCCGCTACCCGAAACACCCCTGGCCGGACGATCCAGCCGCGGCCGACCCGACCTTGCGGACGAAGAAGGCGAGCAAATCCCCCTCCCTGAAAGGAGGGGTTAGGGGTGGGTAGGCGAGCGGAGCGAGACTTTCTTCTGGCTCGGCGTTCCGGCCGCCTTCGGCGGACCCACCCCCAACCCCTCCCTTCCAGGGAGGGGAGGTGCGAGACGCCCGGTTGATTCTGCGGCGAAAGCCGGGCACCAGCATCGGCGAAAAGGAGCTTCGGACTATGGCGGCAGCGCGCATCTTCCAGCGGTCGAAAAACGCGATGCAGTCCGGCAATGCGCGCACCGGCGAGTGGGTGCTCCAGTTCGAATCGCACCGGCCCCATGTGCCCGATCCGCTCACCGGCTGGTCGGGCGGCGGCGACACCCAGGCGCAGGTTACCCTGGCCTTTCCGACCCTGGAAGCGGCCCAGGCCTATGCCGGGAAGAACGGGATCGCCGCCCACCTCGTCCCGCCCGCGGAGCGCAGGCTCAGGCTCCAGGCCTACGCCGACAATTTCAAGTGATCAGTTCTGGGCGGGGTGGTTAGACCCCCGTCATTGCGAGCGAAGCGAAGCAATCCAGCGGCTCGGCGCCCGAAGCTGGATTGCCGCGTCGCTTCGCTCCTCGCAATGACGATGTGGGCTTAACTCAGCATCCTCGCCCCGAGCAACAGCAGCAGCTTGGAATCCACCGCCACCCCGGCCGCCCGCCGGCCCGCGACGAACGCCTCGACCTCGTCCAGCCTCACCCGGTGCACCTCGATATCCTCGCCCGCGACTCCGCCGCCTTCGCCGACTCGGGTCAGACGCTCCGCTCTAAGCAGCGTGAAGCCCTCGGACGACATTCCGGGCGACGCGTGGAAGCGCCCCAGATCGACCGCCCGCTCGGCCCGGTAGCCGGTCTCCTCCTCGAGCTCGCGGATAGCCGCGACTGCGACTTCCTCGCCTTCCTCCTCGTCGCCGACCAGGCCGGCCGGAAGCTCGAGGCAGCGCGCCCCGATCGGCACCCGATATTGCTCGACCAGGAGCACGTGGCCCTCGTCGACGGCGAGAATCACCGCGGCGCTCACGCCCCGGGTGCGGGAGACGAACTCCCACTTTCCGAGCGTCTTCGCCTCGATGAAGCGGCCGCTCCAGACGACTTCCGGCGCCTCCCGTTCATCCTGAGCCTGTCGAAGCCTGTCCTGAGCCGGGTCGAAGGAGGTCAAAGCTCGATCAGCCGGTCGGGAAGCTCATTGGGATTGTCGAGGGTCGGGGGCAGGTGCTCGGCCAGCACCTCGCCGATCTGCCCGACCGCGAGCGCCATGCCCTCGCCGGGACGCCCGCTTTTCACCCCGTCGACCAGGGCCGCCATCGCCTCCCCCCAGATTTCGGGCTCGACCTTGGAGTGGATCGCCTGGTCGGCGACGATCTCCGCGCGATGCTCGAGCAGCGAGACGTAGAGGAGGATCCCGGTCCGTCCTCTGGTCCGCTTCTCGGTCCCCGCGCGGAACAGCTCGACCGCCTGCCGCCGGACCCGCCGGGTCTTGGTGCTCGCCGGGGTCAGGGCCATTCGGAGGGGCGTCCAGGCGAAGGCGAAGCGGACGATCAGGAAGACGACCGCTTGTCCAACGACGAGCAGGAGCATCAGCAGCCGGAAGCTCAAGGACGCGTTCCAGCCGAAGATCAGCGCGAGCGCCCAGTCGATCCACGCCTGGGGGAGCACCGCGCCGACCGTGGGCACCAGAAGCATCGCGAGGATCGCATAATGGAGGCCGACGTCGTGATAGGCGTCCGAGCGCGGAGCGACGATGGTGACGATCTCGCCGTCGCTCGAACGCTCCGCCTTGGCCACTGCCTCAGTGACGAGCTTATGGTCCGCCTCGCTGAACCTGGGCATCACCATCCTCCCGACGCCCCGCCGCCGCCGAACGAGCCTCCGCCGCCGCCGAAGCCGCCGCCGCCACCGCCGAAGCCGCCGCCTCCAAAGCCCCCGCCGCCGCCGCCCCAGTCGACCCCGCCGAGTCCCGGTCCCCAGACCCAGACGCCCGAGTCGCGGCGGTGCCGACGCCCGCGCCGCCCGCCCCTGATCATCGGCAGGATGAAGACGAGGAACACCGCGCCCCAGAAGATGAGCGGGAAGATCGAGCCGCCGCCGCTGTTCCGGCCGCGCTGCCGCTGCGCCTGCTGGGCCGCGAGCGCCTTCTGCTCGGCTTGCTCGGGCGGCGCCTGGAGCTGGGCGATGATGGCATCCGCGCCGGCGTTGATTCCGCCGGGGAAATCGCCCCGCTTGAAGGCGGGCAGGATCTGCTGGGTGATGATCTGATGGGACAAGGCGTCGGTCATGATCGGCTCCAGGCCGTAGCCGACGTCGATCCTCACCTTCTTGTCGTTCGGAGCGACCAGCAGGATC
This sequence comes from Allosphingosinicella sp., assembly GCA_035638835.1. Classification (GTDB taxonomy): domain Bacteria; phylum Pseudomonadota; class Alphaproteobacteria; order Sphingomonadales; family Sphingomonadaceae; genus Allosphingosinicella. The sequence continues at coordinate 5,373 of DASQZF010000166.1, read as the reverse complement.
ATCCCGTTATTCGCGCCCTTCTGGCCGATCCCCCAGTGGCGGCCGAGCTGGTAGCCGTAATCGGCGATGTCGTTGCCCTGCAGGCTCGGCACCGTGGCGACGACCAGCTGCCGGCTGCTCGCAGTCTCGACCGCTTCCAGCTTCTGGACCAGCGCCGCCTCGTCGGCCGGCGGAATGATGTTGGCGCCGTCGACGACCCGCCCGGTCAGCTTCGGAAAGTCCTGCGCCGCCGCGGGGGCGGCGACGAGGAGCATGCACGAGAAGAGGAAAGTCCGGATCACCGGCCGGGTCAGGCGCCGGTGTTCGTGTCGAAATTGACGTCCGGCGCCTGGTCGGCGTTCGGGGTGGTCGCCTGGAAGGTGGCCATCGGCTTCGCCCCGTAGATCACCTTCGCCCCGATCACTGCCGGGAAAGTCCGGATGGTCGTATTATAGGACTGAACGGCCGTGTTGTAGTCGCGGATGGTGATGTTGATCCGGTTCTCGGTGGTTTCGAGCTGGCTCATCAGCGTCCCGAAATTGGCCTGGCTCTGGAGCTGCGGGTAGGCCTCCTGCATTCGCTGAAGCGACAAGGTAAGCTGGTTCTGGGCCTGGGCGAAATTGGCCAGGGCCTGCGGATCCGTGAGCTGGTCGCCGGTGACGGTGACCCGGGTCGCATTGGCCCGAGCCTCGGTGACCCGGGTCAGGATCCGCTCCTCCGAGGCCGCGGCGCCCTTCACCGTACCGACCAGGTTCGGGATCAGGCTGGCGCGGCGCTGATAGGCGGCCTGGACGTCGGCCCATTTAGCCTTGGCCTCCTCCTCGGCGGTCGGGATCGAATTCACTCCGCAGCCGGAGAGCGAAACCGCCGCCACCGGCGCCAGGAAGGCGGTCATCAAGGAAGTGCGCTTCATTTCGTGCCCCTCGTTCATCTGTGGGCAAGGAAGTAGGGACTTCGCTCCGCCCTCGCAACACGCGCCACGACTTTCACTTTAAATTCAGCCCGGATCGCCTATATGGGAGCTGCCGGGTTCGCCCGGCTATGGTGATAAATTGCAGCGTGCAATAGATGCAGCGGACCCGGGGGCGGTACCCGGCGGCTCCACCAGGTGGGCCGAGAAGCTCGCCCGACACGCATGAAGCGTGCCGGCCGAGCGGCTCAGCTGATGGGGCCGAACTAGGATCGACGTGTGTTGAAAAGCGTTGTTTTTGCTCGGCCTGAATGCGCCGTAAAACCGTTCATAACCACAAGTGCCAACGACAATGAGGCGCTCGCGATTGCTGCTTAATCCCAATCCTCACGGATAAGATTAAGTAGGCCAAAAGCGCGGTTGGGCCGAACCGGGCAACAGAATCGGTTCCAGCGGTACGGGGAGCACCGGGCAACAGAAGCTCCCCACTTTTCCGTTCCGTCGCCCCAGCGAAGGCTGGGGCCCCGGGGGGTGAAGGGTGTGGTGTTCTTCACCCGCCGGGATGCCAGCCTTCGCTGGCATGACGTTACCTTAACGGATTCCCGCACCCCCTCGAATGGCGTATGAGTGCACTATGCGCGCCCTCCTCCTCGCCCCCTTCCTGCTCCTCGCCGCTTGCGAACCCGAGCCCGAGAACATCCAGGCCAAGGCCGAAACCCTTTCGCGCGAGCTCGAAGAGCGGGCCAACCAGATCAGGACGGAGGCCGAGAACGGAGTGGAGGCGCAGGCCGCCCCGCTCGAGAAGGAGGCCGACGTTTTGCTCAACCAGATCGCGGGCAACGTCGTCGCCGCGAATGAAGCGGCCGAGCCGGTCAACGCTCAATAAAGCCGCTGGGATCGCCCGGGAATCGCCCTTCGACGCGGCCGACCGTCTCGATGGGAGCGGGCCCGCAACGCTAAGCTTTCGTTCAGGTGCGCAGCCGTAACGGTCCATCAGCCACGAAGGAGCGCCCGAATGCCGCCCCGAATCCTTCTTGCCGCGGCCGGCCTTTTCCTCGCCGGCGCCACGTCGGCCACGGCCTGCGCGGATCTGTCGACTCCGAAACGCACGCTGAGCGATTCGGACATCGCCGCTTTCGCCTCGGCGAAGTTCGACAAGCGGGCGATGATGTTCAAGCGGATCGCCCTGGGCCGCCATCGCGGCTTGCCCGTCGTGGCGATCCACCCCTGCGGCGACGTCTGCCCGGTCTACACCCGCCGGATCGTCCATTACGACGTCCCGCTGTCGGATTGCGTCCGCCGCGGCGGGATCGTCCGCCAGGCGCTGATGCCGAGGGGCCCGGCCGTCGCCCGCCAGCCCTTCTGCGTCCCGGCGGTCCTCGCGGCGCCGCGCGGGAGATGAGGCGCTTGACCGCCCTTCGCTCCGCCGGCTTCGCGATCCTGCTCGCCCTGGCGGGCCCGTCGGCGGCTCAGTCGCCCGACTCCGAGATCCGCGCCGTGGTCGGCCGCTGGTACGAGGAGATCGCCAAGCGCGAGAAGGGATATCTGTGGAACCGGGACCTGGTCGCACCCGGCTTCATCGATGCCTCGCCGCCGGTTACCTACGCCAAATCCCGCTCGCGCGCTCGAGCGCCCCGGATCTACGGCTCGCTTGGAGCGCGCGCGCTCAAATTCGCCTGGGAGATCGACTCGATCCGCCGCGACTCCGCCTTCGCCAAGGTCCAGGTGTGGGAGCGCGGCTATTTCTACGCCGCCGCCGCCCAGGTGACCTATGAGAACGCCGCCGCCACCACCTTCATCCTCGAGCGAAGCGCCAAGGACGGCCGCTGGCGGATCGCCGCCCACCAATCCAGCGGCCAGGGCATCCCGCCCAACAAGATCACCGACCCGCTGCCGGACCTGCGCGCCCTCTATTACTCGACCGAAGGCAAGGACCGCGACCCTGCCGCAGACGCCCGCGCCGCCCGCAATTTCTAGAGTCGGTCGCCCGGTTTGAAGCGTCATCCCGGACTTGATCCGGGATCCGTCCCTTTGCCTCACCCCACGAAGAAGATGGATTCCGGATCGAGTCCGGCATGACGAGACGGTGCAGAATGGGCCCGCGGCGCTCCGGAAGTCCGGGCCGGCGCCCCGGCTCCGGTCGGCCCGGCCGGCTCGCGTCCACGAAAAAGGGCCCCGCGTCGCCGCGAGGCCCCTCTTCTCCGGACCGGCGAAGGCGCCGATCGAAATCCGCTTACTGGGCGTTCTCGGCCGGGACGTTGACGTCGACGTCCGGCACCTGGACCACCTTGTTCTCCGTCCCGACGCTGACCTCGGGCGGGGTGACGTTGAATTCGGGGAGCTGGCCGCCCGTCGCGTTCACGTCGACGTCGGGCAGCTGGGCATTCTTGGTCTGGTCGACGTCGCAGCCCGCGAGGCCGAGGCCGCTCACCGCCGCCAGCACGATCAGGGTCTTCTTCATGATACTTCCTTTCGACTTCCCCACGCCGAGACGCCCCGGCCGGGCCGAGGCGTCCGTCGGCAGGGGAATAATCCTGCCAATGCCGCTTGCGTGACGCGACCCGATCCTAACCTGCGATAACAGGCGATGTTCCGCCCGCGTCACAAAAAAAGCGAGTCCCTCCCGATGAAACCCCGCCGCCGCCCGAACGCTGTGCCGAATGCTGCGGAATGAGGAGAGAGCGAATGGCCGGAAATTTCTCGAAGGGCGACGAGGTGAGCTGGAAGAGCCATGGCGGCGAGGCGCATGGCAAGGTCGTCGCGAAGCAGACCGAACCCACCCGGATCAAGGGCCACAAGGTCGCCGCGAGCTCCGAAAATCCGCAATTCATCGTCGAGACCGACGAAGGCAAGCGCGCCGCGCACAAGCCGGAGGCCCTGAAGAAGGATTGACGCGCGGGCCTTGCCGCGCCGCCTCAGCCGCCGTGGGTTCCGAAGGAAAGCCCGGCGGCCCTCAGAGGCGCTCCTCGATCCAATCCCACATGACCTGGGGAAGCCAGCCGCAATAAGCGTGCGCCGTCAGCGGGGCGATGATCACCTTGTCGTCGGGCTCGAGGCCCGAGTGAAGATCGACGTTGATCTGCCCCGCCGTCAGAGGCGACGAGATGAAATAGACCGTCTCGAAATCCTCGTCGTGGATATATTGATAGGCCTCGAGCCGCTCGATGAACCCGGCCAGCGCCTCGTCGTGATTCGCCCTTTCCGGGTTCAGCTTCCAGGTGACCAGATAAACGCCCATCTTTCGCTCTCCCACGGACCGGGGACCCAGGGATGCGCGGCGACGCCCGATGCATGCCCCCGAACCCTCGGTCGCTCCGCCACTGTCGCCGCCGCTTTACTCGAAGGCAACATCCTCCGGCGGGAATCTCACCCCGTCGGCCCCCGCCTCGCCCATCCGCTCCGATCGCGCCGAGCCTCGGCCGGGTCCAGCCCCTGGCCTCGTTTCACGGCCTCGACATGGCGCACCACTCGCGCCGTAACCTGCTCGATGGTCGGCGGCGCCCCCCGCCGCCCCGGCCGCTTGCCCAGGTCGAGCAGCCGGCGCTGGTTCATGTGCAAGCTGTGCAGCGCTTGCTCGGGAGTGAGCGAGACCGGCGCCGGGTCCGGCAGATCGGGTCCCCCAGAGCACCGCCCTCCAGGCCACCCGCCGCCTGGTCGAAGCCAAAATCTTCGCCACGAAGCCGGACCCGCGCGACGGCCGCAAGCTCCTCATCGCCCTCACTGCCCCCGCCGCGGCCCGAATCCACGCCTACCTCACCGCGGCGCTGGAGATCGGCTCGCCGGTGGTGTGACCCCCGCCGTCATTGCGAGCGCAGCGAAGCAATCCAGAGCGGCGTCCGAAGCCCGCTGGATTGCCGCGTCGCTTCGCTCCTCGCAATGACGAGGTGACGAAAGAAGCGGGATCCCTGCTTTCGCGGGGATGACGAAACGAAAACTACCCCAAATCCCCGGAAACCGACGAGCCCCAAGCGATCTTCACATACTATAGTTGATAAACTCCGCCGCCCCATGCGCCCATCTAACCCCGCATGGACATGCGCAAGCTCGTCGGCCGAAACGCCGCGCGCCTCCGCCAGGCCGCGGGCCTGACGCAGGAAGAGCTCGCCGAACGCTCAGGCTTCAGCCAGCAATATATCAGCAAGCTGGAAAAAGGCGGCCGCAACCCGACCGTCGTCACCCTCTACGAGCTGGCCACCGGCCTCGGCGCCACCCCCGCCGACCTGGTCCGCCCCGACTGACCCACCCCATGCCGAACTACGAGGACGAACGCGCCCGCCTGGAGCGCAAGCTCTGCCAGCTCCTCATAGAAGCCCGCAAAACCGCCGGCCTGGACCAGACCAAGCTCGGCAAGGCCGTCGGCCGTTCCCAGAGCTTCGTATCGAATTACGAGCGGGCGCAGAGACGGCTGGATCTGCCGGACCTCATCCTGGTGTGCCGGGCGATGGGGGTGGAGCCGGTGGAGCTGCTGGGGCGGCTGGATTAGG
>DASQZF010000165.1:0-3040 GCA_035638835.1 Allosphingosinicella sp. | reverse complement strand
GCTTCGCATGGTCCCCCTCCCCATGCAGTCGCATGGGGAGGATAAATAGGCTAACCTCCCGCCATGCTGACCGCCCTCCTCATCGCCGCCGCCGTGCCTGCGGCTCCCGCCTGTCCGATCGAGCGGGCCGTCTACCGGCTTGACGGCGATCGCCGGTTCACCGCCGGATTCGCCCGCCAGGACCGGCGCGACTCCTCGGTGTCCGATCTCGTGCTCTGGCTGAAGACTCCGAAGCGGACCTACTGGTTCGCCTTCGTCAGCCCCAACGGCTATGGCGGGACCTATATCGTCCCGGAGCTCGACCCGCTTGTCTCCGTCCGGCTTTCGGACGACGAAGAGCGCGACTTCTCGGAGAAGATGCAGCCGGCCGATCCGCTCTGGCTTCCCTTCGACGCCTTCGCCGCCGATCTCCGCGCCTTCAAGTCGCCGCCCCAGTCGCGCGACAAGGCGCCGTCGCTTCTCTTCGCGCGCGGTCTCGGCGGGGCGCTGTGGTACGGCCCGACCAACCTCGCCGGCGGGGACGAGAAGGCCGTATCGGAATCGATGCCGATCGGGATGTTCAAGGCGGCGGGCTGCGGCGGTCCGCCGCGCTGACGGTTGCGCGGCATGCACCTGACGCGATGAAATTCGCAGCGCCGCGATTTCAGCTTTCTGCTATGCGCGCGCAATGACCGACGGCGAGACGGCATTGTTGCTGGCGCGGGCGCAATTCGCCTTCACGGTCTCGTTCCATTTCATCTTCCCGGCATTCTCGATCGGGCTCGCGAGCTTCCTGGCGGTGCTGGAGGGGCTTTGGCTGGCGACCGGCAAGGAGCGCTACCTCACGCTGTTCCGCCACTGGCTGAAGATCTTCGCGATCGCCTTCGCGATGGGGGTCGTCTCGGGCATCGTCATGTCCTACCAGTTCGGGACCAACTGGTCGGTCTTCTCAGACCGGGCGGGGCCGATCATCGGTCCGCTCATGGCCTATGAGGTGCTCACCGCCTTCTTCCTCGAGGCGGGTTTCCTCGGAGTGATGCTGTTCGGGCTGGAGCGGGTCGGCAAGAAGCTCCACTTCCTCGCGACACTGATGGTGGCCGCCGGGACGGCCATGTCGGCCTTCTGGATCCTCAGCGTCAACAGCTGGATGCAGACCCCGACAGGCTGGACGATGAACGCCCAGGGCCAGTTCGTTCCGGCCGGAAGCTGGCTCGACATCATCTTCAACCCGAGCTTCCCCTACCGGCTCGTCCATACCGTGCTGGCCGCCTATCTGACGACCGCTCTGGTCGTCGGCGCGGTGGGGGCGTGGCACCTGATCAAGGGCCGGGACAACAAGGCCGTCCGGACCAGCTTCTCGATGGCGATGTGGATGGCCGCGCTGGTCGCTCCGGTACAGATCTTCGTCGGCGACCTTCACGGGCTCAACACGCTGGAGCACCAACCGGCCAAGATCATGGCGATGGAAGGGCATTTCGAAAGCTACGACAAGGGCGCGCCGCTGATCCTGATCGGCCATCCCGACCGGGGCGCGGAGAAGACCCGGGTGCTGATCGAGGTGCCCAAATTGTCCTCGCTCATCCTCAAGCACGATCCGGATGCGCCGCTTGCCGGACTCAAGACCATCCCCAAGTCGGATCGGCCGCCGGCGGAGATCGTCTTCTGGTCGTTCCGGATCATGGTCGGCCTCGGCCTGCTCATGTTCGCCCTCGGCCTGTGGAGCCTGCTCGCCCGAGTGCGCAAGCGGCTCTACGACTGGCGCTGGCTTCATCGTTTCGCGGTGGCGATGGGGCCGGCCGGGTTCGTCGCGGTGATCGCGGGCTGGGTGACGACGGAGGTCGGGCGCCAGCCCTGGGTGATCTACGGGCTGCTCCGGACGAAGGACGCGGTCTCGCCGATCGCTTCGCCGGGCGTGACCGGATCGCTGATCGCCTTCGTCCTCGTCTATTTCGCGGTGTTCGGGGCTGGGACGATGTATATCCTGAGGCTGATGGCCAAGGCGCCCGAGGAAGGGGAAAGCGGGGAGCCCCGGGCTCCGATCCGGACGGCGGGGGTCACGCCCGCGGCGGGGGTGGGGAGGGAGGAATGAATCTTTTCTTTGCCTCCCCGCGCGAAGCGGGGGGAGGGGGACCACACGAAGTGTGGTGGAGGGGTAACTGCCCTGAGCCGAGAGGTTCACGCGCGAACCCACCACTTCCGCGCCATCTACCCCTCCACCATGCTTCGCATGGTCCCCCTCCCCATCTGCGATGGGGAGGCAAATAATGGATCTCACCGTCATCTGGGCGCTGATCATCGCCTTCGCGGTCGCCGCTTATGTGGTGATGGACGGGTTCGATCTCGGAATCGGGATCCTCTTCCCTCTCTTCCCCGTCGGCAAGGAGCGCGACCGGGCGATGAACGCGATCGCTCCGGTGTGGGACGGTAACGAGACCTGGCTGGTGCTCGGCGGCGGCGGGCTGCTCGCGGCCTTCCCGCTCGCTTACTCGATCATCCTGCCCGCGCTCTACGCGCCGCTCATCGCGATGCTTCTCGGCCTCGTCTTCCGCGGGGTCGCCTTCGAGTTCCGCTGGCGCGATCCCGGGCATCGCGGATTGTGGGACCTGGGCTTCTTCCTGGGCTCGCTGGCCGCGACCTTCGCCCAGGGCGTGACCCTTGGCGCCCTCGTCCAGGGAATCACCGTCGAGGGGCGCGCCTATGCCGGCGGATGGTGGGAATGGCTCACTCCGTTCAGCCTGCTGACCGGAGCGAGCCTCGTCGCGGGCTATGCGCTGCTCGGCGCCGGCTGGCTGATCTGGAAGACCGAAGGGCCACTGCAGGACCAGTCGAGGCGGCTGGCGCGCTTTCTCCTTCCCGCACTGCTCGCCGCCATCGGGGCGGTCAGCCTCTACACCCCCTTCGTCGAGCCCAAATATTTCCAGCGCTGGTTCGAGATGCCGGGGCTCTTCGTCGCCGTGCCGATGCCGCTGGTGGTCGCCGCTATGGCCTTCCTGGCCTGGCGAAGCCTCGGGCGGGGGCGGGACTGGGCGCCGTTCGTCTGGTCGCTCGCCTTGTTCGGGCT
>DASQZF010000164.1:0-26323 GCA_035638835.1 Allosphingosinicella sp. | reverse complement strand
GGCCGAGAAGGGCCATGCGATCGGGCGCAAGCTCGCCGAGCTCGCGCCCGAGCTGGACGCGCATCTCGACAGCGATCATCGCGAGGACATCATCCAGTTCGCTTCGGGCGGGGAGCCGCGCACGCTCGCGGTCAAGCGGGTCCGGGTCGAGGGCGGGCACGTCCTGACCTTCGACGACATCACCGAGCAGCTGCTCGACCAGCGCCGCGCCGCCTGGTCCGACGTCGCCCGCCGGATCGCCCATGAGATCCGCAACCCGCTGACTCCGATCCAGCTCGCCGCCGAGCGGCTCCAGCGCCGCTACGGCAAGGAGATCACGTCCGACACGGCCACGTTCGAGAAGCTCACGGGCACGATCGTCCGCCAGGTCGGAGACCTCAGGCGGATGGTCGACGAATTCTCGTCCTTCGCGCGGATGCCCAAGCCCGTCTTCCGGGAGGAGAAGATCGCCGACATCGTCGGGGAATCGCTCTTCCTCCACCAGGTCGCCCATCCCGACATCGCCTTCAAGCTGGACTCGCCCGAGCCTTCGCCGATGCTGGTCTGCGACCGCCGCCAGATGGGGCAGGCCCTGACCAACGTCATCAAGAACGCGGTCGAGGCGATCCAGCAGAAGCGGGAGGACGGACGGAGAGGGGGCGACGACCGGGTCTCGGCGGCCATCCGGGACTGCGACAACCGGATCGTCATCGAGGTCGCGGACACCGGGATCGGCCTGCCCGCCGAGCGCGGCCGGCTGACCGAGCCCTATATGACGACCCGGGTCAAAGGCACAGGCCTCGGGCTCGCCATCGTCAAGAAGATCGTCGAAGAACATTTCGGCAATATCGAGTTCGACGATATCGTCGGAGGGGGCAGCCTGGTCCGGCTCGTCTTCGACTCCGAAGCGCTCGCACGCCTCGCCGCCGCGGCGGCGGACGAGCAACCCCAGAACATATCGGCAGACGGATAGAAAATGGCCCTCGACATACTCATCGTCGACGACGAACTGGACATTAGGGACCTCGTCTCCGGGGTGCTGGAGGACGAAGGCTATTCGTGCCGGACGGCCGCCAACAGCGGCGAGGCGCTCCAGGCCCTGGCCGACAGGCGCCCGTCGCTCCTTCTGCTCGACGTCTGGCTCCAGGGCTCCAAGCTCGACGGGCTCCAGCTGCTCGAAGAGGTGAAGAGGCGCGATCCCTCGCTCCCCGTTCTGATGATTTCGGGCCACGGCAATCTCGACACCGCGGTCGCCGCCATCCGCCAGGGCGCCGCCGACTTCATCGAGAAGCCGTTCGAGGCCGGCCATCTCGTCCACCTCGTCGCCCGGGCCACCGAGACCGACCGCCTCCGCCGCGAGAATGCGAGCCTCAAGGCCCAGATCGGCCAGGACACCGAGCTGACCGGATCCAGCGTGGCGATCAACGCGGTGCGCGCCACCCTGAAGCGTGTGGCCGGAACCGGGAGCCGGGTGCTGATCTCCGGACCGGCCGGCGTCGGCAAGGAAGTGGCGGCGCGCCTCCTCCACGACTGGAGCAACCGCGCCCGGGCGCCGTTCATCGTGGTCAGCGCCGCACGGATGACTCCGGAGCGGGTCGAGGAGGAATTGTTCGGGGTGGAGGAGGGGGGCGAGCTCGCCCGGCCCGGCCTGCTCGAGCAGGCCCATGGCGGAACGCTCTTCCTCGACGAGATCGCTGACATGCCGATCCCGGCCCAGGCCAAGATCCTTCGGGTCCTGACCGACCAGAGCTTCACCCGGGTGGGCGGCCAGCGCATGGTCAAAGTCGACATGCGGGTGGTCTCCTCGACCTCCCGCAACCTCGCCGACGAGATCGCCGGCGGCCGCTTCCGCGAGGACCTCTTCTACCGCCTGAACGTCGTTCCCGTTCACCTTCCGGCGCTTGCCGAGCGGCGCGAGGACATCCCGGCGCTGATCGCCCATTTCGCCGCTCGCTATGCCGCCGAACAGAGGCTCCCGACCCCCGAATTCTCGACCGACGCAGTCGCCGCCCTCCAGGCTTACGACTGGCCCGGCAACGTCCGCCAGCTCAGGAACGTCATAGAGCGGACCATCATCCTCGCGCCCGGCGCCCGGGTCGGCTGCATCGAGCTCGACATGCTTCCGCCCGAAATCCTCAACGAGCAGGCGAGCCTGAGCTCGGGCGAGGCGGTGAAGGCGATCATGGGCACCCCGCTTCGCGAAGCCCGCGAGACGTTCGAGCGCGAATATCTCAAGGTCCAGATCCGCCGCTTCTCCGGCAACATCTCCCGAACCGCCACCTTCATCGGAATGGAGCGCTCGGCGCTCCACAGGAAACTGAAGGCGCTCGGAATCGGGGACACTAAGGGCGAGCCTGAAGAGTGATGGCTTCGCGTGCCACTTCTCGCCGGCCGCAGGCCAACGATTTTTGAAACGCAACGACGCAACGACGCAACGATGCCGAATATGCGAAAGAGACCTGCCGCTAACGACACGCTCTGACTCGTTGCGTCGTTGCGTTGAAAACTGAAGGGCGCAGCGCCGGGAGGAAATTCGCTTCGCGAAGGGAGGCAGGCTGCTGGCGCGGCAGGGCGAGCGATGCTATTGTTTCGGCGACGCTGCGCTCCACATTATGAATGACGCCCTTCGCGGGCGCCGTCGCGGACAACGATCCGCCAATAAGGAGAGTGGGACATGGCCGACAAGGTCAACAACCTCCAGGATCTGTTCCTGAACGGCCTTCGCCGGTCGAAGACTCCGGTGACCATGTTCCTGGTCAAAGGCGTGAAGCTCCAGGGCATCATCACCTGGTTCGACAATTTCTCGGTGCTGCTTCGCCGCGACGGCCAGGCCCAGCTCATCTACAAGCACGCCATCTCGACGATCATGCCCTCGCACCCGCTCGACACGGACGAGATCGAGCGCGCCTTCGAGGAAGGCGGCGCCGGCGCCGCCGGCGCGAAGAAACCGGCGCTGCTTCAGGAGGCGTTCCTCGGCGCGGTCCGGCGCTCCGGCGAGCCGGTCACGATGTTTTTGGTCAACGGAGTGATGTTGCAGGGAGAAATTGCGGCCTTCGATCTGTTCTGCATGCTTCTCCAGCGCGACGGACTGTCGCAGCTCGTCTACAAGCACGCAATCTCGACCGTGCAGCCGGAACGGCCGGTGAGCTTTCTGGAGCAGGATGACGAGGAGCCGGACGCCTGACTTCCATCGAACAATATTCCGACGGCGAGTTCAGCCGCGGCGCCAAAGCGATCGTAGCGCTTCCCGACATGAAGGCGGGGAGGGGACGGCGCGACATCGACGCTCGTCTCGACGAGGCCGCGGGCCTGGCCGAGGCGATCGGGGTCGAGGTCTCCGACCGTCTCCACTTCAAGATCCGCTCGCCGCGGCCCGCGACCCTGTTCGGGTCGGGGCAGGTCGAATCGATCGCGGAGGCTGTGGCCCGGGACGAAGCCCAATTGGTCATCGTCGACGCCCCGATCACGCCCATCCAGCAGAAGAACCTCGAGACCGCCACCAAGGCCAAGGTGATCGACCGGACCGGCCTGATCCTGGAGATCTTCGGTGAGCGGGCTGCGACAGCCGAGGGCCGGCTTCAGGTCGAGCTCGCCCATCTCGACTATCAGGCGGGCCGGCTGGTCCGCAGCTGGACCCACCTCGAGCGCCAGCGCGGCGGCTTCGGCTTCCTCGGCGGACCCGGCGAGACCCAGATCGAGGCCGACCGGCGGCTCATCCGCGACCGGATGGCCAAGCTCAAGAAGGAGCTCGAGCAGGTCACCCGGACCCGGGCCCTGCACCGTTCCCGCCGCCAGCGCGCGCCCTGGCCGGTCGTAGCCCTCGTCGGATACACCAATGCCGGCAAGTCGACTCTGTTCAACCGGCTCACCAATGCCGAGGTGATGGCGGAGAACCTGCTGTTCGCGACCCTCGACCCGACGATGCGCGAAATCTCGCTGCCGGGCTTCGACAAGGCGATCCTTTCCGACACGGTCGGGTTCATCTCCGAGCTACCGACCCAGCTCGTCGCCGCCTTCCGGGCGACCCTGGAAGAAGTCATTTCGGCCGACCTCATTCTCCACGTCCGCGACATCTCCCATCCCGACAGCGATGCTCAGCGGGAAGACGTGGAAGCGGTGCTCAAGGAGATCGGCGCAGGCGGGGTAGGGGGCGCTCCCGTCGTCGAAGCCTGGAACAAGATCGACCTGCTGGAAGGGGAAGAAGGCGAGCGCGTCGCGGCGGAATCGGCACGGCGCGAGGACGTGATCCGGATTTCGGCGCTGACCGGGGAGGGGCTGGACGAACTGCTCGAATGCGTTTCGGTCAAGCTCAGCAAAGGCGCCAAGCTCCGCACCGTCACGCTCGGGGCCTCGGACGGCGAGGCGATCGCCTGGCTCCACGCCAATGGCCGGATCGAAGGCCAGCAGACGGATGGGGTCGAGACGGTGTTTGAAGTCCGGCTGTCCGAAGCCGACTGGGCGAGGCTTCAGAGCCGGCAGCGGGCCTAAAGCGACGCGAGGGCCGTCATGCTGAACTTGTTTCAGCATCCAGCGATGAGCCGCCGGACGGGTGGAGAACTGGACCCTGAAACAAGTTCAGGGTGACAGTATGTCGCCGGACAGCAACGTCTTCGCCCTCTGCCAAAGCTCTTCGAGCGCCTCGATATCCATATCCTTCAATGGCTTGTCGGCAATTTCTTCCACCTTGCGGACGCGCTGCTCGAAGCGTGCCGATGCTTGGCGAAGCGCGGTTTCCGGATCGATGTCGAGGTGGCGAGCGTAATTGACAACGCTGAACAACAGGTCGCCCAGCTCGGCGGTGCGCTCCTGGAGGGTGGCCGCCTCGTCCATCTCGCCGAGTTCCTCGTCGATCTTGGCCCTGGGGCCGGATGCGTCGGGCCAGTCGAAGCCGATCCTGGCCGCGCGCCGTTGAAGCTTCTCGGCGCGCTTAAGCGCCGGCAACGCCAGCGCCACTCCGGCGAGAGCGCTCCCGTCGTCGCTGCCTTGGCGCTCGGTGGCCTTCAGGGCCTCCCAGCCGGGGCTGGCAGCCTCGTCGCCGAAGATGTGCGGGTGACGGCGGATCATCTTGGAGCAGATCGACGCCATGACGTCGTCGAGGGCGAAGGCTCCGATCTCCTCTGCGATCCGGGCATGGTAGACGACCTGGAGCTGGAGATCGCCGAGCTCGTCCTTCAGCGCGTCGAGGTCGTTGCGCTCGATCGCGTCCGCCACTTCATAGGCTTCCTCTATCGTATAGGGCGCGATGGTCGCGAAGCTCTGGGCCTTGTCCCAGTCGCAGCCGCTCTCCGGATCGCGCAGTCGGCGCATGATCTCGACCAGGTCGGAAAGAGAGGCGGAGGAAGCCGGCACGGTCAATCTCTAAGTGCGATAATATACATTATGTAAAATATACTCGCGTCAACGTGGGTCTGCCCCTTCACGGCTTGAGCACCAGCCATTGGCCCTCGACGCCCCAGGCCGACAGCGAGGACAGGAAGTTCATGCCGAGGACGTTCATCGGCCCGAATGCTTCGGAGACGTGGACGGCCAGGTCGCGCCGTTCGATCGTCCCGACCTTGAGCCGCTCGGCGCGGGCGCGCCGCACCTGGATGGTCCCGTTCGCCGTCTGGACCAGGGTCGGAAAGCCGCCAGGCTCGATGTTCGCCCGAGCGGCCGTGGCCGCCGAAATGCTGGTCACCGTCGCTCCGCTGTCGACCAGGAACCGGACCCTCGTCCCATTGAGCTCGGCATCGATCCAGAAATGCCCGTCCATCGATTTGCGGATTCGCAATTCCGTGCCGGCCGAGACCATTTGCCCCTCCCCGCGGCTCTCGGCCAGGACCCGCTTGCCGAGCGCCAGGAAATCGTCCTTGAGAGCGAAGGCGACGAAGAATGCGAGGAAGATGAGCACCCAGCCCGCGAACATCTTCAATCCCTGGCCGATCGGGATCCGGCGAACCATCAGAGCGCTCGCGACGAGGACCAGGACTCCGATCAGGTAGACGAAGCTCAGCGCGGAATCGCCGTCGTTCACAGCTCGATTTCCATGCCGTCATAGGCCGGCTCGACCCCGTCGGGCAGCTCGGCCATCAGAGTGTCGTAATCCATGCTGTTGTCGAGATGGGTAAGCAGCGCGCGCTTCGGCCGGAGCCGGGCGATCATTTCGAGCGCCAGGTCGAGATGCGGGTGGGTCGGGTGCGGCCGGCGCCTGAGGCTGTCGACGATCCACAGGTCGACGCCCTGGAACCGGATCTCCATCTCTGGAGTCAACTCATTGAAATCCGTGGAGTAAACCACCGATCCTCCGCCCGCGTCGAAGCGCAGGCCCGCAGTCGTTATGTCGCCGTGCGGCTGGTCGACCACCTGGACCGAAATGCCGTTCAAATTCATATGGTCGGGCAGCAGATTGCCCTCGGCGACTGCGGGATAGCCGCTCTTGCCGTCGAAGGCGTAGGCGAAACGATATTTCAGGCTTTCCAGGGTCTCGAGCCGGGCATAGCCGGCCACCGGCTGGCCTCGGGCGTGGAAGAGCTGGCGAAGGTCGTCGATGCCGTGGCAATGGTCGGCGTGGTCGTGGGTCCAGATGACTCCGTCGACTCCGGTCACTTCTGCGTCGAGCAATTGCTCGCGAAGGTCGGGGCCGGTGTCGACGAGAATCCGGGCGTTGTGGTGGGTGACCAGGATCGAGACCCGGCGGCGGCGGTTCCTCGGATTGGAGGGGTCGCATTCGCCCCAGTCGTTGCCGACCCGGGGCACCCCGCTCGAGGTGCCGGAGCCCAGGATGGTGACCTTCACTTTTCCCCTCCCTGCAGGGGAGGAGAGACAGCGTGCGTGCTCATGCCGCCACCTTGCTGAAAAGCTTGCGGAAATTGGCGCTCGTCCGCTCCGCCAGGGCCTCGACCTCCTCGCCTCGAAGCGCCGCCAGGAAGCGCGCGGTGTCGGCGACGAAGGCCGGCTCGCAGGGGCGGCCGCGGTGCGGGACCGGAGCGAGGAAGGGCGCGTCGGTCTCGATCAGAAGGTGGTCGATAGGGATCATCTTCGCCGAAGATTGCAACTCTTTGGCATTTTTGAAGGTCACGATGCCGGAAATCGACACATAAAGTCCGAGGCCGAGCGCCTTGTCCGCGAAATCCCGGCTCGCGGTGAAGCAGTGGATCACCCCCGTATAGGCGCCCTTCCCCATCTCCTCGGAAAGGATGGCGTAGGTGTCCGCCTCCGCCTCGCGGGTGTGGACGATGATCGGGAGGCCGGTCTCGCGGGCCGCGGCGATATGGGCCCGGAAGCTGGAGCGCTGCGCCGAGCGGTCCGAATGGTCGTAATAATAATCGAGGCCGCTCTCGCCGATCCCGACGACCCTTGGATGGGCCGCTCGCTCGACCAGGGTCGCGGTCTGGACGTCGGGATGGGAATCGGCCTCGTGCGGATGGATCCCGACCGAGGCCCAGACGTCGCTCTCCGCCTCGGCGAGGCCGATCACCTCGTCCCATTCGGACTCGCGGGTGGAGATGTTGAGCATGGCCGAGACCCCGGCCGCCCGGGCGCGCGCGAGCACCGCCTGCTGCTCTTCGACGAGTCCCTTGTAGTTGAGGTGGCAATGGCTGTCCGTGAACATGAGGCTCCTTAGCCCCATCCCCTCCCCTCCGCGCAAGCGCCGTGTCGCCTTTCCCCCGACGCGGCGCGGCGCCGCAGGCGCGCGGCGACCGATCGCATCCGCGCCAATCAATCGTGGCGCTCGTCCCGCTTTCTGCTAGGAGCCGCCATATCGATGTGAATTAACGGCTTTTGCCGCACGTGGGGGGGCACGTGGGGGGAGCGCGGCGGGTTGGGGGAAGAATGACGCCCGAGGTCGAGTTGCATTGCCGGGACGCCCGCGGTCCCGAGACCTCTTTCCGCCCCGCGGCGACGCCGCGCCTCGCCGTGGTCATCCCCTCCTTCCGAGCCGCCGGGACGATCGGCGCGGTGCTTCGAGCCATCGGCCCGGAGGTCCACCATATCTACGTCGTCGACGACGGCTGCCCCGATTCCACCGGGGACCGGGCGCTCAGGGAGATTTCCGACCCGCGGGTGGTCCTGGTCCGCAACCCCCGCAACCTCGGGGTCGGCGGAGCGATGAAGCGGGGCTATGCGCGCGCTTTGGCCGACGGCGCGGAGATAATCGTCAAGCTCGACGCCGACGGTCAGATGGATCCGCGCCACATAAGCCGGCTGATCGCTCCGATAGTCGAGGGGGCCGCCGATTATTCCAAGGGCAACCGCTTCGCCCCGCCGAGCCTGATGCCGAGCGGAAGCTCCCCCAGGGCCCTGAGAGCCATGCCCCCTGCCCGGCGCGCCGGCAACATGGCCTTCTCCGTCCTCCACAAGGCGGCGACCGGCTATTGGCGGATCGGCGACCCGGCCAACGGCTATACCGCCATCCATGCCCGGGCGCTCGAGCGGATCGGCCTCGAGGCGCTTGCGGACTGCTTCTTCTTCGAGACGGACATGCTCTTCCGGCTGAACCTGGTGGACGCCGTGGTCGCCGACGTGCCCCTGCCGGCCTGCTATCCGGGATCGGGAAGCAGCCTCAGCCTGCGCCGGGTCGCGCCGCGCTTCGCGGTGATGACCGCAAGCCGCCTGATCCGGCGCCTTCGGGCCAAATATTTCGCCGGGCGATGGAATCTCGGCTCGGTCAAGCTCGCGGCGGCGATGGCGATGATCGCGTCGGCCGCCGGGCTGGGCGGATGGCAGTGGCTGGAGATCGGGGGCCGGAGCGGTCCGGGCGCGGCGGGAGCGGCGGCGACCGCCTGCCTGCTGATCGGCCTCGCTTTGCTCGCCTCCGCCGGCCTCTACGACGCTCGAAAGACCGCCCGGGAGCCCCTCTCCCGCCGGAGCTCGCCCTGCTGAATGCGGGGAATCGGGCCGCTGCCGAACCGCCTCGCCGAGGTGAGAGCGCCGCCACCGTGGCTCGCGGCCCTTCTGATCGCTGCATTTCACGGCGCCTATACGATCCTTTTCGGGATCAGGATGGCGCCGGACAGCCAGGCTTATGCTTATTGGTCGCAGCGGCTGGTCGCCAGCGGGTTCGACTATCCGACCCTTCTCGCCGAGGCCAGCACCGGCTTCCCGGCCATCCTCTACGCCCTGTTCGGAACCGTGCTGGCGCTCCTTCAATTGGCCTTCGGCTCCGGCTGGACGGCCGCGCTGATCGTCCTCAACCTCGCGGCTCACGTCGCGGTCGGGGTCCTGATCGTCCGGCTGGCGGCCCGGGCGACGGCCAGCGGCGCCGGCGCCTGGGCGGCTTTGCTCCTCTACCTCGCCTGCTTCGACCTGCTCATGTGGGTCCCGTTCGTGCTCTCCGACCCGACCTTCGTGCTCCTCGCCTTCGGAATATTCGTCCTGGCGGCGGCCCGGATCCTGGGTGACTCCAGGGGCTGGTCGGCGGTGCTCGCGCCGGCGGCGGCGGGAATCTTCTACCGCCCGACCGGAATCGTCCTGATCCCCGACCTCGCCTGGGCGGTCTACCTGTCGAAGACCGGAAGCCGGACGATCCGGCGCGGGCCGGCGCTCGCCGCGCTCGCCGCGATCGGACTTGCCGGCGCCCTGCTCTTCGCCTGGCTGGTCCAGGACCCGGCGCGATGGCCGCTGGACGCGCTCTCGACCACCTTCCGGAACGTGGGCGCCGAATATGCCCTGGGCGAAGTCGTGAGCGGACGGCCCGAGACCTACCACTCGCCGCCGACGGCGCTCACCGACTATCTGCTCATCTCGGCCGACCGGTTCGTGCATTTCTTCGCGATCGGCGCCGCCGACTTCAGCGCCGTCCACTGGCTGGCGGAGCTGGCCTTCTTCCTGCCCTGCTACGGCCTCGCGCTCTGGCTCGCCGTCGCCCTGTGGAGGGGCGGCACCCGGTTCGCCGGGCCCGAGCGCAAGGTCTTCCTGGCCGCTTTCGGGGCGGTGATGTCCTACGCCCTCTTCCACGCCTTGGTGCAGGTCGATTTCGACTGGCGCTACCGGACCCCCATCCTCCCCCACCTCATCCTGCTCGCTGCCGGCGGCCTCGCCGACCTTCTTCGGCGGGGCGATCCCCGATGAGCGGCCCCGCCCCCTATCTGTTCAGCGTCGACGTCGAGGATCCGCGCCTCGACCTGCCCGACGGCGAGCGCCTGCCGCCGAGGGTGCCCGCGCTCGTCGCCTCCTATCTCGATTTCCTCCGCCGCCACGGCGGCACCGGGACCTTCTTCTTCGTTGGCGAGGTGGCCCGCCGCCATCCCGAGCTGGTCGCGCGGATCGTGGCGGAAGGGCATGAGATAGGCTGCCATTCCGATGCCCATATCCCGCTCGACCGGCTCGGTTCGGCCCGATTCCGGGACGACGTGCTTCGCAACCTCGACTCGTTGCGTTCGGCCGGCGCCGGTGAGGTCGCGGGCTATCGCGCGCCTTGCTTCTCGCTCACCGCGCAGACCGGCTGGGCCTATGCGATCCTGGCCGAGCTCGGCTTCGCTTATTCGAGCTCGGTCCTTCCGGCGCGAAGCCCGCTCTACGGCAATCCGGAATTCGGCACAGGACCGCGCCTGATCGAGGGCGTGGTGGAGCTTCCGGTGACCTTGACGCCCTTCCGGATGCTTCCCGTCCCGGTCGGCGGCCTCTATTTCCGGGTGCTTCCAAAGCCCGTCCTTCGCCGCGCCCTTGCGGCCCGCCTGCGCCGGGGCGAGGCCGTGGCGAGCTACCACCATCCCTACGACATCGACACCGAGCAGAGCTTCACCCATTCCGGCTTTCGCCGCTGGAGCCCGTTCGACCTGCTGATGCGGGCGAACCGCGGGGCGGTCCTGCCGAGGCTTGAAATGGCGGCGTCGATGGGTTTCCACTTCGCCGGCTATCGAGACCATGCCCGGCGGGTGGGAGAGGAATTGCAAAGCCAAGCGAGGCGCGGATGACCGACGAATACAAATATGAGATGCTCGATCACAGCGCCCGAGGTTACGAGCAGGTCTCGGAGCTGATGCGCGAGGTCTTCCCCAAGGCCCGCCATCTGACCGCGCGCTATTTCGATTGGCATTACGGCCGGAATCCCGACGGGCAGGCGATCGGCTGCAACGCCTTCAGGGGCGGCGAACTCGTCGGCCATATGGCTGCCCACGTCTTCCCCTGCCGCCTCGAGGGCGAGGAGAAGCGCGGCATGTATACGGTCAACGGCGCCGTCCACCCGCTTCACCGGGGGCGAAAGCTGCAGAGCCGGATCAGCGACGCGATGTTCGAGGAAGCGGCCCGCCTGGGCTACGCCTTCTGCCTCGCCACCGGCAACAAATGGAGCACCGGCCCGCTCCTCACCCGCTTCAGGATGCTCAGGCCGCTCGAGGCCCGGCTGGGCCTGGGGCTCCCGAAGCGCCGCGCACCCGGCCCGCCGCCGAGCTTCGAGCGGAGCTGGAGCGACGAGGCGATACGCTGGCGCCTCGCCAATCCGGAGGGCCGTTATTCGGCGGCGAGGCGCGGCGGCGAGATGGCGATCCTCGCCGCGACCGGGCTTCCGGGGGTTGGCGCGATCCTCCATCAGGGGCCTGAGCGCGAGGGCCTCTTCGGCCCGGGCTCGGCGCCGGGGCCCGCGAGGCTGTGGCTCGGGCTGGACCCCGGAATGGACTGGAGCGGCTCGGCCTTCCTCCCGATCCCGATGCGGCTCCGCCCGTCGCCGCTCAATCTGGTCTACAAGGACCTGACCGGCGGCGACTTCCTTCCCGATCCGGATCGCATCGTCTTCCGCGGCCTCGATTTCGACGCTTATTGAGGGCTCCTCGCCCGGCCCCCGCCCCCGCCGTCATTGCGAGCGAAGCGAAGCAATCCAGTACGGCCTCCGACGCCGCTGGATTGCTTCGGCGCTCCGCTCCTCGCAATGACGGAGAAGGGTCAATCGCGCGTGAAGCCCGCATGGCGGTGTTCGTGGATTCCGGCCTTCGCCGGAATGACGGGAGTGAATGGTTAAGCATCCGCGGCCTCTATTTCGACGCTTGGTGAGGGCCTTCGTCCGTCATTGCGGGCGAAGCGAAGCGATCCAGTGCGGCCTCGGACTCCCGCTGGATTGCTTCGTCGCTTCGCTCCTCGCAATGACGGGGGCAGGCCGCTACGCCTCGGCCGGCAGCTCCAACCGTGGAAAGATCGGCGCCGGCGGCCCCAGAGTGAAGCCGGAGGCCGCGAGGCGGGCATAGCGTGCGGTGTCGGCGAGGCTCGTAAAGTCACGCTCGCCCGAAGGCACGCCCATCTGGTCGAGCAGCTTCGCAGCCGAGGTCGGGACGACCGGGGCGATGGCGACCGCGAGGTCGACGATCGACTCGCACAAGCAAGCGAGGACCGCCGTCATCCGCTCCGGATCGGTCTTGCGAAGGGCCCAGGGCGCCTGGGCGTCGATATATTGGTTGCAGGCGAACACGGCCCGGATCCAGGCCTCGATCCCCTGGCTCAGCGACAGATCGGCGAACAGGGCCGGCACGTCCCGGGCGGTGGTCCGCCGGACGAGGTCGAGAAGCTCGGAATCGGCGCCCTCCCCTCGCCCGCCGGTCGGCAGGATCCCGCCGCAATTCTTGGCGATGAAGGACAAGGTGCGCTGGGCGAGATTGCCGAAGCTGTTGGCGAGGTCGGCATTGACCCGGGCGACGATCGCTTCGGGGCTGTAGCTCCCGTCCTGGCCGAAAGTGACGTCGCGCATCAGGAAATAGCGAAGCGCGTCGGCCCCAAAGCGGTCGATCAGCTCCGCCGGAGCGACGACGTTGCCCGCCGACTTGGACATCTTCTCGCCGCGAAGTAGGACATGGCCGTGGCCGAACACCTGCCTTGGAAGCTCGATCCCGGCGGACATCAGGAAGGCCGGCCAGTAGACGGCGTGGAATCGAACCACATCCTTGCCGATGACGTGAAGATCGGCCGGCCAGTACTTCCCGTAAGCCTCTGATTCGACGTCGGGATAGCCCACGCCGGTAAGATAGTTGGTGAGCGCGTCGAGCCAGACGTACATGACATGGCGCTCGTCCCCGGGCACCTTCACGCCCCAATCGAAGCTGGTCCGCGAGACGGAGAGGTCGGAAAGGCCGCCCTCGACGAAGCGGAGCACCTCGTTGCGCCGGCTTTCCGGGCGGATGAAGCCGGGATATTCGGCATAATGAGCGAGCAGCCGGTCCTGATAGGCGGAGAGCCGGAAGAACCAGCTCTCCTCGACCGTCCACTCCACCGGAGTGCCCTGCGGCGAAAGCTTCTCGCCGCCGGGGCCGGCGGCGAGCTCGCTTTCGTCGTAATAGGCTTCGTCGCGGACCGAGTACCAGCCTTCGTAGCGCCCGAGATACAGGTCTCCCCGGGCCGCCATGGCTTCCCAGATGGCCTGGCTGGCACGGTGATGGGCGGGCTCGGTGGTTCGGATGAAGCGATCGAAGGAGATCTGAAGCCGCTCGTCCATATCCTTGAATATGGACGCCATTTCATCGGCCAGCTCGGCCGGAGCGATTCCCCTTTCGCGCGCCGCCTGGGCCATTTTGAGGCCATGCTCGTCGGTGCCGGTCTGGAAGAAGACCTCGCGGCCCATGGCCCGCTGGAAGCGTGCGACGACGTCGGTCGCGACGGCCTCGTAGGCGTGGCCGATATGGGGCGGCCCGTTGGGATAGTTGATCGCGGTGGTGATGTAGAAGGTTTCGGCCATAGAGGGCCCTTAGCGGCTCGGAGCGAGCGATGCGAGCATGCCGGCGAGCTCGAACACGACGCTCTCCGGCTCGAGCGACAGGCCGCGGGCGCTGGACGCGAGGCCCTGGGCCCGCTCCCAGGCCTTCAGCGCATCGGCCAAGGCCGGGCCGCGCCGCTCCTTGGCCTCGGCGGCGATGACCGAGGGCGCTCGGGCGAGGAAGGCTTCGTAGCGGGGCTGGGCCGATTTGAGGGCGAGGCTCTGGGCGAGCGCCGAGCGGCGGGCATTGGCGGGATCGCCTTCCCGAACCAGCTCGGCCATGGCTCGGTCGAGCCCTGCGACGTCGAGCCCGCGCCAGGCCAGGGCCCGTCCCGGAGAGCCGTTACCGGCGTCGGCCAAGTCCTTGATTTCCTTGTCGTCCGCGTCGGGAACGGCGGCTCGAAGGGCCGACGTCATGGCGTCGCCGTCGAGGCGCTGGAGCCGGAGCAGGCGGCATCTGGAGCGGATGGTTGGAAGAAGCCGCTCGGGCGAGTGGCTGACCAGGAAGAAGACGCTGCTGGGCGGCGGTTCCTCCAGATTCTTGAGCAAGGCGTTGGCGGCGTTGCGCTCGAGATCGTCGATCGAATCGACGATCACCGCCCGCCAGGGCGAGAGCGAGGCGGTGGTGTTGAACAGGCGCTGCAGGGAGCGGACCTGGTCGACGCTGATGCTTCGGGCGAGCTCGCCGGTCGAGCTGTTCTCGCGCGCAAGCCGCTCGAGCCGCATCAGGTCGGGATGGCTTCCGGCGGCGGCGAGGCGGGCCGCGGAATGATCGTCGGGGACGTCGAGGCCGGGGGAGTCGAGGGCCCCCTGCCCTTGCGCGAGCACTCGAAGGGCCGCCTTGGCCGCGAACAGCGCCTTGCCGACGCCCTGCGGGCCCGAGATCAGCCAGGCATGGTGGAGCCGGCCCGAATCGAGCGCGTCGCGGAAGGCGGCGATCGCCGGGTCGTGGCCGTGGAGGGGGGTCAATGCCTCCCCTCCCTGCAAGGGAGGGGTTGGGGGTGGGTCCGCCGAGGGCGGCCGAAACTCCGAGACAGAAGGAAGTCTCGCTCCGCTCGCCTACCCACCCCTAGCCCCTCCCTTCCAGGGAGGGGAATGACGGCAGGTCCTCGACGGCGGCGAGCAGCCTTGCAGTCACTGCCCTGGCCGAGCCGCTTGCGTCGACGCGCCTGAAGCGTTCCGGCTCGTCCCCTGCGAGTTGCGCGAAGGCCCGGGCGACCCGTTCGTGGAATCCGCCTCCCCTGCCCCCGATCCGGTCCGAGCCGTCGGCGTCGCGAACCGCGAGGCGCTCCGCTACCGCCTGCGGCGGCAATTCGAGCAGCAAGGTCCGATCGGGGAGGAAGCCGCGGCTTCCGATGTCGTGAAGGGCGCGCACCGTCTCGATCCCGACCCCCGCAGCGCCGCCCTGATAGGCGAGCGAGCTGTCGAGGAAGCGGTCGCTGAGCACCCAGGCGCCGCGCTCCACGGCGGGGCGGATCGTCTTGGCGACATGGTCGGCACGGGCGGCGGCGAAGAGCAGGGCCTCCGCCTCGGGCGTCCAACGATCCTCGCCGCCCTCGAGGAGCAGCTTCCGGATCGCCTCCGCCCCGGGGCTTCCCCCGGGCTCGCGGGTCTCGACCACCTCGAGGCCTCGGCCGCGAAGCTCCAGCGCCAGCGCCTCGATCTGGGTCGACTTGCCTACGCCCTCGCCGCCCTCGAGGCTGATGAAGCGCCCCCTCACCACGCCTTCAGCCGAACAGCGACGTCAGGCCGTTCCACATGCGGCCGAAGAACCCGGCCTCGCCGACCGCTTGCGCCGCGACCAGGGGCATGGTCTGGGGCGGGGTGTCGGCGGTCGTGACGACGAGGTCGGCGATGTGCTGGCCCTTGGCGATCGGCGCCTTGATCGGCCCGTTATAGACGACCTTGGCCTTTATGCTTGCCGCGGCGCCCGCGGGCAGGGTCACGGCGATGCTTCGAGGCGCGACCAGGGGCACGACGTCGTCGCCGCCGCCCTGGACCTGGGCGTCGGCGACCTTCTCGTCCGGCTTGAACAAGGGCTGCGACTTCCAGGCGCGGAAGCCCCAGTCCATGAACTTGACCGATTCCTCGATCCGCTGGTTGAAGCTTCCGAGGCCCGCGACGACCATGATGATCCGACGCCCGCTTTGTTCGGCGGAGCCGGTGAAGCCGTAGCCGGCTTCGGCGGTATGGCCGGTCTTGAGCCCGTCGGCCCCCGACACGCGGCCGAGCAGCGGGTTGCGGTTGCCCTGGGTGATCGGAGCGCCTGCGCCAAGCGTCTTGCCCCAGGTGAATTCCTTCTTCTGGTAGAAGGCCTTGTAGAGCTCCGGAGTCTCCTGGATGGTCGCCGCGGCGAGCTTGGCGAGGTCGCGCGCGGTGGTGAAGGTCACTCCATTGTCCGGCCAGCCGTTGGTGTTGCCGAAATTGGAGTTCGCCATTCCGAGCCTTTTGGCCTCGGCGTTCATCAGCGCGGCATAAGCCGGCTCGGTGCCGGCGAGGCATTCGGCGAGGACGACGGTGGCGTCGTTGCCGGACAAGGTGACGATGCCGTGGAGGAGATTCTCGACGCTGACCTGCTCGCCGGGCGAAAGGAACATGGTCGAGCCCGCCTGCGGCCCGTGCCACTGGCGCCAGGTCTCGGGACGGACCTGGCACATCTTGTCGAGCTTCGCCTCGCCCCGCTTGATCATGTGGAAGGCGAGATGGGTCGTCATCATCTTCGCCATCGAGGCCGGCGGCACCCGCCGGTCCGGATCCTTGGCGTAGAGCACCGCGCCCGAGCTGAGATCGACCATGTAGGCGACCGGAGCCACCGTCTCGAACGGCGGCGCGGCGGCGGTGGCCGGAAGCGCGGCGGCAGCGGCGAAAGCTATTGGGAACAGGCTTTTGCGGATCATGGTTGAGACTGGTCCTTTGATGTCATGGCGGTGTTCCCTTGAGCCGTCATTGCGAGGAGCGAAGCGACGAAGCAATCCAGCTTCGGTCGCCGGTGCCACTGGATTGCTTCGCTTCGCCCGCAATGACGACCGCTCGGTTCATGCTTTCCAGCCCTGCTTAACTCCTCCCCTCGCGCCGCGCCATACGGATCACCGAGCGATCGCGTCCGCCAGCAGACCGACCGAGAGGGCGTAGAAGTTCGAGCAGTTATAGTCGAGTATGGTGCGATAGTTGGTAGTGAGCAGGAAGGCCGTCGCGTTCGGGCCGTCGGGCTCGATCAGCGAAGCCATTTCGGTCTCGCGCGGCCAATTGCCGGACTGGGAAACGATGCCCATCCGCCGCCACTCGCCGATCGTCAGCCAGCGGCTGTGGCGCTCATAGACCCTCGGGCAGCGCGGAGCCCGCATCGTGTTCCTGACCCGGCTCCGGTCGAAGCCCGACGGCACCCGGACCGCGACTCCCCAGGGCACGCCCGGCCTCCAGCCGGCGCTGCTCAGATAATTGGCGATCGAGGCGAGCGCGTCGGGCTCGCTTCGCCAGATGTCGGAGCGGCCGTCGCCGTCGCCGTCCGTTCCGAGGCGAAGCCAGACGGAAGGGAGAAATTGCGGATGGCCGGTGGCTCCGGCCCAGCTTCCCTTGAGCCGGTAGCGGGGCACCCCGCGGTCGATCATCTTGAGCGCCGCGACGAACTCGTCCGAGAAGAGCTGCCGCCGGCGCCCGTCATAGGCGAGCGAGGCGAGCGAGTTGAGGAGGTCGAAATTGCCGGTGACGGCGCCGTAGCTGGTTTCGTGGCCCCAGATGGCGACGAGCACGGACGGAGTGACTCCGTAGCGCCGGCCGATGGCCTGGAGTCGGGACATGTTGGCGGCATAGCGGCGCTGGCCGGCGGAGATCAGGGCCGGATTGACGTGGCGGGCGCGATAGGGCGCGAAAGGCGGGTTGGCGGCGCTCCCGGGCCTTCCGCCGGGCTGGGCGCGGTCGAGCTCGACCGTCCGGGGGCTGAAGACCAGGCTTGGAAAGACGCTGGCGATGGTTCCGGGGCTGACCCCGGAGCGCCGGGCCTGGGCCTCCAGCTGGGGAAGATAGGCCCTGAAGCCGGACTCGCTCAGCCCGCTCTGGGCCGAAGCCGGGCTGGACAGCGGGACGATCGCCGCGGCCAAGGCCAGGGCCGCGATGCCCCTCAACAAACGCATACAATTTTCCTCCACTCGGCCCCTGATGCCACAGGGGCGCAGAGGTAGATACTCGGCTCGCCGCATGATCGGCACGCCTCCCCTCCCTGACGGGGAGGGGCCGGGGGTGGGTGCCGCCGAAGGCGGCCGAAACTCCGAGTTAGTAAAAGTCTCGCTGCGCTCGCCTACCCACCCCCGGCCCCTCCCTTCCAGGGAGGGGAGGTTTGCGTGTGGAGTGCTTTGGGCTAGAGCCCCTTCCATCTTGGACAGGTGGCCGAGTGGTTTAAGGCAGCGGTCTTGAAAACCGCCGTGGGTGCAAGCCCACCGTGGGTTCGAATCCCACCCTGTCCGCCAGGATCAGCAAAGGGAATGAGATGGCCGAGGCGGCGATTGGCAGGTTCGACTGGGAGGATGCGTTCGGGCTCGAGGCTCAGCTCTCCGACGAGGAACGGCTCGTGCGCGACACGGCCCGGGCCTATGCGCAGGAGAAGCTTCAACCGCGGGTGACCGAAGCGTTCCTCGACGAGGATTTCGACCGGGAGATCATGTCCGAGATGGGCGAGCTCGGGCTGCTCGGGGCGACCATCTCGCCCGAATATGGCGGGGCCGGGCTGAACTACGTCTCCTACGGCCTGGTCGCCCGGGAAGTGGAGCGGGTCGACAGCGGCTATCGTTCGGCGATGAGCGTCCAGTCCTCGCTCGTCATGCACCCGATCAACGCCTACGGCTCGGAGGAGCAGCGGCGCAAATGGCTGCCGGGGCTTGCGACGGGCGAGCTGATCGGCTGCTTCGGGCTGACCGAACCGGACGCCGGATCCGACCCCGGCGGGATGCGGACCCGGGCCCGGAAGGTGGACGGCGGCTATGTCCTCTCCGGCTCCAAGATGTGGATCACCAACTCGCCGATCGCCGACGTCTTCGTCGTCTGGGCAAAATCCGACGCCCATGACGGCAAGATCCGCGGCTTCCTGCTCGAGAAGGGGATGAAGGGTCTCAGCGCTCCCAAGATCGGGATGAAGCTGTCGCTCCGCGCCTCGATCACCGGCGAGATCGTCATGGACGAAGTGGAGGTGCCGGAAGAGGCGCTGCTTCCGAACGTCGAGGGGCTGAAGGGCCCCTTCGGTTGCCTGAACCGGGCGCGCTACGGGATCGCCTGGGGCTCGATGGGCGCGGCCGAGGCCTGCTACCACGCGGCCCGCACCTACACCCTGGACAGGAGGCAGTTCGGACGGCCGCTCGCCGCTACCCAGCTGGTGCAGATGAAGCTCGCCAACATGATCACCGAGATCACGCTCGGCCTGCAGGCGGCCCTGAGGGTCGGGCGGCGGATGGACGAAGGCGAGCTGATCCCTGAGACGATCAGCCTCATCAAGCGCAACAATGTCGGCAAGGCGCTCGACATCGCCAGGGTCGCACGCGACATGCATGGCGGCAACGGGATCTCGGCCGAGTTCCAGGTGATGCGGCACGCCTCCAACCTCGAGACGGTCAACACCTATGAGGGCACCCACGACGTCCACGGGCTGATCCTCGGGCGGGCGATCACGGGGATCTCGGCTTTTTGACGTCGGATCCGTCATTGCGAGCGAAGCGAAGCAATCCAGCGGCGCCGACGCCCGAAGCCGGATTGCTTCGTCGCTTCCGCGTAGCGGAAGTTTATCCTGAGCGCCGCCGCAGGCGGCGTCGAAGGGCTCCTCGCAATGACGGGGCGACGGGACGTGGATAAGCCCCTCGCCGGCCTCAAGGTGGTGGAGCTGGCGCGGATCCTCGCCGGGCCCTGGGCCGGGCAATTGCTCGCCGACCTCGGAGCCGAAATCGTCAAGGTCGAGCGACCCGAAGTGGGCGACGACACCCGTCACTGGGGTCCGCCCTTCGCGCCGGACGGCGCCTCGGCCTATTTCCACAGCTGCAACCGGGGCAAGAGCTCGGTGGCGATCGACCTCGGGACCGGGGAGGGCCAGGCCCGGGTACGGGAACTGGTCGCCGGGGCGGACGTCCTGATCGAGAATTTCAAGGTCGGCGGGCTGGCGGGATACGGGCTCGACTATCCTTCCCTCTCCGCGATCAACCCGCGGCTCGTCTATTGCTCGATCACGGGCTTCGGCCAGACCGGTCCCTATTCCGGCCGCGCCGGCTACGATTTCATCATCCAGGGCATGGGCGGAGCGATGTCGCTCACGGGCGAGCCGGACGGGGCGCCCCAGAAATCCGGGATCGCCTATGCCGATTTGTTCACCGGCCTCTACGCCAGCGTCGCCATCCTCGCCGCGCTCCGGGAGCGCGATCGCAGCGGGCGCGGGGCCCATATCGACATGGCCCTTCTCGACACCCAGGTCGCGGTGCTCGCCAACCAGGCTCTGAACTGGATGGTGTCGGGAGACGTTCCAACCCGCATGGGCAACGGCCACTCCAATCTCGCCCCCTACCAGGCCTTCGAGACCGCCGACGGCGAAGTGATCGTCGCGGTCGGCAACGACAGGCAGTTCGAGCGGCTTTGCGCGATCCTGGGGCTGGAGGCTTTGGCGAAGGATGAGCGCTTCCGGACCAATCCGGCGCGGGTGGTGAACCGGGACTCGCTCATCCCCCTCCTGGAGCGGTCGATCCGGGGCCGGGGCCTTCGCGAATTCTCCGAGGCGCTGGAGGCCGCCGGCATACCGGCCGGACCGATCAACGCCGTCGACTCGGTCTTCGCCGACCCGCAGGTCGTCCATCGCGGCCTCAGGATCGAAGGCCCCACTCCCGGCCTCGCCTCCCCCATCGTCATCGACGGCAGGCGCCAGGTGGCCGAAGCGCCCGCCCCGCGGCTCGGGGAGGAACGCTCGTGCTGACCCAATATGGAGTCCTGCCGGTGCGGCGCTCGGCGGGCGGAGGACTGGAAGTCCTGCTCATCACCTCGCGCGAGACCCGGCGCTGGGTCGTCCCGCGGGGCAACCCGATCCCGGGCAAGAGCCCCGCCGAATCGGCCGCTCAGGAAGCCTATGAGGAAGCCGGGATAATCGGGCCGGTCGAGCCCGAGGCCTTCGGCGAATATTCGTACGAGAAACGCCGGCGCTTCGGGATCGCGGTTCCGGCCGTCGTCCACCTGTTTCGGATGAAAGTCGACGAGGAACGCGACGACTGGCCCGAGAAGAACCAGCGCGAACGGCGCTGGTTCGCGGCCGAGGAGGCCGCGGCCGCGGTGCACGAGGACGAGCTTGCGCGCCTCATCCGTCTTATGGCCGGCAATATTTTGTACTGAATAATCCTCCCTGCGCGCGGAGCGCGTGGGGAGGGGGACCACCCGAAGGGTGGTGGAGGGGTAATTGGCTGGGACTGCGAGGTTCCGGCGCGAACCGTCGGGCTTCGGCGCCATCTACCCCTCCACCATGCTTCGCATGGTCCCCCTCCCCCGCAAATGCCGGGGAGGATTAGATTAGAACTTCCCCCGTACCTGGAACGAGAAGATCGGGCCGATCAGCCGGTCGCGGCGCTCGATGAAGTTTATCGGGTCGGTGCGCCGGCCGAGGTAGACGGTGCGGTCCCACATGCTCCGGGCGGCCAGCACGTTCGAGATCGTGGCCCGGACGGTGAGGCCCAGCACGTCCTTGTGCTCGGCGTAGAGGCTTCCCCAATAAGGCCCCTCCCACTGGCGCCCGATTTCCGTCAGCCGGTAGCTAAGCGCATTGAGCTGGTGGTTGAGGTTCATCCCATAGGCCCAGTCGCTGTCCGGAATGTCGTGGCGAAGCGTGACGTCGAAGAAATGCATCAGGCTGCTCGAGATCCTCCGCCTCTCCCCGGTGAGCGGATCCCTGACGCTCGTCTCCTGGATCTGACCCCGAAGGTCGAGCTTGGCTCCCTTCCAGCCCAGCGGGTCGAAATTGAAGGTGGTCATCGATTCGAGGCCATAGGCATGAGCGCTGTCGATATTGCCGATCGACTCGCCGGCGGCCCCGATCGGGATGAAGTCCACCACGTCCTCGTAGAGCCGGCCGTAAAGTTTGAGCGTCGTCGTTCCGTAGCGGCCGAGGTTGCGGGTCGCTTCGAGATCGGCCTCCCAGCTTTGCTGAGGGACGAGCTCGACATTGCCCGCATTCGTGCTTTCGTTGTTGAGGTTCACCCGGGCGAGGAAGTCGCCGAAGTTGAGCTGGCCGACCCGGCGCTGGAGCTTCAGGTTGACGTCGAGTTTGGGGCTCGCCTTCCAGGCCGCGGAGAACAGGCCCTTGGGCCGCCAGAAGGTGCGGCTGAGGCCGCCGGGGCCGGTCTGCCGGAGGTTCGAATATTCGCCGCCGGCGGCGAGCTGGATGCTGAGCTTCGGCGAAAGCGACCGTCCAAGGCTCGCCATCACTTCGTAGCGGTCCTCCTTCACCGTCGCGGTCCCGCCCGGCAGCGGGATCTCCTCATATTCGCCATTCGGGCGGAGGACGAAGAAGTGGCTGACATTGTCGAGGCTGTTGAACGCGCCCTCGGCGGACAGCTGGAGATCGGACCTGCCCCATTTCCAGCGATATTCGGCCCGGCCGATCCGCTCGCTCGTATCGGCGATCTCGTCGAAGCGGCTGCCGGTGTCCGGCGCGCCGTCGGCGAAGCTGGTCCTCACGTCCTGTGCGAAGGGCGTATGCCCGCCCTGGGCGAGCCCGATCAGCTTCAGCCGGCCGCCGGCCAGGGCGAACTCGAAGTCGCCGCCGAGCTCGTAGGACCAGCTGTCCTCGTCGTTGGCGACCAGTCGGACCCGGTCGGCGAGGCCCGGACCGACCCGCTCGCCTTTCTCGCGATAATCGTAGTAGAAGCCCTGCAGGGAGCCGTTGAAATTGCCTATCGAGCTTCCGGGCCCGTCCCAGGCGAGCTTCACGCTGCCCTTCGGATTCTCGCCGTTACCGGTGAAGACGTCGTAGCGGGCCTCGGTCCGCTCGCCGGCGGCGTTGAAGATGTTGGTCCGGCCGTTGGCGCCCGAGCGGTAGGACTGGTTCTGAAGTCCGACGGTATAATCGATATTGCCCTTCTTGCCGCTGACCGAAACCTCGCCGCGGGTCAGCAGCGGATCGGTGTTGCGCTGGCGGAATTCGGGGCGCCAGGCGAACTGGCCCTGCATCCCTCCAGCCTTGGCGACGACGTTGGCCACCTGGCCCGAAAGCCCGGGCACGTCGAGCGTCGCGGCGTCGCGGATCTCGATTCGGACGACGTTCGACGCCGGAATCTGGCCCAATTCGGTGATGACGTCGTTCGATTTGCCCGAGATCCGCTGGCCGTTGATCAGGACGTTGCCGGTGGCGGTTCCGAGCCCCCTCTCCTGGGTCGCCTCGCGGATGGTGAAGCCCGGGACGTTGCGGAGCATGTCGAGCGCGTTGCGGGGCGCGAACCGGGCAAAGTCGGCGGGGAGGAAGGTCTTGGCCCCCTCGACGGCGGCCGGCAAGGCCGGCTGGGGCGGCGGCGAGTCTCCCGTCTCCTGCGCCAATGCGGGAGAAGCGGCGAGCGCCGAGGCGCAGCAGGCGATGAGCAGCAGCCGCGAATATCGCCGGCAATCGCCGAATTCCATACATCCCCCCTTTTTCGGCTCTTCGGCCGGCCTGTCACGGACGTAGCAGGAGTTGTGCCAGCTCCTTCGAACGTGACGGCTTTTATGCGATTACATCTGTTTTCGTGAATGGGGGATGAGCGGCGGAGCGTTCGATCCTGGACAGGCGGCGTCCGGGATCGGACAGTCAAAGCGGGCGATCAGGCGCGCGCTTCCCCTCCCCGTCACCCTGAACTCGTTTCAGGGTCCAGTCATCCACCGCCCCGCGGCGCGTCGCTGGATGCTGAAACAAGTTCAGCATGACGTAGATAGGCAATCCGCGGTGGTTATCGCCCGGGCCGCCGGAACAGCAGGATCGGCTCGCCTTTGTAGGCCGCTTCCTCGCGATGGCTGAAGCCGGCTTTCTCCGCGATCCGGATCGAAGCGCCATTTTCATGGCTGATGATTGCGACGATCTCGCCCCCGCCCAGCGCAGCGTCGGCCCAGTCGAGCGCGGCGAGCACCGCCTCGGTGGCGTAGCCCCGGCCCTGGGCCTCGCGGGCCATGATCCACCCCATCTCCGGAATGCCCTCGATGCCCGGCGACATGTCGCGCTTGAAGTCGGCGAAGCCGATCTGGCCGAGATAGGCGCCGTCGCCCCGCCGCTCGGCGACCCAATAGCCGTAGCCGAGCAAGGCCCAGAGCCCCGGGGAGCCGAGGATCTTGCGCCAGGTCTCCTCGCGCGACTGGGCAACTCCGCCGAGGAAGCGGACGACTTCGGGATCCGTCATCGACGCCCATTGCGAGTCGAGATCGCCCGCCCGGAAGGGGCGAAGTCGAAGTCGCTCGGTTTCGAGGACGGGGGCGGTGGCGCAGAAGCTCGTCGTCCCGGCGCAAGCCGGGACCTCAGGTCCGAAAGTCACGGTGGGTCTCCCCGAGGTCCCGGCTTTCGGGTTCCCATCAAAGTAATACTTTGATGGGGTCCCTCCCGGGAGGACGGCCTCTTCCCTCGACTATTTCTTGGTGCCCAGGGTGAGCCCGCCGAAGCGCTTGTTGAAGCGGGCGACCTGGCCGCCGCTGTCGACCATCTTGCCGGTTCCGCCGGTCCAGGCCGGGTGCACCTTGGGGTCGATGTCGAGGGTCAGGGTGTCGCCCTCTTTGCCCCAGGTCGAGCGCGTGTCGAACGTCGTCCCGTCCGTCATCTGCACCTTGATCATATGGTAATCGGGGTGGGCGCCGTTCTTCATGTCTTCGATTTCCTTGAGTGGTGGCTGGTTCCGACCAGCCTCGCGAAAAGCAAGTGCGGCCCTTTAGCCAACAGGGCGGAATTTGACAAGGCGCACCGCCCCCGACTACCGCTTCGTCCAGCGAAGGTGCCCTTCACGCGGCGATTGCCGCGGGGGAAGGGTCAAAAGGGAAGCCGGCGGAAATCCGGCGCTGTGCCCGCAACTGTGAACGGCCCCGGGGCCGCTAGTCAGGAACCTGCCCTCGCCGTCGTCCGCACCCGGCCGGGACCAGCCGTACGTGCGTGGCGCCGGGAGCGGCTCGTCCGCTCGCGGCTCCTCCGGGACGACATTCGTGTCGTTGCAATGGAGGAACCAAATGTCTCTCGTCCTGTATCTCGCCGCTGCCGCCGTTCCGCCGGAGAGCCCGCTGCCCGGCGAGACCGTCGTCGTGACCGCTTCGCTCGAGCCGGTCCGCTCGGAGGTGAGCCCGGCATCGGTCACTTTGATCGACGAGCGGCGCATCGAGGCGCTCGGCGCTCCGCTCGTCTCCGACCTCGCGCGCCTCGCCCCCGGAGTCTCGGTGGCGGTTTCCGGAGCCCAGGGGTCGCTCACCCAGATCCGCATCCGTGGGGCCGAGGCGAACCACAGCCTGCTGTTCGTCGACGGGATCGCCTTCAACGACCCGGCATCGGGCAACGAAGCGCGGTTCGAGACCATCCCCGCCGACGGCCTCACCCGGATGGAGATCGTCCGAGGGCCGCAATCGGCCTTGTGGGGGTCGGAGGCTCTGGGCGGAGTGATCGCCGTGGAGGGCGCCGATCCCCTTTCGGGAACGAAGCTCATTGCGAGCGGAGAATATGGCAGCCGCGATTTCCGACGCGGCCATTTCGGCCTGGTGGCGGGCGGCCGAGAGGCGGGGATCGCGGCGAGCCTGACCGGGTTGCGCAGCGACGGAATCGACATTTTCGGCGGCGGGACGGGCGATCGCGACGGGTTCAGCAACTTCGCGGCAAGGGTGAAGGCCGCCATTCGCCCCGCGCGCGACTCGGAATTCGGGATCGTCGGTCATTATATCCGGGCGACGAGCCGGTTCGACGGAACGCCCGCGCCCCTCTTCCGGCGCGCCGACACGCTCGATTCCTCCCGGGCGGAGCTCGGCGCCGTACGGGCATGGACCCGGCTCGGGCTCGCCCCCGACGCGCCCTGGAGCCTGGAGCTGGACGGCCAGTATCTTCACAGCTCCAACCGGAACCGCACCGGGGCGACGCCGCTCAACCGAACCCTCGCCGACCGGCTTCGGATCGGGGGCAAGCTGGTCCGGCGATTCCCGGCGGGGGGCGGGCGCCATGTCCTAGTCGCCGGCGTCGAGCGCGAGGATGAAAGCTTCGCGGCGCTCGACCAGGCCGTCTTCTTCGCGCCCGACCAGCGCCGGTCGAGAGGACGGACCGCCTTTGTCGGCGAGTGGCGGGCGGAATGGGGATCGGCCCTTTCCACCGACCTCGCGGTCCGCCGCGACGATTTCAACCGCTTCGAAGATTCCACGAACCTGCGCGCCGCCATCGTCGGCCGGCCGCTCGATCGCCTCCGCCTCCACGCCGCCTATGGAGAAGGAATCGCTCAGCCGACCTTCTTCGACCTCTACGGCTTCGATCCGACCAGCTTCATCGGCAATCCCGACCTCATGCCCGAACGGTCCCGCGGCTTCGAAGCGGGCGTCGCCTGGGAAGGCAGGCGCCTGGGCGTCGGAGCGACCGCGTTCAGCAACCGGATGAGCGGCGAAATCGTCGAGGATTTCAGCAGCTTCCCCTTCACGGTTCGCAATGCCGCCGGGAAAAGCCGCCGGCGCGGAATCGAGCTGTCGGCGCAGGTGCGGCCGGTGGCGGGC
>DASQZF010000163.1:0-81738 GCA_035638835.1 Allosphingosinicella sp. | reverse complement strand
ACTTCACCCAGCGCGCCCGGGTGGAGCAGTTCAAGCAGGCCTCGACCTGGCTGAACAAGCTCCGGGCCGCGGGCTGGCCCGTCCTCGCCGTGCCGGGCAATCACGACATCCCGCTCTACGACATCGCCACCCGCTTCGCCGCGCCGCTCCATCGCTACAAGAAGTATATCTCCAACGACCTCTGCCCCTGGTTCGAGAATGACGAGGTGGCGGTGCTCGGGATCAACACCGCCCGCTCGCTGACCATCAAGGACGGCCGGATCAACCGCGAGCAGATGAAGATCATCGAGGAGCGCTTCGCCGCGGTGGCTTCCGAAAAGACCAAGATTCTCGTCACCCACCACCCGCTCTTCTCGATGCCGATCGGGGAGGGGACGGAGCTCACCGAAGCGGTCGGCAGGCACGAGGATGCGGTGGCCGCGGTATGCAAGGCCGGGGTCAACATCGCGCTCGCCGGCCATTTCCACCGGACCTATGCGCAAGCGGCGCGCAAGATGGTCGAGAAGGCGGGCGGAGCGCTCGTCATCCAGGCCGGCACCGCGACCTCGAAGCGGCTTCGCAACAACGAGCTCCAGAGCTTCAACTGGATCCACGCCCATCGCAACAGCGACGTCGAGCTCCAGGTCATCGCCTGGGACGGCATCGGCTTCCGCCGCGGCAGCCACGTTCGCTACGGCTATGACGGCGAGAATTGGAAGTCGCAGACCATCCCGCACGACAGCCCGAAGCAGGCGGCCGCAGCTCAGATGGGTGCTCGGCCCGAGGCCGCGGCATAGCCAAATTCCTCCCTGCATTTGCAGGGGAGGGGGACCAGCCGAAGGCTGGTGGAGGGGCCTTGCTGAATCCGAAGAACCCCTCCACCAGGCTGCGCCTGGTTCCCCTCCCCGCGAAATCGCGGGGAGGAATTGGCAGCTACAGCTCCAGGATCGGCGGCGGCGGGGGGTAGGTGAACTTGCCCGCCCGGATCCAGCGCGACGCCAGATATTTGACGCCTTTCGTGACCGGCAGGCCGGCATGGAGGCTCGCCGGATCCGGCCGGCCGTCCGGGCCGGCGTTGCGGAACAGCAAGGCGTCGCCGCGGCGGCCGCGGAAGGAAAGGCCGCTGTGCGGGAAGGCCGTCTCTCCGCCTTCATAGTCGCCGGAAAGATAGACCAGCACGGTGAGGACCCGCTGGTTGGGCTCGCCCGGAAGCGCGTCCATGTGCGGCTTATATTCGCCGCCGGGCCGATAGCGAAGCAGCTGTAGCGGCTCGCCCTGGTCGAGCCGGGTTTCGCTGAGCGCCGCGATCCGCCGGTTGAAGGCGTTGACGACGAGATCCTCGGCATAGACCCCGAACAGCGCCCCGTCCGACTTGCGGATCGGGTGGGGGACGGGCCGGCGGGTGACCGGATCGACGACGACGGACGGCTGAAGCCCCGGCTCCGCCGCCTTCATCAGATAGTCGCATTCCGCCTCGGTCATGAAATCCCGGGCGGACGCGACATAGGGGGCTTCGCCGAGGCCCTGAAGCTCGAAAGGCCGGGCCGGAAAACCGTCCTCGTCCAGATCCATCGAATCGATCAGTCGAAGCTGCTCCGCCGCCCGAGCCTCGCGCCTCGCCAGGGAGCGAAGCCCGACGAGGGCGCCGGCCCAATCGTCGGGGCCGCCGACCCCGGCGGCGAGGAAGCCG
This sequence comes from Allosphingosinicella sp., assembly GCA_035638835.1. Lineage (GTDB taxonomy): Bacteria > Pseudomonadota > Alphaproteobacteria > Sphingomonadales > Sphingomonadaceae > Allosphingosinicella. The sequence continues at coordinate 80,069 of DASQZF010000163.1, read as the reverse complement.
GAATGGAGCAGGGCAGCCGGCTTGTCGCCCTTGGCCGCGGCCAGAGCGAGCAGCCGCCTCGCCTCGGGGAGGTCGCGGCGGATGAGGTTGCCGACGATCCGCCAATGGGCGAGCTCGGCGATCGCGGCCGTTTCGCCCGCCCCGGCCGCGACGAGGAGCATCCGGGCCGCTTCGGCGAAGCGCCGGGCGGCGAGCAGTCCGTCCACCTGATCGAGAGTTCCACCGGGAGCCATGATTATCCCTAAGCGCAAGAGCGGGATAAAAGAAGCGTCCGCCGCCGATGCTTCATTTCCTGTGGGGCGTGCTTCCGATCCCGAGCGAGGTCGTCGGCCGCGAGCGTCTAGCGCCGTCGTCCCGGCGGAGGCTGGACCTCGCGAAACCCTTTGCGAACTTTGGTCGAGCCCGGCTTTCGCCTCGATGGCGGATCCGCAAGAAAAAGGGGCCGGAACTTTCGTTCCGGCCCCCGAGATTGACTTGGCTCGTCTTAGAACTTGGCGACGACGCCCGCGTAGAAGTTGCGACCGCGGTTGTCGAAGATTCCGGAGCCGCCGCCGATGCCGGTCAGACCGAACGGAGGCATGCGGTTCAGGATGTTGTCGACGCCCATGTAGAAGTTGAACCTCTCGGTGACGTCGATGCCGAACCGCGCATCGTGATAGAAGACGGCCGGGTAGTAGATGATATCCGCATAGTCGGCATTCTGCGGGGGCTGGCCGTTGATCGAGTTATAGTCCTCGTAGGTGTTGAGATACTGCTTGCCGATGTAACGTACCTGGTAGCCAAGCGTGTACTTGCCTGCCTTGACGCTCGCATTGACGTTCACCTCGTCCTGCGGATCGGCCAGCTCCCTCATGAACGAGTTGGCGAAGTTGGGATTGGTCGGATTGAGGAAGTTCCGGTTCCTGAGAACGTGAGTCCAGGTACCGCGAAGGCTGGCCGTGCCCCAGCCGAACTTCTTGCGATACGCGATCTCGGTATCGATGCCGCGCCTTTCGAGCTTGGCGAAGTTCAGAGCGCCCGAAAACAGCGAACCTTCGAGGATCCGGAACGGCTCCTCGCCGCGCGGACCGCCGCCGGTTCCCGCACGCTGGAACTGGTCGCAGAACGGGTTCTCCAGGGTGGGCGAGTCGTAGCACTGGTTGACCACCGTCTGTGCCGCCACGGTGGAGATGACCTTGTCCACCGTGATGTCGTATCCGTCGACCGAGATCGAAAGCCCGGGGACGAACCGCGGCGTCAGCACGAAGCCGACCGTGTAGTTGTCCGAGCTTTCTTCGCTCAGGTTCGGATTGCCGCCCGTGATGAAATCGAGCGACTGGCTGTAGACGAAGTCATAGGTCGCCGGAATTCCGGCCGCGGCGCAATTGGCGGCGCGAGTCGAGGAACCGGTGCCGATGTTCCGGAGCGAGCACGGATCCAGGAAGCCCGGGGCGAAATTCTGCCCCTGCGCCGAGAAAAGCTCGCTCAGGTTCGGAGCGCGGACGGCGCGGTTGTAGGACCCGCGGAAGCGGATGTCCTCGATCGGCCGCCACGTGATCTCGCCGCCATAGGTGTAAACGGTTCCGGTCGCGCCCTTATAGTCGGAAATACGGCCCGATCCGGAAATCGTCAGCTCCTGGAAGAGCGGCATGTCCTTCAGCAGCGGGATGGAGATTTCGGCGAAGGCCTCTTTCACTTCGAACGACGGCGAAGTGAAGGAAGGAATGGCGTTGTAGAACGCGTAGCCCCCCTGGGTCAGATCGTCGAGATCGTAGCGCAGGGTCTCGCGGCGATATTCGCCACCGACCGAGAAGGCCACCGGGCCGCCCGGAAGCTCGAAGAACGAGCTGAGGTCGCCGGCCACGAAGCCGCCCGCGACGAGCTGGGTGATCTTGCCCGTCGCCGCGGAGTCGACCGTCAGATAATCGCGAACCGCCTGCGACGAAGCATTGTCGCCGAACGGATTGAGCGGAACGCAGGCCGCGATGTCGGCCGCCAGGACGGCAGGATCACCGTTAGCGTCCGAGCCCGCAAAGTTCGGATCGATCTGCGAGCGGCAGACGATCTGGCCGGTGACCGGGTTGCGGACCGAATCATTCGCCAGCAGGAAGCGCTGGGTGTTGATGTTGCCGGTGATGGTGTTGGTCTCGCGATGCTCGCCGTAATTGACGGAAAGCTCGTAGTTCCAATCGTCCATGAAGTCGCCCTTGACCCCGACGACGGCCCGATAGGTCTCGCGACGGAACAGCTCGTCGCGAATGCCCAGCTCGACGTAGTTCTTGCGCAGGCCGAAGCGGAACGAGCCGTTGGCTACCTGCGCGCGCGCAAGATCGCGGTTGACCGTGCTGGTTCCGGCGTCCAGCGCGGCGCCGGTGTTCGGATTGACGTTGCCGTTGATCGCCGCGAGCAGCTGGGTCGAGATGGTCTGACGAGCCGCTGCATTGAGAAACGGGTTGTCGAGCCGGATGCCTTCCCGGTTGGTGAAGGCGCCGGCGGCGCTCGTTCCCGAGCCGAGGAACGACCGGTCGTTGAACCCCGGAATGACGACCCCGTCGCCCAGCGTCGAACCCTGCGAGAAGAACGGGCCGCTCTGCGAGCCCGATGCGTCCGCGCGGACGTACTTGGCTTCGAAGAACGGAACGATGGCCGGCGAAATCTCGAAGTGGCCGAGCACGTTCACCGCATAGCGCTCCAGCGTCGGCGAGAGCGCCGTGAGGCGGTTCTCGCGGCCGCTATAGCCGTTGCCGCCGATGAAACTTCCGTTCGGCCCGAGGCCGACGCGGGAGCCCGTCTGCGTAACCAGATTGCCGTTCTGGTCGAACAGACCGGTGCAGGCGAAAGAGGCGGTTGCCGCCGTCGCCGCGCTGGATTCCCGTCCGCACAGAGCGGTCGCTCCGGCGGGCTGGCGGATGTTGGTCGAGCCGCCGACCGTGATCGTCGCCGAGCGGATGTCGCGGAAGAAGACCCGGTCCGGGTTGCCGTCGGAGCCGTTCGGAGTGCCGGCGGGATCGGTGTCGACGATGAGGAAGCCGTCCACCTGCCGAAGCGGACGGTTGGCGGTGTAGAAATCGTCTGCGGAGGCGTATTCGAGATTGACCGCGATGTTGCCGCGATCGCCTGCGAAGTTCTTGCCGGCCAGCACCGAGACGTAACGGCTCCCGGCGTCGCCATATTTGGAGATTCCGCTCTGTCCGCGGACCTGGTAGCCGTCATAATTGGACTTGAGGATGAAGTTGACGGTGCCCGCGAGCGCGTCCGAACCGTAGATGGCCGAGCCGCCGCCGGTGATGACGTCGACTCGTTCGATCAGATCGGTCGGGAAAGTGTTCGTGTCCGGCGACGTCGCGTTGTTGAGAACGTCGGCAGCGACGTGGCGGCGGCCGTTGACCAGCGTCAAGGTGCGCTGAGTGCCGAGGCCGCGAAGGTCGAGGAGGTTGAGGCCGCGGGTGCCGAGGAAGCGGGTCGAGTTCTGCTGGCTGAACGTGTTGCGCAGCTGCGGCAGCTCGTTCAGGACGTCGCCGATCGAGATCTGCGAGGTCTGGAAGAACTCTTCGCCGCCGATCGAGGTGATCGGAACGGCCGATTCGAGATTGGGACGGCGGATGCGCGAACCGGTGATCGTGATCCCGCCTTCGGTGGTGGAAGCGCTTTCGCCCTGCGCGCCGGTCTCGGCGGCGGTGCCGGATTCGATTTCCGTCTCGCTCTGGCCGACGGTGCCCTGCTCCGTGGCGTCGTCCTCAGCGACTTCCTGCGCCTGGGCAGGGGCCGCAAGGGCGATGGACAGACCGATAAACGTAAAAGAGCCGAGCGCGCTGGTGCCCAGCAGGCCAAATTTTCTCATCCCGAATCATCCCTCTTAATCAGCCGCGATCGCTGCGCGCGACTTCTGCATTGAGGCAGAGACGATTCAGCCCCCCTGCGCAAGGCCGGGGCGTCGGGCGTTAATCGAAAGTTCAGCGACTGTAACCGTTCTGCAACAGCGCTCTGCCAGGGCTGTGGGAACCGTTCCGGGCGGCCGGGACGACGTCCCCGACGATGCGACGCTCCTCCGTTTCCGATCGAGTACGGACCCTAGCGTTCGACGCAGAGCGCGATGCCCATGCCGCCGCCGATGCACAAGGTCGCCAAGCCCTTCTTCGAATCGCGACGGCCCATCTCGTAAAGCAGGGTCGTCAGCACCCGCGCGCCGCTCGCCCCGATGGGATGGCCGATGGCGATGGCTCCGCCGTTGACGTTGACCCTGGCCGGATCCCAGCCCAGTTCCTTCCCTACCGCGAGCGCCTGCGCGGCGAAAGCTTCGTTGGCCTCGATCAGGTCGAGATCGGCGACCGACCAGCCGGCTTTCTGCAAGGCCCGCCGGGTGGCGGGCACCGGTCCGATACCCATGATCGACGGGTCCACTCCGGCAGACGCCCAGCTCGCCACCCGGGCGAGGATCTTCGCGCCGCGGCGCTCGGCCTCCGCGCGGCTCATCACGACCAATGCGGCCGCGCCGTCGTTGAGGCCGGAGGCATTGCCGGCGGTGACCGTCCCGTCCTTGCGGAACGCCGGACGAAGGCCGGCCAGCGCGGCCTGGTCGACCCCGTCGCGGATATATTCGTCATTCTCGACGATCGTGTCGCCCTTGCGGCCTTTCACCGTCACCGCCGCGATCTCGTCGCGGAAGCGGCCCTCGGACCGTGCGCGGGAAGCCTTGTTCTGGGAAGCGGCGGCGAAGGCGTCCTGGTCGTCTCGGGTGACCTGATATTGCTCCGCGAGATTCTCGGCGGTGATGCCCATATGATAGCCGTTGAAGACGTCGGTCAGGCCGTCCCTGATCATCGTGTCGACGAGCTCGAGCCCGCCCATCTTGGTGCCTCCGCGAAGATTCTGGGCGTGGGCGGAAAGGCTCATGCTCTCCTGGCCGCCGGCGACGACGATGATCGCGTCGCCGGTCTGGATCGCCTGGCTCGCCAGAGCCACCGCCCGGAGGCCGGAGCCGCACACCTGGTTGACCCCCCAGGCGGGCACTTCCTTGGGCACTCCCGCCGCCATCGACGCCTGCCTGGCGGGGTTCTGGCCCTGGGCGGCGGTGAGCACCTGGCCGAGTATGACCTCGCTCACCTCGTCCGCCGCGACCCCCGCCTGCTCCAGCGCGGCCAGGATCGCCGTCCGCCCGAGCTCGTGCGCCGGGGTCGAGGCGAAGGCGCCGAGGAACGAGCCCACGGGGGTGCGCTTGGCGGCGGTGATGACGACGTCGGTGGATGAAGGCATGCGGAGGCGCTCCTTGAAAGTCACTCCGTTCGCCCTGAGCCTGTCGAAGGGCTCTCCTTCCTGCTGCGGTAGAAGGAGAGGGCTTCGACAAGCTCAGCCCGAACGGTGGTTGTTCGGCGCCCCCCTAGCAGTTTGCTGCATTGCGGGAAAGCCAGCCCGCCAGCGGCTCCCACAAGGCCGCTTTCGCCCGCCCGCCGACGACCATCCCGACATGCCCCTGCGCCAGCTCCAGCCGTTCCCCCGCCCCGGTCGCGGAGGCGGCGGGAACGATCCGGTCGCTGGTCGAGACGATGTCGAGGAAGGGGCAGGGGAGGGCCGCCGGATCCACGGGCCGCCACTCGCCCCGCCCGGTGACGTCGCGGCCGAACATGTCCTCGAACAGCTCCTTCGCCGCCGCATGGGGCAGCGGCGGCCCGTCATTGGCCCAATCCTCAAGGGTCACGAACGCCCGGGCGCCCGCGCTTCCCTCGGCCATCTCGGCAAAGGCCTCGAACTTGGCCACCGTTCGCGCCGGGTCGAGGCTCCAGAAGGCGCTCTGCAGGACCTCCATCGGCAGGCAGCCCAGCGCCTTCGAGGTCGCCGCGGCGCCGTCCCACAATCGGGCGAGCCTGGCCCGGGCCTCGTCCGGGAAGCCCGAGAAGCGCCAGGGCGCGGCGATCGCCGCCACCGCCGGCGCCCCGCTCGGACCCGCGGCCGCGAGCGCCATCGTGCCCCCGAGGCAATAGCCGACCAGAGCGGGCGCCTCGCCCAGCTCGGCGACGAGGGGCAGGAGCACCGCCTCGACATGGCCGCCGACCGACAGCGCCGAGCGCTCGTCAACCCGCCAGCCCCAGTCGAGAAGCAGCGGCCTGACCCCGCCTTCGGCCGCGAGCCATCTCAGCAGCGAACGCTCCGGCAGGTCGAGGATCGAGGGCGGATTGATCAGGGACGGCACGAAGAGGACCGGCGGTCCGCTCCCGCCATAATCTCGAACCGTCGCCCCAAGCCGCTCGGCAACGGCCGCCGGCGGCGCCGGCGACGGCGCCCGCTCGGCCTCCTGATAGCGCCTCAGCCCGGCAAGGGCCCGGGCCAGCCGCTCCGGCTCCGCGCCCGTCTCGCGGCGCAGCATGGCGAGGAACAGAGGCAATGGCCTCGGTCCGTGTTGCGGCGCGTCAAGCTTCGGTGCTAGAGCGGCGCCTTCCATTGAGGGATCATCCATGGCGGCCTCGGGATCAGGCGACGATGTCGTCATCATCAAGAAATACGCGAACCGGCGGCTCTATGACACCGAAAGCTCGTCCTATATCACGCTCGAGCGCCTCGCCGAGATGGTCCGCCAGAAGCGCGAGTTCAAAGTCGTCGACGCCCGCTCGGGCGAGGACATCACCCACAACGTCCTCACCCAGATCATCATGGACGAGGAGAGCCGGGGCCAGACCCTGCTCCCGGTCAGCATCCTGCGCCAGCTGATCGGTCTCTACGGGGGAGGGCAGATGCAGTCGATGCTTCCCCAATATCTCGAAGCCAGCCTCGAGGCGTATCAGCGCAATCAGAGCCAGATGCGCGACGCGCTGGCCGGCGCCTTCACCGCCAATCCCTTCGCGGAGCTCGCCCGCCGCAACATGGAGCTCTTCCAGTCAGCCGCCAACGGCCTGGCCCCCGCCCCGGGAGGCGCAGCGCCCGCCGCCGCCGGCCCCGACGACGAGGAGCTCGAACGCCTCCGGGCCCAGCTTGCCGAACTCCAGGCCAAGGTCGAGAAGCTGAAGCGGTAGGATCGTCGCTGGCCGTCGAGTGGGTTGTCATGCTGAACTTGTTTCAGCATCCAGTCCTCCGCCTCCCCGGAGGCGGCAATGGAAATTGGTGCCACAATGGAAAATGGTGCCAGGCACCAATTTCCCAGGCGGAGAACACAATGGAAAATGGTGCCAGGCACCAATTTCCCAGGCGGAGAAAATGGTGCCAGGCACCTATTTCCACGACGGAGGTTCGCTGATGAAACATGCCCCGCGAAAATTGGTGCCAGGCACCATTTTCCCTGTCGCCCTTCTCCTCGTCGCCGCCGCCGCGTCCGCCCAGCCGCCCGCCCCGCGGCCCGCGCCCTCGGGCCCGGTCACGATCGTCCACGCCGGCCGGCTTCTCGACCGGCCGGGCCGTCCTCCGCGCGGACCCTCCACGATCGTCGTCCAGGGCGGCAGGATCGTCTCCGTCCGGGACGGCCTCGCCCCGCCTCCGCCCGGCGCGTCCCTGGTCGACCTCTCGACCCGCTTCGTCCTTCCCGGATTGATCGACAGCCACGTCCATCTCGATTCCGACGCCGGGGGAGTCGCCGCGCTGGTCGAGGATCTGACCGAGAACGCACCGCAGAAGACCCTCCGGACCCTCGCCAATGCGCGCAAGACCCTGGAGGCCGGCTTCACCACCGTGCGCAACCTGGGCGACGGAAGCGGAGCGACCCTCGCAATCCGCGACTCCGCCGCCCGCGGCGAGGTCGACGCCCCTCGGATCGTGGACTCCGGCCGCTCCATCTCGACCACCTCGGGCCATATGGACTCCACGCTCGGCCTCGCCGAGGATCTCCATAAAGCGGTTCCGCAGGAAAATCTGTGCGACGGCGCCGATTCCTGCCGCCGGGCGGTGCGCGCCCAGGTGCGGCGCGGGGTGGACGTGATCAAGATCGCGACGACGGGCGGGGTCAACAGCCGGATCGGCGCGGGGCTCGGAGCCCAGATGTTCGACGACGAATCGAAGGCGATCGTCGAGACCGCCCGGCTCTACGGCAAGAAGGTCGCGGTCCACGCCCACGGCGCCGACGGGATCAACATGGCGCTCGCCGCCGGAGCCGCCTCGATCGAGCACGGCACCCTGCTCGACGACGAGAGCGTCCGACTGTTCAGGCGCGGCGGCGCCTATCTGGTCCCGACCCTGTCGACGGTGAACGGCTATTTGGAGCGCCTCGCCGCCGATCCGAACGCCTATTCGGCCGAGGTCCTTCCGAAGATCAGGTGGCGGATCTCGATCACCGGCAGGAACGTCGCCAAGGCCTTTCCCGCCGGAGTGAAGATCGCCTTCGGGACCGACGCCGGAGTCTCGAAGCACGGCCGCAACGCCGACGAGTTCGAGCTGATGGTCCGCCACGGAATGCCGCCCGCCGCCGCCATCGAGGCCGCGACCGTGAACGCCGCCGACCTGCTCGGCCTGGCCGGCGAGGTCGGATCGATCGAGCCCGGCAAGAGCGCCGACCTCATCGCCGTCCAGGGCGACCCGCTCGCCGACGTGACGGTTCTGAAGCGGGTCGGCTTCGTCATGGCGCGCGGCCGGGTGGTGAAGGACGTGCGGTAGGCGCCCTCTCCGTCATTGCGAGGAGCATGGCGACGAAGCAATTCAGACCCGGCCTCTGGATTGCTTCGCCGCGCTCGCAATGACGATTATCGCCCCCTACCGCCGAGGCTTCACGAACTTCAAGGTCATCCGGTCGCTCTCCCCGATGGCGAGGAACCGTTCGCGCCCCACCTCCTTGCCGCGAAGCGCCGGCGGGAGCGACCAGACTCCGCCCGGATGGTCCTTGGTGTCGGCCGGATTGGCGTTGATCTCGCTCGAACCGGCCAGACGGAAGCCCGCGGCTTCCGCCATCCGCCTCACCGTCGAGACCTTGATATAGCCCGACGATTTCTCGAGCGCCGGGTCCGCGCTCTCCCCGAGCCGGTGCTCGACCACGCCCAGGGTTCCCCCGGGCTTCAGCATCGCGAACATCTGCCGGAAGGCTTCCTCGGCGAAGGGCTGCTCCGGCATGATCCAGTTGTGGACGTTGCGGAAGGTGAGCACCACGTCGGCGGTCCCGGCCGGCACCGGCGGCTGGTCCGCGCCCGGGCGGCCGGTGGGGAAAGAGGCTGGACGCATTTTGCCGTAGAGGGCCGAATCCTTGGCCATCAGCGCCTTGGCGCCGTTCAGGCCGTTGCCGTTGGCGGCGGCGTAATAGGTCCCGTTGTCGCGCAGCAATGGTGCGAGGATCTCCGTATACCAGCCCCCGCCCGGCCAGATCTCGACGACGGTGTCGGTGGGCTTCACTCCGAAGAAGCCCAACGTCTCGCGCGGATGCCGGTACCGGTCCCGGGCCAGGTTCGCCTCGGTCCGCGTCGGAGCCCCCACCGCGGCGGCGATCGCGGTATCGGAATGAAGATCCGCTTCGGCCGCCGCGACCGCCCTGGGCGAAGGCGCGCAGCCCGAAGCGGCGAGGAGCGCGAAGGCTAAGGCGGCGGCGCCGAGGCGTCTGGCGGTCATTGGCGGTCTCCGGTCGAGGATTGTCTTCCCGGCCGCTAATGGCCGAGCGGGAAGGGACGCGCAACCTGTGCGAAGGGCGGTAGGGGAACGCGCCGCGGGGGCGGGGCAGGGGCGGACCGCAGCCATCGACCCTCCCGTCAACCTGAACTTGTTTCAGGGTCCGGTTTCGAGCATCGCGGCGGTCCCGACCTGGATCCTGAAACAAGTTCAGGATGTCTCTAAGGCGCGACGATGGACGATCCCTCCACCCCCTTCTGGCTCGCCGCCGCCGCCTTCGCGGCATTGGCGGTCCTGGCCGGCTGGGCCGATCACCGCCGAGGCAAGCGCCGCAACCTCGACAGACCGGGCTGGGTGCCGTGGCAGCCCGTCCTGGTGTTGGCCATGATGGCGAGCGTGGTGTGCGTGGCGCTGGGGGTATTGGTTTAGGGTCCTGCGCAAGGTTCTATTGCGCCCTCCATCGGTTAGGTTGCTCTGTTCCCACAGCGCGACGCCAAATCCTATTGCGCGATACTGCTCGACGACAACAATCGCAAAACCATCGCCCGAATGCACTTCAACAGGCCGACTGCGCGTTATTTCGGGACGTTCACGGGAAAGGAGGAGATCCGGCATCCGGTGCTGGAGCCGGTGCAGATCTATCAGCATGACGAGGCGATCTTGAAGCGGGTTGCCGAATTAGGGGGTTAGAGCGTGATGGGGTCAGGCCGATTCACCTCGTCATTGCGAGCGAAGCGAAGCAATCCAGTGCGGCCTCGAACGACACTGGATTGCTTCGTCGCTTCGCTCCTCGCAATGACGGATCAACATAAAGCCATCACGCTCTAGCCCGCCGCGTCCGGCCCCGAACAGGCGGAGGAACGAACGCCGAACCGAACGGTTGGCGCTTGGTCCACGAAGCCTATGGAGGACCTGATGAGCGAGCGTGAACTCAACGAGCCTCACAAGGGCGACAAGCGCTATCAGCGCCGGAACGACGATGGCAGCTTCGCGGATTCGGACGACCAGTCGAAATCGCTCAGTCAGGACGTGAAGCAGCACGCCAGGACGAAGAAGCCGAAGAATGAGGGCGACAAGGGGGATTGAGGTCTCGCCGCCGACCGGCCGACGCGGGTCCTGCGATTCTCGCCGCGGTCTATCCCTCGACCTCGGCGTCGGCCCTTCCCGCCGATAGCGCGTTGATCCAGGCAAGGCACAGGTCGCGGCTGCGGAAGCGGCCATATTTCGACTGCTCCTCCCGTTCGACGATCGGGAAAGTGGAATAGATATAGGCGATGTCTTCGCGGCTGCGCTCCGGCTCGGCGGGGTCGTAGATTCCGTAGAGAATGAAATAGAGCGCATCGAGCTTCGAGCGCAGCTTCAGGCGCCGCTCCTCGTCCCAGCGGAACGGCGGGCGGACCCCTCCCGTCTCGTCCACATAGCCCATGTCCCGAGCGAAAGGGGCCATGTCGTGCGCTGTGTAGGTGAGTTCCAGGACCGCCTCGCGGACGATATCGGCGGCGGTTCCGGAGCCGAACATTCGCGAGTAATCCGCAGCTTCTATGATGGGCAGCTGCTCGACGATGTACCAGCTGAAATTCTGCCCCTGAACTTTGTTTCGGGCGATGAAATCGAGGGACACCGAAGCCAGGTTCGCCTGCAGCAGGGAAATCGTGCGGGCGTTTTCGCCGGCGGACAGAGCCTCGTCGCCGACGATCAGGAATATGCTGTCGCCATATCCCACCTTCGGGCCGATGGCGGACACCATGGTGCGGGCGTTGGTCGTCGCGGTCGAGCGGCGGTAGACGATGACGGCCTCGTGCATCCATCCCGGGAGCGCGGACCGCGCTACGAAGAACTCCGTTCGCGGCGTGAATGCAGGATCGAAACGTTGCTCCTCGGTCGTCGGAATCGAAACGAAGCCGCGACGGATATTGTCGGGATTGAAGCCGATTCCCGCCTGCCGATGATCGTAGATCCCAACCACCCGGCCTTGCAGAAGTGGAACGTAGGATTCGTCCGCCCCTTGCCAACCGCCGCCGCTCGTCGGCCATGCGCCATGGCGCTGGAGCTCATCCGTCCGAAGGAACGAGCCGGAATCGTTGGCCATGTGGAAGAGCGTCGCATAGCGAACCGGCCACTGCCGCTCGACTTTCCCGTCCAGATGTTCAGCCAGCACGGGAACCCGCCGGTACACGCCGGAAACCAGCTCCGCATCGCGCCGGGACCGGAAAACGGGGGGGGTGCCGGTGTTGGGATTGACCCGGGCAAAGTCTTGCGCGGTCAACCCGAAGGCCCTGTTCGGATCCTCCAGCTCCCGGATGTCGGTCAGGTAGAACGCACATTTCGACTCGGTGAAGCGCCGCTCGGGACTGGACGACAATATGCAGAACTTGAAGCTGTTGTGGACGTCGGGGAAGAACCGGCCCTGGTTTTCGAAATCGTACAGGGCCTTCAGGCGGCTTTCGGTAGCGATCTGGCGGAAGAAGGTGCTGGTCGACAGATCTCCGGCGATTCCGCTCGGAGTCAAAAGCCCAACCATTCCCCGAGGCTTTACAAGCGCGTGGGCGCGTTCGACGAACAGGCTGTAGAGGTTGATGTCGCCGCGGCTGAGTAGCGGATAATCGCCGCAGGTCCGAGCAATCCGGGCGGTGTCCGCCGCGCGCGCATCCGCCTTCTCGTAATCCGCGAACAGCGGATCGCCGGCGGTCTTCAGCCCCGCGATCATCCTTGCGCGGTCCGATGCGCGCTGCGCCCTGGCGATCTCCGGCCGGCGCGCCGCGAACCATTCGACCTGCTGCAGCTTGATCCGGTCCCACGGCGGGTTGCCCACCACGGCATCGAAGCCTCCCTGGCGCCCGGCGCCGGCCCAATTGTCCCAGACGCCCGGAAAGGCGATCTGCCAGTTCAGGAAGCGTTCCTCGGCGATCAGTGCTCGGGCGCGCTCCCAGATGGCGGCGAAGGCCTCGGCCTCTTCGGCCTTGGCGCGGATCGGCTCGGGCCGCGCCTTGCCGCGCGAGATCGGCAGCGGGTCGCCGAACTGGCCGTCGAGCCAGACGCGCACCAGACCTTTTTCCGCCCGCGACAGGTTCAGCCAGTCGAGCGCGTGCATGAAGCTGACGAAGCTGTCCAGCGGTCCGGTCTGGAACTCGACGTCGGTCCACATCTCCGCCGATCGGTGGGCTTCCGCGATCTCCGCGTCGGTCGCCATCTCGATGGTCTTCATCGCCCGCGCCTGGCGTTGCGCATTTTGCAGCGCCTCGTTCCACAACAGCTCGCCGCCGAGAGCGGAGGCCTTGTCGATGGCGTCGCCCACCCACAGGCCGAACAGGCTGTCGCCGGAGCGCAGATGGTGGTCGATGAAGGACAGGGGTGCGCCGACGGTGAACGTGTGCAGCCACAGGGCGACCTTGGCCAGTTCGACCGCCATCGGGTTTTTGTCGACGCCGTAGACGCAGCGCTTGAGCACGATTCGTCGCACGATGTGGCGGTCGTCGAGATGCGCCTCGTCGATCGCCCAGCCGTTGGCGCGCGCGTTGCGCAGGATCGTCGCCCTGATGTCCTCGATCTTCTCCGCGAGCGGCGAGACATAGTCGAGGTCGGCGGCCAGCGCCGCCGCTTCCGCCATTGCATCGAGCACGTGATCGGAAAGAATATCCACCAGGCTGACGAGGAAGTGCCCGGATCCCATGGCGGGATCGCAGACCCTGAGCGACAGGATGGCGTTGGCGGGATCGGTTTCGCGGAGCAGGCGACGGCGATGGTCTTCGGTATCCCGCTGGCTCAACCCGGAAAGCGAGGTCCCGAATGCCTCCAGCCGCTCGGCGATGAGGGGCTCCAGGGTCTCGTCGAGGATGAGGCCGACGAGCGCGTCGGGCGTGTAGTAGCTTCCCGTGTTCTTTCGAGCGAACAGGTTCGGCCTGACTTCCAGCGCGCCGCTTTCCTCGCGAGCGAGCTCGAACTCCAGCAGACGCTCGTAGATCGAGCCAAGCTGTTGCACCGAAAGATCGCGATAATTGATATAATGGGCCTGATCGCCGGAGCGCTCATGCGACAGCCAGTCGAGCGCCGGCGCCATGACGGAATCGGAGAGGCGAACGGCGTCCAGCAGGCCGCCGGCCGCGCCGGCGGCGAACAGCCCGCCATTGTAAGGCGGGATTCCGACGGAGGCGTCGCCTCGGTCGATGATCCGCGACAGATCGGTGATCCGGTTCCAGATCGGCGCGGCCGAGGAGGAGAAGGTGTCGCCCCTGGAAATACGCGCCGCCACGTCTTCGCGCAGCGGGCGCAGCGCGTAATCGTCGTAGCGGCGGTCGTTCACCGGCAGCAGGCTTCGGTCTTCGGCGTAAAGCAGGAACAGCAGCCGATAGAGCAGGACCAGCGCCGCCTCCCGCACCTGTTCCAGCGGTGCCCGCGGCGCCGCGCCGGCAATGGAGGAGGCCAGGCTCGGGAATATGCGGCCGAAGACGAGGCCGGAAAGGCTCGCCGCCACCCGCTCCTCGTAGAAAGCCGCCGCGGCCCTTGCGCGTTCGTGGAAGCTGCGGCGCTCCGGCCCCTCCCGCACGAAGGACGCGCGGGCGAACATGATGGCGAATACGCGCAGCCAATGGTCGCTCTCGGCCTCGCTTGCGAACAGGTCGTCCCCCTCGCCAAGGCCGAGGACTCGGCCGAGGTCGATCTCCAGGAACTCTTCGGACACCGAGCGGGCGCCGGCCCAATAGAGCCTCCACTTCGCGCCGTTGGTGAGGATGCCCCAGCGCAGGCTTCCATGGGTCAGATCGTCGATGCGCCGCAGGTAGCGGAGCATCTGGGTGGAGGGTGCGGTCGCTTCGTCCCGCCCGGAAGCGCGGTCGAGCGGGCGGGCCCATCGCTTGCTCTCCACCGCCGCCAGACCGTGGCCGTAGCGTTTCCATTCCTCCGCTTCGGCATTGGCCGCGGCCTTGGCTTGCGCGTCGGAGAAAAGCAGCCCGTCCGGAACATCCTCGCGCCCGGTCACCGTCAAATTCTGCTGCCTCAGGCTTTCGCTCCACCCCAGGGCGCCGAGCACCGGCCAGATGAAGTCGTCCTCGGTCTGACTTTCATTGGGTCGATGAGCCTGCGGGAACGCTTCGGCGATCCGCTCTAGCCTCGCGCGCAGATCCGCCGCGTCGACCGCTCGATATTCCTCGCTCGCCGCAATCGCCTCGACGAGATAGTCGAGCGTGAACAGGCTGCCGGATGTGAAAAGAAGCGGATCGTGCAATTCGTGGGTCCCGGCCCACCTTGGCGGGCGAAGCCAACGAGGGGAAGGGGGAAAGGGGCCCGGGAATTAATAACCCGGATTCGAGCCTGCTCGAACCCCAGCCCCGATGCTCGCCGCGACTTGCCCGGGAGGCAAGGTCGTTCGAAGGATCACCTGCTTATTTATCGCCCCTCGGCTCGGCCCGGCTGAGCGCCGGAATCCACTTCCAAGTAGCGAAGTCTAACGATCAGTGGCGATTAATCGCAATTAATGGCGATTATCGGCACAAGAAATGGCGAAATTCCGCCATTTTTCGCGAGAAGTGGCGTTAGGGAGGTTTTCATAACTATCCCCAATTTTCCGAACCGGAGAACCCTACAAACACGCCTCCAGATAAGGCTGGTCGAAGCCGAACTGCTTGGCCTTTTCGAGCGTATAGGGCCTCAGCCCCATCGACCGGTACTCGCCGATGATCTTGCCGTCGGCGGTCTCGTCCAGATATTCGAACTTGAACAGCTCCTGGGTTACGATGACGTCGCCTTCCATCCCGATCACCTCGGTGATGTTGGTGGTCCGGCGGCTTCCGTCCCTCAGGCGCTTGACCTGGACGATGAGGTCGACCGAATCCGCGATCTGCCTCGAGATCGCCTCCTTGGGGACCTTGATGTCCGACATCATCACCATGTTCTCCATTCGCGCCAGGCATTCGCGAGGGGAGTTGGAGTGGAGCGTGGCCATCGAGCCGTCATGGCCGGTGTTCATCGCGGCCAGGAGGTCGAAGCATTCCGGGCCGCGGATCTCGCCCAGGATGATCCGGTCGGGGCGCATACGAAGGGCGTTGATGACGAGGTCGCGGATCGAGATCGCGCCCTGGCCCTCGAGGTTGGGAGGCCGGGTTTCCAGCGGAAGCCAGTGCGGCTGCTGGAGCCGGAGTTCGGCGGCGTCTTCGATGGTGAGGACTCGCTCGCCCGGGTCGATCAGCTTCGACAAGGCGTTGAGCATGGTCGTCTTGCCCGAGCCGGTGCCGCCCGAGATGATGATGTTGAATCGGCTGGCGCCGGCGATCTTCAGCACCGTCGCCATCTTGTCCGACATCGAGCCGAAATTCTTCATCATGTCGACGGTGATCGGCTTCTCGGAGAATTTACGGATCGAGATGGCCGTTCCGCGAAGCGAGAGCGGCGGGATGATGACGTTGACTCGGGAGCCGTCCTGGAGCCGGGCGTCGGCGAGCGGCGTGGTCTGGTCGACGCGGCGGCCGACCTTGTTGACGATGCGCTGGGCGATCTGGAACAGATGCTCCTCGTCGCGGAACTGGATCTGGGCGATCTCAAGCTTGCCCTTGCGCTCGATGAAGGTCTGGTTCGGCCCGTTGACCATGATGTCGGAGATATTCGGGTCGGCGAGCAGCTCCTCCAACGGCCCGAGGCCGAGAAGCTCGTCGACCAGCACCTTCTCGAGCGCGAACTGCTCGCGGCGGTTGAGGTTGATCTTGAGCTCGGCGAGCACCTCGCCGATGATCGGGCGGAATTCCTCGGCGAGCTCGTCCTTGGAGAGGGTCGCCGCCGCTTCCGGGTCGACCCGCTCGAGAAGCCGGGGGAGGACCTGCTCCTTGATCCGGTGGATCGAGGCCTCGAACCCCTCGTTCTTGCTGCTCGGCGCTTCCGACGAGGCCGCCTGGCGGTCGGCCAGCCTCGACATGGCGTCGGCGCCGCGGTCGGCGGCGGACGGCGTGAAGCTGTCCGAATCGGAGTCCGAGAAGCTGATCGTGTCGATCGGCGGGAACTGGTCGCCGCCGCCGTCGGGCATCACCGGTGCGGCGGCTCCGCCGGCGAGGCCCTTCATCGGCCTTGCGACTCCGAAGCTGGGCCGTCCGCCGCCCGTCCCACTCGTTCCTGGTCGCCGTCCAAAAGCACTCATTGCGCTCAGATCCTCACCGGTGAAGCATTTCCACTCAGGGTGGTGAATAAGGCGGAAACTTTGACAATTGCCTAACTGCATGGCGTCAGCGGGAGCATCATCATGCCGAGCACAGTCTTCAAGCCCTGCATCCCCGCGAAAGCCGGGCACGATCGAGACCGGATCCCGGCCTCCGCCGGGGAGCGATAGGCCGTCCATGCCCGCTCAGCATGCCCGGAGCGCCCTGCTCATCGCCCTTGCCGGCTTCCTCAGCCTGGCGCTGGGCGACGCCGTGGTGAAATCGATGGCGGGGCAGTGGCCGGCGCCGGCCGTCGCGGCGCTTCGCTACGTCTTCGGTGCGATCGGGCTCACCTTGTACGTGGCGCTTCGGTACGGGCGTTCGGGCTTCGTCATGCCGCGGCCCTGGCTCCATGTCGGGCGGGGAGTCGCGGTGGCGCTCGCCACCTTGTGCTTCTTCCTGGGCGTGATGGCGATGCCGCTCGCCGACGCCACCGCGATCCAGTTCACCAGCCCCATCCTCACCGCATTGCTCGCGCCCCTGGTGCTGGGCGAGCGGACCCGGGCGGCGACCTGGGCGGCGACCCTGCTTGCCTTCGCGGGCGTGCTGATCGTGCTTCGGCCGAACCTGGTGGAGATCGGTCCGGCGGCTTTCTTCCCGATCGGGGCGGCCTTCGGGATGAGCTGGCTGATGATGTTCAACCGGATGGCGGCGGGGGACGCCCCGGTCATGGTCATGCAGTTCCTGGTCGCCATGGCGGCGGCTCCGCTTCTCGTGGCGGCGGCGGTGGCTTTCCATGCGGCGGGCGTGACGATCGGCTGGCCCTCGGCGGTCGTGGTCCTGAAATGCCTCGCGGTCGCCTGCTTCGCGACCGCCGGGCACAGCCTGATCTTCGCCGCGGTCGAACGGGCGAGCGCCTCGACGGTGGCGCCGATGACCTACGTCCAGCTGATCGTCGCGGCAGGACTTGGCTGGGTCTGGTTCGGCGATCCGCCCGACGCAGCGACATTCGGCGGCGCCGCCCTGATCATCGGCGGAGGTCTGCTGCTATGGCGGGCGCAGCGATCGAAGGAGGAGAGGGGGTGACGATGCCCACGCTGGCGGCCGCGGCCCTGCTCGGAGCCGCCCGGCCCGGCGCTGGCGCTTCCGAAGGACGGCGGTTCAGGCCGGAACGTCTGCCTTCTCGGCCAGGATCGTCAGCCCCTGCTCGCTCACTTCGGCGAAGCCGCCTTCGACGGCGATCTTCTCGGGCGTGTCGGAAAAGCCGCTGCGATAGACGGCGATGTCGCCGTTCCTCAGCGTCGACATGAAGGGCGCGTGGCCCGCGAGCACTCCGAAGTCGCCTTCGGTGCCGGGGACGACGACCATGAAGACTTCGTCCGATCGGACGAGGCGTTCGGGGGTAACGAGCTCGAAGTGGAGGTCTGCCATCTTATTTGTCCGTTGCGAAAAGCTGGGCCACGACGACTCCGGTCGGATCCGGCATGTGGATGTGCTGAAGATAGAGGAATTGTTTCTCGACCGGGGCCCTGAAGGTCTCGACCGTCGAACCGGCGGGCATCGAAACGCTCGGACCGGGGCTCGCCGCCGGTTTGAAGTCGAGGCCCATGAAGGCCATGTTGCGACGCAGCCTCGCCAGCACCGTGGCCCGGGTCGACCTGGTGGTGTGGACGACAACGGTGCACGCCTTGCCGGCCGCTCCGCCGAACTCGATCTGGCCGTCCGAAAGCTTGGCCTCGACCAGGCTCATCTCGCCCACCCGGGGATGGGGCTGCCTGGTGATTTTCTTGCCGAAGCCGCGCTGCTCGAGCTCCGGGCCGGTCAGGGAGAACTGGCCGGCAAGGAAGAGCGGGCAATAGCCGTAGGCGAGGTCGGCCGCGATCTCGTCGATCGGCTGCTCGCGGACCTGCGCCGCCGCCGCCGTCGAAATCGACAGCAGCGAAAGGGCGGCGAGGGTCCGGAGCATCGTGCTTACGCCGCTTCGGCGGCGAGGCGCTGGGCCTTCTCGACCGCCTCCTCGATCCCGCCCACCATGTAGAAGGCGGATTCGGGCAGATGGTCATACTCGCCGTCGACCACGGCCTTGAACGAGCGGACGGTGTCCTCGACCTGGACGAACTTGCCGGGGATTCCGGTGAAGACCTCGGCGACGTGGAAGGGTTGGGAAAGGAAGCGCTGGATCTTGCGGGCCCGGCTGACGGTCAGCTTATCCTCTTCCGAAAGCTCGTCCATTCCGAGGATGGCGATGATGTCCTGGAGCGACTTGTAGCGCTGAAGGATCTCCTGGACGGCGCGGGCGGTTTCGTAATGCTCCTGGCCGACCGTTCGGGCCGTGAGCACCCGCGAGGTCGAGTCGAGCGGGTCGACCGCCGGGTAGATGCCGAGCTCCGAAATGGCCCGCGACAG
The DNA here is from genome assembly GCA_035638835.1 of Allosphingosinicella sp. Taxonomy (GTDB): domain Bacteria; phylum Pseudomonadota; class Alphaproteobacteria; order Sphingomonadales; family Sphingomonadaceae; genus Allosphingosinicella. The sequence continues at coordinate 61,059 of DASQZF010000163.1, read as the reverse complement.
AACGGTGGTGGCGTCGAGGTGGGCGAACGAGGTGGCCGGCGCCGGATCGGTAAGATCGTCGGCGGGCACGTAGATCGCCTGGACCGAGGTGATCGAACCCTTGTTGGTCGAGGTGATCCGCTCCTGGAGGGCGCCCATGTCGGTCGACAGGGTCGGCTGGTAGCCCACGGCGGAAGGGATTCGGCCGAGCAGCGCCGACACTTCCGAGCCCGCCTGGGTGAAGCGGAAGATGTTGTCGACGAAGAAGAGCACGTCCTGGCCTTCGACGTCGCGGAAATATTCCGCCTGGGTGAGGCCGGACAGGGCGACACGGGCTCGGGCGCCCGGCGGCTCGTTCATCTGGCCAAAGACGAGCGCGACCTTCGAGCCTTCCGGAGTCGGGTTGCCGTCGGCGTCGGTGGCGATGACGCCCGCCTCGAGGAACTCGTGATAGAGATCGTTGCCCTCGCGGGTGCGCTCGCCGACTCCGGCGAACACCGAGGTTCCGCCATGGCCCTTTGCGATGTTGTTGATCAGCTCCTGGATGAGCACGGTCTTGCCCACTCCGGCGCCGCCGAACAGGCCGATCTTGCCGCCCTTCGCATAAGGCGCGAGCAGGTCGATGACCTTGATTCCCGTTACGAGAATGCTGGTCTCGGTCGACTGGTCGACGAAGAGCGGAGCGTCGCGGTGGATCGGGGCGGTATCTGTGTGGCCGATCGGGCCGCGCTCGTCGATCGGATCGCCGACGACGTTCATGATCCGGCCGAGCGTCATCGGTCCGACCGGCACCCGAATCTGCGATCCGGTGTCGGTGACGGCCTGGCCGCGGGTGAGCCCGTCGGTCGAGTCCATCGCGATCGTGCGGACCGTGCTCTCGCCGAGATGCTGGGCGACCTCGAGGACGAGCTTGTTGCCGTTATTGTCGGTGGTCAGGGCCGACAGGATCTCCGGCAGCTCGCCGTCGAACGTCACGTCGACGACGGCGCCGATCACCTGGGATACGCGGCCGACATTGTTGCTGGGGGTAGCGGCGGTTGCCATTTTGCTGTGCCTCAAAGGTTGTCGAGAGTGTAAGAAGATTTGGTCGGAGTTACTTCGATCTCGACGATCAGCTTGTGACCGTGGTGAGAATCGGAAATCGTCCAGAAAATGTGCTCGATTGAGCTGACCTTTACGGCGGCGCCCTCCGCCAGCTTAAGCGGAAACGAGTCGAAGCTTTTCGGCTCAATGTAATCACCGACCGAGATCGAGAGGAACGGGGTCGTCGACTTGATCGAGAAAAAAGGATCCCGATCGGTCGTCCCGGTATAGATCTCAAGATAGTACTGCGTAGGCAGCGCATCCTGGCTCATTGGGGGTTGCCCTCTTCCATACTACAGCGCCTCGGCGCCCGAAATAATCTCCACGAGCTCCGTGGTGATCGCCGCCTGGCGCTGGCGGTTGTAGGCGATCGAAAGGCGCTGGATCATGTCGCCGGCATTGCGGGTCGCGTTGTCCATCGCGGTCATCCGGCTGCCCTGCTCGGACGCGGCGTTCTCGAGGAGGGCCCGGAAGATCTGGACCGCGACGTTGCGGGGAAGGAGCGAGGCGAGGATCTCCTCCTCGTCCGGCTCATACTCGATCGCGGCGCTGGCGCCCGAGGTCTTGTCGCCGCCGGCCGGGAGGGTCACCGGGATGATCTGCTGGCCGACCGGCTCCTGCACCAGGGCCGACTGGAAGCGGGCGTAGAAGAGGTGGACGACGTCGATCCCGTCGGTCTGGTAGCGCCCGACCAGATCGTCCGCGATCGCCTGGGCGTCGGCGAAGCTCGCATATTTCATCGCGCTGGTGTCGTGCTGGTGGATGATCTGCTTCGGGTAGAGGCGCTGGATCACGGCCCGGCCCTTGCGGCCGACCAGGTAGAAAAGCACCTGCTTGCCCTCGCGGGTGAGGTCGTCAGCCTTCTTGCGGGCCGCCCGGACGATGTTCGAGTTGAAGGCTCCTGCGAGGCCGCGGTCCGAAGTCGCGACGACGAGCAGATGGGTCTGGTCGCGCCCGGTGCCGGCCAGAAGCTTCGGGCTCTGCGGGCTGATCGTCACCTTGGAGGCGAGGCTCGCCATCACGCTCTCCATGCGTGTCGCATAGGGGCGGCCGGCCTCCGCCGCCTGCTGCGCGCGGCGCAGCTTGGCGGCGGCGACCATCTTCATCGCCTTGGTGATCTTCTGCGTCGACTTGACCGACGCGATCCGCCCTTTGAGCGCCTTGAGAGAAGCCATTAGTCCTAAAGCTCCGAAACCGTTCGGGCTGAGCCTGTCGAAGCCCTTCCCTTGACCTGAGCCTGAAAGAAGGAAGGCCCTTCGACGGGCTCAGGGCGAACGGTGTTTCCTATTCGTTACGCAAACGATTTGGCGAAATCGCCGATGATGCTCTTCAGCTGCCCGGCGGTATCATCGTCCAGCGTCTTGGTGTCGCGGATCTTGCCGAGCACGTCGCTATGGTCGCTCCGAAAGTGGCTCAGGAGAGCGCTCTCGAAGCGGGTGACGTCCTTGACCGGCACGGTGTCGATGAAGCCGTTGACGCCCGCATAGATGGAGACGACCTGCTCCTCGACGGGCATCGGCTGGAACTGCGGCTGCTTCAGAAGCTCGGTCAGCCGGGCGCCGCGGTTGAGAAGGCGCTGGGTCGAGGCGTCGAGGTCCGAGCCGAACTGGGCGAAGGCCGCCATCTCGCGATACTGGGCGAGCTCGAGCTTGATCGATCCGGCGACCTTCTTCATCGCCTTGGTCTGCGCCGCGGAGCCGACGCGCGACACCGAGAGGCCGACGTTGATGGCCGGACGGATGCCCTGGTAGAAAAGCTCCGTCTCGAGGAAGATCTGGCCGTCGGTAATCGAGATGACGTTGGTCGGGATGTAGGCCGAAACGTCGCCCGCCTGGGTCTCGATGATCGGAAGCGCGGTCAGCGAGCCGGAGCCGTTGGCCTCGTTCATCTTCGCGGCGCGCTCGAGAAGCCTCGAGTGGAGGTAGAAGACGTCGCCCGGATAGGCCTCGCGGCCCGGCGGGCGGCGAAGCAGAAGCGACATCTGCCGGTAGGCGACGGCCTGCTTGGAAAGGTCGTCGTAGACGATGACGGCGTGCATTCCGTTGTCGCGGAAAAACTCCCCCATCGTGCAGCCCGTGTAGGGCGCCAGGAACTGGAGCGGGGCCGGCTCGGAGGCGGTGGCGGCGACGACGATCGAATATTCCATCGCGCCATTCTCTTCGAGCGCCCGGACGATCTGGGCGACCGTCGAACGCTTCTGGCCGATGGCGACGTAGATGCAGTAGAGCTTGCTGCTCTCGTCGTCGCCCTGGTTCGCCTGGCGCTGGTTGATGAACGTGTCGAGAGCGACCGCGGACTTGCCGGTCTGGCGATCGCCGATGATCAGCTCGCGCTGGCCGCGGCCGACGGGCACGAGCGCGTCGAGCGCCTTGAGGCCGGTCTGGACCGGCTCGTGCACGGACTTGCGCGGGATGATGCCCGGCGCCTTCACTTCGACGCGGCGGCGCTCCGTCGTCTCGATCGGGCCCTTGCCGTCGATCGGGTTGCCGAGGCCGTCGACCACCCGGCCAAGCAGCGCCTTGCCGACGGGGACGTCGACGATGGTTCCCGTGCGGCGGCAGGTGTCGCCCTCGCGGATGGCGCTGTCGTTGCCGAAGATGACGACTCCGACATTGTCGGCTTCGAGGTTCAGCGCCATGCCTTTGACGTCGCCGTCGAACTGCACCATCTCGCCGGCCTGGACGTTATCGAGACCGTAGATGCGGGCGATCCCGTCGCCGACGGAGAGCACGGTTCCGACCTCGGAGACTTCGGCGTCGGTGCCGAAGCTCGCGATCTGATCGCGGATGACCTTGGAGATTTCAGCGGCGCGGATGTCCATTTTCAGCCTTTCATCGCATGCGCGAGGGTATTGAGTTTGGTTCGGATGGAGCCATCGATCATCTGGGAGCCGATCTTGACGACCAGCCCGCCCAGGATGGCGGGATCGATGCTCAGATCGACGGCGACGTCGCGGCCGAGCCGGCTCTTCAAATTGGCCTTGAGGGCGGCAACCTGCGAGTCGTCGAGCGGGTGGGCGGAGACGACCTCCGCGGTGACCTCGCCCCGGTGGAGCGCGGCGAGCAGGTTGAAATTGCGGATGATCGAGCCGAGCTGGCCGAGCCGCCGGTTCTGCGCCAGCACTCCAAGGAAGTTGGTCGTGATCGGATCGAGCCGCATCGCCCCGGCAAGGCCCGCAACGCCCTTCAGGGCGTCGTCGCGCCGGGTCAGCGGGCTGGTGGTCAGCGACCGGAGATCGTCCGAATCGGCGAGCGCCTGCCTGAGCGAGGCGAGGCTGGCGCCGACCGCCTCCAGCTGCCGCTCGTCGCGGGCCAATTCGAACAGGGCCATCGCATAGCGGCCCGCCAGACTTGCCTGAATGCCGCCGGAAATCTCCACGCGCGCCTCTACTCCCAGATCGGAATTTGACCCATGATATGAAGCGCGCTCGGCGCCTCGGGTCAGGTCGCGGGCGCCCTAGCAGGGGCTTTGCTGCGATGCAAGGCGGCTGGGGGCTCTCGGTGGCCGTTACTCTCAGTCATTCCGGCGACAGCTGGACCTTTGCCTAAGTCTTGCGAAGGGCGCGAAGGCAAAGCCCCTCCCCTTCAGGGGTGAGCGACCCGCCTTGCGGGTCGCTGAGGGTGGGGAATGTGGGCGAGAATGTTCGCTGACGCCGGTGAAATGAGCAGACAGCCCCCACCCTCAGCGACCCGCAGGCGGGTCGCTCACCCCTGAAGGGGAGGGGCTAAGACCCGGCGACTTGTGCAAAGGTCCCGCGAAAGCCGGAACCCATGGACACGGCCGGTCGAAATCTCACCGGTCTGAGTTCATAGACCCTGGATCAGGTCCGGGGGGGCGATCGGGTGCGAGTTCCTAGCCCGCCTCCACCCGGAATATTTCGCCGTCCGCATCGAGGATATAGAGGCGGCCGTTCGAGTCGGCGACCACCGGCATGGTCCGGAGCGGCGATCGTCAGATTTCGCCCGTTGGAGTCCAGGCGCGTCAGCCCAAAGGAGTCTCGCCGATATTCCTCAACGAGCAGGGAATTGAAATGTCGGCGCCTGATTGATCGGTGCGGGAGGGGGCGGCGCACCCCCGCCTCAGCCTCCGCCGCAGCCTAGCAGAAGAGCAAGTGCGCTGCCGGCGAGGATCCCCAGAACCCAACGCGCCGGCGCCGCGGAACCCGCGGACTCAACCGATAACAACATTTTTCCCCCACTATTTGCGTAAAGCGCAGAAACATTGGGTCGCTGTCGCAATCCTCTCCAGGTAGCCGCCCTTGATCGGTTTTGACAGCAAGGGGCGAGACGCGACCTCGCTTCGTATCGGTCAAGCCCATCTACGACAGGAGTAAGCGATGACCTACAAGATCGAAGGACTGCCTCGGGAGACCTATGCCGCATTGCTGGGCCTCGACGACCGCGAACTCGCCGGCCGCAATGCCCGAAGGGTCACGGCAGGTTCCAGGCCCGGCTTCCCCTGTCGGGTCACGCTCGAAGACGCGGAGCAGGGCGAAAGCGTCCTCCTGTTCAACTACGTCTCCCACGACGTTCCGACGCCCTTCCGGAGCGCCTACGCCGTCTACGTTCGCGAAAGCGCCGCCGGGTCCGCCTGCTATGTCGACGAGCCGCCGCCCGTCTTCATGGGCCGGGCGCTCGGCCTTCGCGGCTTCGATGCCGAGGGGATGCTTCGCGGCGCTCTGCTGGCCCTGCCGGGCGAGGCGGACTCGAAGATCAGGGCGCTGTTCGAAAGGCCCGAGATCGAGACGATCCACGCCCACAATGCCGCCGCCGGCTGCTTCGCGGCCAAGATCGTGCGAGACTGAGCCATGGCGATTCTGCATCCTTCCCCGCTCATGGCCATCGACGCCGACGCCGCCTGGGCGGCCGTGCTCCGCCGCGACCGAGCCATGGACGGCCGCTTCGTCACCGGAGTCCTCACCACCGGAATCTATTGCCGGCCCTCCTGCGCCGCCCGGCACCCGAAACGCGGGAATGTCCGCTTCTTCGCCGACGGCGCCGAAGCGGCGGAGGCGGGCCTAAGGGCCTGCCTGAGATGCAGGCCCGACCACGTCAGCCGCGATTCGGCGGCGATCGAGGCGGCGCTTGAGCTTATCGAGGCCTCCGAGGAGCCGCCCTCGCTCGATCAGCTCGCCGCCCGGGCCGGCTATTCCCCTTTCCATTTCCACCGCCTGTTCAAGCGCGCGACCGGAGTCACTCCCGCCGCCTACGCCCGAGGAAAGAGAGCCCGAGCCATGACCGAGACCCTTGCGGCCGACGGCCGGGTCACCGACGCCATCTACGATTCCGGCTATTCCGGCCCCGGCCGCTTCTACGCGGAAGCGAAGGACCGGCTCGGAATGACCCCGACTCGCTGGCGGGACGGCGGACGCGGCGAGACCATCCGCTGGGCGACGGCCCGAACCTCGCTCGGGACGATGCTGGTCGCCGCGACGGAGCGAGGCATCTGCCGGCTCTCCTTCGACGAGAGCGAAGCGGAGCTGAGGCGGCGCTTCCCCAATGCCGAGATAGAGCCCGGCGGCCCCGCGATGGCCGAGCTGATGGCTCGGACCGTCGCCGCCGTGGAGGCACCGGAGCGGCCCCACGACCTGCCGCTCGACGTGCGCGGGACCGCTTTCCAGGAGGCGGTGTGGAGCGAGCTCGCCCGGATCCCGCCGGGCGAGAGCCTATCCTACGCGGCGCTGGCGGCCCGGGCCGGCCGGCCGCAGGCGGTGCGGGCGGCCGGGACGGCCTGCGGCTCGAACCAGATCGCGGTCCTCATCCCCTGCCACCGGGCCCGGCGCGGCGACGGTTCGCCCGGCGGCTACGCCTACGGCCTCGAACGCAAGGCCAGCCTGCTCGAGCGGGAGGGCTGGCGGGGCTAAGGCTCGGGAGAGCGAACAGGGCGCGACAAGCGCCTCATGCCGGCGCCCTCAGCCCTTCTTGCCGGCCAGCTTGCCTTCGAGGCGCGCCAGCATCTCCCGGGCGGTCTCGCGCTTGACCTCGCCGGCGCCGCGAAATTTCTCCTCGCGTTCCTCGCGGCGCTTCTTCTCCTTGGCGCTCTCCCCCTTGCGGTGCGGGAGAACGAAGGCGACGGGACGGAGGATCGTGATCGCCTCGCGGATCATGTCGCGCTTCTCGAAATCGGCGGCGACCTTGTAGCGAAGATCGGAATCGCTCGGAGCCAGTTCGTGCGCCTTATAGAGAGCGACCTGCGCCGGCTCGGGGGGAACGATGCCCTGGCCGGCGTAGCTGTCGTAAAAGGCCTCGAGAACCAAAGGATCGTTCGGAGCCGACTTGCTGGCCCGGACGAGATGCTGGCGGGCGGCGCCCCAGGCTTTCATATCCCTGGAGGAAGCGGCCTTCAGCCGGTCCATCTCGGCGAGCGCTTTCAGGAGCAGGCCCCGGGAATCGTCGGGAGCGGCGGCAAGGAGTTTGTCCGCGGCGGCGACGGCCGCGTCCCTGTTGCCGGCGAGCCGCTCGGCTTCCGACACTAGGCCGAGGGCGAACGGATCGTTCGGAAAGCGCATGGCGGCGCTTCGCACCTTGCCGGCGAACTCGGCCGCCTCGCGCTTCAGGATCCCCTGGCTGAGCTCGATCGCGAGCTCCATCATCGCGTTCTCGGCGCCGGTCACCGAGCGCACCGCCAGCGGGCCTACCTCGATCTTCTTGAAGGGCAGGCGCAGGACCTGGAACTTGCTCTTGCCGGCATAGCTCTGAAGCTTCCCGTTAAGGGCGTCGACGTCCTCGAACGAATCCTTCAACGCCTTCTCGTAGGGGGCGCCGCTGTTGATCCCTCTCAGATAGGATTGGAGCTGCTTTTGCGACTTCGGGTCCTCGAAGGCGTAGCGGACCAGAAGCCAGCCTTCGGCATAGAGCAGGTCGAGCTCGGGTACGTCGGCATAGCTCTGCGCGGTGAGCAGCTTCCTGACCGACAGCCATCGGTTCATCTGGAAGGAGCCGTAGCGGTAATTTACCGGGTGGCCGACTTCGACGACGTCGTTCTCGAGGATGGTGGTGGCGCCCCAGAATTCGGCGAAGCCCTCACTGTACCAGGTGGGATAGGTAGCCGGGAAATATTGGTACATGAAATGGTGGGTATATTCGTGGAGCAGCACGCTTTCCACGAAGCTCGATGCGCCGCCCGCGGTGTTGCGCGATCCCACCATCATCAACCCGCGCGCCCGCGGGATGTAATAGCCGGCGACTCCTTCGCCTCCAGCCATCTTTCCGACCGCCGCCGTGTTGGGGAAGAGGTAGACCTTGAGCTTGATCGGGCTCGGCGGAGCCTTGACGCCGTGATAGGCGCGAAGGACGTAGTTGAACTTCTCCAGCTTGGTGGCGAAGCTTCGAAGCTGAGCCTCGCCGCCTTCGGAATAGACGGCGAAATTGGTGGTGGTCGCTTCCTTCCACTCGGCGCGTGCCGCCCCGGGCAGGCACATGAGCAGCGCCAGCATGGCCGGCTTGATCGATCCATTCATTCCCCCACCCCCGAATTACTTTGTTCGTCAGGCGTTTAACGGGCCCGCCGAAAAATGCCAAATCCAGATGTCGGTCCTAGAGGAATGAATAGGGGTCGACGTCCACGGTCACCCGGACGCCGCGCGGCCAGCTCAAGCCGCCGAGCCAGTTCCGGATCACGTCCTGCATGTCGACCGAACGGGCGGCGTGGACGAGCAGGCGCTGCCGGTGACGGCCCCGGAGCATCGCGAGGGGGGCGGGCGCCGGGCCGAACACGGCCATGTTCTCCACCCTTGGCGCCGATCGCCCGATCAGCTTGGCCGCCTCGGTCGCCTCGCTCGAATCCTCCGACGAGATGACGATTCCGGCGAGCCGGCCGAAAGGCGGCATCGCCGCCTCGCGCCGCGACCGGGTCTCGGCGGCGTAGAAGCTTTCGGAATCGCCGCTGACCAGCGCCTCGATCACCGCGGCCGAGGGCTCGTGGGTCTGGACCAGCACCCGGCCCGGCTTTTCGCCGCGGCCGGCGCGGCCGGCGACCTGGGCGATCTGCTGGAAGGTCCGCTCCGCCGCCCGAAGGTCGCCGCCCTGGAGGCCGAGGTCCGCGTCGACCACCCCCACCAGGGTGAGGTTGGGGAAATGATAGCCCTTGGTGACGAGCTGGGTGCCGACGACGATGTCGATCTCGCCCGCGTCCATCCGTCCGACGAACTCGGCCGCCTTGGCCGGAGACCAGATCGTGTCCGAGGTGACGACGGCCGTCCGGGCGTCCGGGAACAGGGCCGCGACCTCGTCGGCGATCCGCTCCACGCCCGGCCCGACCGGCACCAGGCTGCCTTCCTCGCCGCATTCGGGGCAGGCCGAAGGCGGCGGCATCATATGGCCGCAATGGTGGCAGGCGAGGCGGTGGACGAGCCGGTGCTCGACCATCCAGGCGGTGCAATTGGGGCATTGGAAACGGTGGCCGCAATGGCGGCACAGGGTGAGCGGCGCGTAGCCGCGGCGGTTGAGGAAGAGCAGGGCCTGCTCACCCCTCGCCAGCGTCGAGTCCAGCTCCCTGACCAGCCGCGGCGCGAGCCAGCGTCCGCGGGGCGGCGGATCGGCGGTGAGGTCCAGCGCCTCGATGTCCGGAAGCTCGGCGACCCCGTAGCGCTTGGGCAGCTTCACTTCGGTATAGACCCCGATCTCGGCCATCTGCCGCGATTCGATCGCCGGAGTCGCCGAGGCGAGGACGATCGGGATCTTCTCCAGCTTGGACCGCATCACCGCGACGTCGCGGGCGTGATACGGAACCCCTTCCTCCTGTTTGAAGCTGGTCTCGTGCGCCTCGTCGACCACGATCAGGCCGAGCTTCGGGTAAGGGAGGAAGAGCGAGGAGCGGGCCCCCACCACCACCATGGCGTCGCCCCCGGCGATCGCCCGCCAGGCGCGGCGCCGCTGCGACTGCCTCAGGCCCGAATGCCAGGCGACCGGCTCGTGGCCGAAACGCGCGGCGAAGCGCTTGAGGAAAGGCTCGGTGAGCGCAATCTCGGGCAGTAGGACGAGCGTCTGCCGCCCAAGCCTCAGAGCCTCCGCCACCGCCTCGAAATAGACTTCGGTCTTGCCCGATCCGGTCACCCCGTCGAGCAGGAAGGGCGCGAACTCGGCCGATCGGACCGCCTCGACGAGGACTCGCGCCGCCGCGCCTTGCGCGAGCTCGAGCTCCGGCGGCGAATGGTCCGGATCGGGAAGAGGGAAGGGGTCGTCCACCGAGACCTCGACCGCCTCGATCGCCTCGGCCTTGACGAGGCCGCGGATCACCCCGTCCGAGACCCCCGCGGCGATGGCGAGCTCCCGCACCAACCCCTGCCGCTCGCCGATCCGCTCCAGCGCCTGGGCCCGCTGAGCCGTCAGCCGCTCCGGGACGAAGCCGGTGGCCCGATATTCGGTGACCGTCCGCCCGCCCTCGAGAGCGCTCGCAGAGGCCAGCGCCATTCGAAGCACGGAAGCGAGGGGGGCGAGATAATAATCGGCGGTCCATTCGATCAGCCGCCGCAGCGGTCCCGCGAGCGGGGGGAGGTCATAGGCCTGGAGCAGGGGCCGGAGTCGATTGTCACCCACCGAATCGGCGTCGAGCCGATCCTCCTCCCACACTACGCCCGTCATCTGCCGCGGCCCGAGCGGAGCGAGCACGATCGACCCGGGAGCCACCGTCATGCCCTGCGGCACCCGATAGTCGAGCGGCCCCAGGGCGGCGTTCAGAAGGAGGACTCGGCACCGGTTCACGGAGCCTAGATCGAGTCGCGGCGGGGAAAACACAACCGGAAGGGAGACGGGACGCTATATTCGTGTGCTCCCGTCATTGCGAGGAGCGTAGCGACGCGGCAATCCAGCCTGGGCACCTGCGGCAAGCACAGCACTGGATCGCTTCGCTTCGCTCGCAATGACGGGGAGATATGCAACATACCCGTCCAAGCGTAGTTACCCCGCCATGGCCCCTTCCTTCACCCGCCGAACCCTCGTCGCCGCCGGCTTGGCCCTGCCCCTGCTCACGCTCCCCGGTTGCGCCACCCGGCTTGGCGACATCCCCGGTCTCGGGCCGGCCATCCGGCGCCTGCTTACGCTGTCGTCGGAGCGAGCCTTCGCGCGGCTCCTGGCGGACGAGGGCTTCTTCCGCGACGAGGTCACGCGCATCCAGCCGCCGCCCCAGCTCGGCGGGAGCACGCTCACGGCGACTCTTGCCGTCGCGCTCGGCACCCGCGCGGTCCAGGACAGGCTGCTCCGGGTCGTCAATCAGGCCGCCGGGGAAGGCGCCCGCCGGGCGGCGCCGGTCGTCTACGATTCGATCCGCGACATGACGATCGCGAATGCCCTCTCGATCGCCCGGGGCGGCCCCACGGCCGCCACCGACTATTTCGCCCGATCGATGGGCGAGAGGATCTTCGACTCGATATTCCCCGGGGTCGGGGAAGCGCTTCGGCTGGCGGAGAACGGGGTTATCCAGCGGGCCCTGCAGTTCGCGACCGGGATCAACTTCCCGGGCCTCCAGGCCGACGTCACCCGCAAGACCTCCGCCGCCCTCTACCGGGCCATAGGCCGCGAGGAAGCCGCGATCCGGGCCGATCCGAGCTCGGCCGGCGATCCGGTCCTGGCGGCGATGTTCGGACGTCGCTAACTCGTCATCCCGGCGAAAGCCGGGATCTCGGGGATACCCGCCGTGACTTCTCGTCCCGAGGTCCCGGCTTTCGCCGGGATGACGGCTCACTCGAACGTTCTCCGCCTCAACCCCGGAAGCATGACCGCCTGCGCCGCCGTGCGGGCCACCAGGAATAGGCTGAAGGCCAGCCACAGGCCGTGATTGCCCAAGTCCGCGGCGGCGAACAGCAAGGCGGCGTAGATGGCGCAGGCCGCGCCCATCGTCAGGAGCATCGCCCGGGTCCAGGTCGCTCCGATATAGATTCCGTCGAGCACGTAGGAGCTGACCCCGAGCACGGGCAGAAGCACCGCCCACGGCACATAGGCCAGAGTCGTCGCAACCACCGCGGAATCCGTGCTGAAGCTCGCGGCGAAACGGGCGCCGGCGGCGGCATAGATCAGGCTGAACACCATTCCCCCGGCAAGCCCCCACAGAAGCAGCGCCCGGACCAGCGCGTCGAAGCGCCGGCGGTCCTTCGCCCCCACCGCCTCGCCGCACAGGACCTGCGCCGAGCTTTCGAAGCCGTCCAGGATCAGGGCCGAGAGTATGAACAGCTGGTAGAGGATCCCGTTGGCCGCGAGCACCAGGGGGCCCTGCTGGGCGCCCTGCCGGGTGAGCAGGAGGATGGCGGCGGTGAGCAGCAGGGTGCGAAGGAAGAGGTCGCGGTTGAGCCGGAGAAGGGCCCCCATGCTCGCCGCGCTCCAGGTCGCGCGCCGGCCCGCCGCGGCAAGCGCCGCCCGCGCCGGCCTCTCTCGCGCGGTCACGGCCAGCAAGGCCAGGGTCTTGCCGCCCTCGGACAGCAGGGTGGCCGCGGCCACGCCGGCCACGCCCCAGCCGAAGTGCAGGACGAAGATCAGGTCGAGTGCGATGTGGATGATGTTGGAAAGGATCTCCGTCCAGAGCACCGCCCGGACCTTCCGCCGCCCGATCAGCCAGCCCATCAGTGCGACGTTGGCCAGCCAGAGCAGCCCGCCCCAATAACGGATGCCGACATAGACGCCCGCCTCCCGGGCCACCCCGCCGCTGGCCTGGAGCAGCTCCATTCCCCAGGGCAGGAGGAGAGGCTTGAGCGCGAGCAGGACGAGCCCGATGACCAGCGAAAGCCCGAGCGCCCGGGCCAGGGTCGCCGCCTGCGCCTCCTCGTCGCCGCGGCCCGCGGCCTGGGCGGTGAGGGCGATCGTCCCGGTCCTCAGGAAGTTGAAGACGATGAGCAGGCCCATCATGAACTTGGCGCCGAGCTCGACCCCGGCCTGCGGCTCGGCCTGCCCGAGCTGGCCGATCACCCACAGATCCGCGATCCCGAACAAGGCGGTCGCGACGTTGGTCAGCATCGAGGGCAGGGCGATCGCCCAGATCGCCCGGTTCAGCTCCCGCCGCGAGTTTTCCACTGTCATGGCCCCCCCCGACCGTCATTGCGAGGAGCGGAGCGACGCGGCAATCCAGCTGCGGCGCGTGGCGGAGGCTCAGCACTGGATTGCTTCGCTTCGCTCGCAATGACGGTGTTTCACTATCTGCCGTACCTGCCGTAGAAGGCCAGCCGTTTCCCCTTCCGAGGACCCGATTCCCATGAAATTCTTCGTCGACACCGCCGACACCGCCGAAATCCGCGACCTGGCGGAAACCGGCCTGCTCGACGGAGTCACCACCAACCCGTCGCTGATCCACAAGGCCGGCCGCGACTTCCTCGAGGTGGTCCGCGAGATCTGCTCGATCGTTCCCGGACCGGTCTCGGCGGAGGTCGTCGCCACCGACCATGCGGAGATGATCCGCGAGGCCGAGGTGCTTCGAAAGATCGCCGACAATATCGCGGTCAAGGTTCCGCTCACCCTCGATGGGCTCAAGACCTGCAAGGCGCTGACCGGGGAGGGGACGATGGTCAACGTCACGCTCTGCTTCACCGCCAACCAGGCGCTTCTCGCCGCCAAGGCCGGAGCCACCTTCATCTCGCCTTTCGTCGGCCGCCACGACGATACCGGCTTCGACGGGATGCAGATCATCTCGGAGATCCGGACCATCTACGACAATTACGATTTCGAGACCCAGATCCTGGTCGCAAGCATCCGCCACCCGATCCACGTCCTCCAGTCGGCGATGATCGGCGCCGACGTCATGACGGCGCCCCCGGCCGTCATCCGCCAGCTCTTCAAGCACCCGCTGACCGACAAGGGGCTGGAGGGCTTCGCCGCCGACTGGGCGAAGACGGGCCAGAAGATCGGCTGAACCGTCATTGCGAGCGAAGCGAAGCAATCCAGTGCAGCCTCGGAGGCCCGCTGGATTGCTTCGTCGCTTTGCTCCTCGCAATGACGGGAGTTCGGCAAAAAATGGCCATCGCTTCTTAACCTTATCCGGGTTAGCTTCCTGCGCGTGGGAAAGGTGATCAACTTCGAGGACAGGGCCTTGGCTAAGCTGCGCGCGCAGGTCGCGGCGGCGGAAGAGGCCAATCAGGACCTCATCGCCTTCGCCCGCGGCCATTCCGGCGCGGTGGCCTCGATCCACGAGGCGGTGCTGGCCGCGATCGAGGCGGAGGGCTTCGACCATCTCATCCACATCGTCACCCAGGAATGGCCCCAGATACTCGGTCTCGACGCCGTCGCAGTCGCCCTGTTCGCGGGCGACAAGGGCGTCCGGGCGGACGCCTCGGGCCTCCAGTTCGTCGACGTCCGGGTCATCAGCCGCTCGCTCGAGGGGCTCGACGGGGTCGTCCTTCGCGGAGTCGGCCGGGGCCATCCGCTGTTCGGGCCGGCCTGCGAGCTGATCAAGGCCGAGGCCCTGGTCCGGCTCGACAGCGAGCCGCCCTTGCCGAGCGGCCTTCTCGCGCTGGGCCAGCGCGAGGCCCAGGGCTTCGAGACCCGGCACGGCTCCGAGCTGCTCATGTTCCTCGGCCGGGTCCTCACCCGATCGATGGGCCGGTGGCTGATCCCCTGAATCATCATCCCGCGGCCGACACCGCGTTTCGCTGGCAGAAGCATCTCGCCCACGACCGCCGCCGATCCCCCCATACCGTCCGAGCCTATGCCGCCACCGCCCATCGGCTGATCGGCTTCCTCGCGGGCCATCTCGGCGGCGCGGTCGACGGTCCCGCACTGGCCGGACTCGAGGCGAAGGACCTGCGCGCCTTCCTCGCCCACAGGAGGGGCGAAGGGCTCGGCAACAGCTCGGCCGCGCGCGAGCTCTCCGCGGTGCGCGCCTTCCTCGCCTTTGCCGCCCAGGAGCGGGGAGGGGAGCCGGCCCTGCCGAGGCTGAAGGGCCCCAAGCGGTCCCGGAGCGTGCCACGGCCGGTCGCTCCGGACGACGTCGTCGCGCTCGCCGAAGAGGCCGGAGAGGATTCGAGCGAGCCCTGGATCGCGGCGCGCGACCGGGCGGTCCTCCTCCTGCTCTACGGCTCGGGCCTTCGGGTGGCGGAGGCGCTCGGGCTGACCGGCTCGGCCCTGCCGCTCGGCGAGGCCCTGAGCGTCGTCGGCAAGAGGTCCAAGACCCGGATCGTGCCACTGCTCCAGCCGGTCCGCGAGGCGATCGAGCATTATCTGGCGCTGTGCCCTCACCGGCCGTCGAGGGACGAGCCCCTGTTCCGCGGCGCCCGGGGAGGGCCTCTGAACGGGGAGATGATTCGAAGGGTCGTCCGCAAGGCTCGAGTCCGGCTGGGCCTTTCGGAGCGGACCACCCCCCATGCCCTTCGCCACAGCTTCGCCACCCATCTGCTGGGCCGAGGCGCGGACCTGCGCTCGCTCCAGGAGCTGCTCGGCCACGCCAGCCTCTCCTCGACCCAGATCTACACGGCCGTCGACGCCGCCCACCTGCTCGACGTCTACCGAAACGCCCACCCGCGGGCGTAGCCGTCATTGCGAGGAGCGCAGCGACGAAGCCATCCAACCCCGGCGTCGGCGACGAACGCAGTCCTGGATTGCTTCGCTACGCTCGCAATGACGGGCTACGGATGCCGCTTCCGCCAGATCAGCTGGCGCCAGATGTAGCCGGCGACGATGAGGAGGACGAAGTGCCGGGAAGAAATGGTGCCAGGCACCAATTACGGCGGATCGGGAAAATGGTGCCAGGCACCAATTACGGATGCCGCTTCCGCCAGGTCAGCTGGCGCCAGATGTAGCCGGCGACGATGAGGAGGATGATCGCGGTCGACAGGGGGCCCAGGATCTTCTCGATGTCGTCGAAGGCCATTCCCAGGCCCCAGCCGGCGGTCGCGAGGATCGCCGTCCAGCCCGCCGTGCCCAGGGTCGACCAGATGAGGAAGGTCTTCAGCCGCATGTGGAGAAGGCCCGCGGGTATCGAGATGATCGAGCGGATGGTGGGCATCATCCGGCCGATCGAGACGATGAAGCCGCCGAAGCGTCCGAACAGGCGCTCCGTCTTCTCGACATCCTCCCAGTCCATCGTCAGCCATCGGCCGTAATTCTCGATGAACGGACGGAAGCGCTTCATGCCGATGACCCGGGCGAGCGCATACCAGAAGAGGTTGCCGAGCATTGCCCCGGCGGTTCCGCTGGCGATGACGGCCCACAGGCTGAGCGGCCCCTGAGCGGCCCGCGCCCCGGCGACCGTCATGATCACTTCGGAGGGGATTGGCGGGAAGACCGTCTCGAGGAACATCAGCAGGAAGATGCCGATATAGCCCGTCTGGTCGATCAGCCTTATCGACCAGTCGCCCATCTAGGGCAGGTCCCTGGCGATTTTCGCTTCGATCGAATCCCAGATCATCCCCGGAGTGTCGGTGCCGTTATACTTGTCGATGGCGACGATTCCGGTTGGCGAGGTTACGTTGATTTCGGTCAGCCATTTGCCGCCGATCACGTCGATTCCGACGAAGAGCAGGCCGCGCGCCTTCAGATCGGGCGCCAGCGCCGCGCAGATCTCCAGCTCCGTCCCGGTGAGCTCGGTCTTCACCGCGGAGCCGCCCACGGCCAGGTTGGAGCGGATCTCGCCGGCGCCCGGGATCCGGTTGATCGCTCCCGCGACCTCGCCATCGACGAGGACGATCCTCTTGTCGCCTTGCGCGATCTCGGGGAGAAAGGCCTGGACGACATGCGGCTCGCGATAGGCCGAGTTGAACATCTCGATCAGCGCCGAGAGGTTGGCGCCGTCGCGGCCGACCTTGAAGACCGCCTTGCCGGCATTGCCGTGGAGCGGCTTGATCACGATCTCGCCGTGCCGATTGAGGAAATCCCGGGCCGCGCCGAGGGAGCGGGTGAGGAGGGTCGGAGGCATGAACCGGGCGAAGTCGAGCACCCAGACCTTCTCCGGCGCATTGCGCACCGAGGCGGGGTCGTTGACCACCAGAGTCTCCCCCTGGATGCGCTCGAGCAGATGGGTCGCGGTGATATAGCCAAGGTCGAAGGGCGGATCCTGCCGCATCAGGACGACGTCCACATCCCGTCCAAGGTCGAGAAGCACGGGGTCGCCGAGCGTGAAATGATCGCCCTGGACCGGCTGCACCATGACCGGCTGAGCCATCGTCCAGAGCCGCCCCTCGGTATAGCTGAGGTCCTCGGCCTGATAATACCATAGGCGGTGCCCGCGCCTTTGCGCTCCGAGCATGATCGCGAAGGTCGAATCGCCTTCGATGTTGATCCCCTCCAGGGGATCCATTTGGACGGCGACGCGAAGGCTCATGGCGCGCGCTTAGCGGGGCGACGGTCCATACTCAATTGCCGCAGCGGCGGCTGACGGAATTGAAGAGGATCCGGAGAGCGTCGGAAGGGTCCGATTCAGTCGCTCCACCACCGTTCGCCCTGAGCCTGTCGAAGGGCTTTCCTTCTTTTCCGAGGTAAGGGGAGAGGGCTTCGACAAGCTCAGCCCGAACGGAAAGGGGACTGATCAGCCCTCAAGGCTGCCGTCATCCATGCCAGATATTGACCATGTGCCGGGGCAGCCGCCGGGGCACGATGAAGATGGCGTCGAGCCTGACGTCGTCGCCCGCTTGGGCGTAACGGGGGGCGAGCGCCTCGGCGGCCGCGGCCACCCGGCGAAGGCGCCATTCGTCGAGCGCACGGCCCGCCTCCTGCGCGCTCGCTCTCGCTTTCACCTCCACGAACGCCACGACCTTGCCTCGACGGGCGACCAGATCCACTTCGCCGACCGGAGTCCGAACCCTCCGGCCCAATATCTTCCAGCCCTTGAGCTGAAGCCAGAGCGCCGCGAGCCGCTCGGCCCGGCGGCCGCCTAGCTCCGCCCGCCGCCGCTTCATTTGAGCTTCAGCGCCCGCTCATAGGCCTGCCGCCTCGGCACTCCGAGCTTCTCCGCCACCTCGGCCGCCGCCCGGGACGCCGACAGCCGGCTCATGGCCTCGCGGAGCGCCGAATCGACCTCCTCATCGCCGGCGGCCTCCGCCTCGCCCGGAGGCGCGACGACGACGACGATCTCGCCTTTGGGCGGCGAGTCGGAATAGCGCTCGGCCAGAGCGGACAGGGTCCCGGTCACCGTCTCCTCGAACTTCTTGCTGATCTCGCGCGCCACAGCGGCCTCGCGATCCCCGAGGCCCGCCTGGAGCGCCGTCAGGGTCGCGGCGAGACGAGGGCCGCTTTCGTAGAGCACCAGGGTGGCCCGGACCGAAGCGACCTCGGCGATCGCCGTCGCCTTGGCTCCGCCCTTCGGCGGTAGGAAGCCGAGGAAAAGGAAGCGGTCGGTCGGGAGGCCCGCCAGGGTGAGCGCCGCGACCACCGCCGATGGCCCGGGGATGGTCGTCACCGGGATACCGGCCGCCCGGGCGTCGCGCACAAGCTTGTAGCCCGGGTCCGAGATGAGCGGGGTCCCGGCGTCCGAGACGAGCGCCACCGCCGCCTGCCGCATCCGATCCAGGAGCTGCGGCCGAACCCGCTCCGCATTATGGTCGTGATAGGGCAGCATCGGCCGCCTGATCCCGATATGATGGAGGAGCTTGGCCGTGACCCGGCTGTCCTCGACCGCGATCAGGTCCGCCCGGGCGAGGACGTCCGACGCGCGGGCGCTGAGATCGGAAAGATTGCCGATGGGGGTCGCGACGATATAGAGGCCGGGTGGCAGCGAGTTCATGAGGAACAGGGTCATGGCAGAGCAATCCCCCGGGTCGCAAGCGCGGCGCAACATTCTCGGCCTCGCCGGGTCCGCGTTTCTGGCGATGTCGCTGACGGGCTGCCAGCTCGTCCCCAAGCCCCGTCTCGATCCTCCCCCGGAAGAGCTGCCCGAAGAAATCGAGCAGCCGCGCGAGGAAGAGCCGGATCCGGCCCTCCCGACGGGCGAGACCCGCAACCGGATCGCCGTCCTAGTCCCGACCTCGGGTGCCAATGCCGGGGTCGGCCAGTCGATCGCCAATGCCGCCAACCTGGCCTTGCTCGACGCCGGCGGCGATCGGATCCGGATCACCGTCTACGACACGGCCCGCGGAGGTGCCGTGGCTGCGGCGAACCAGGCGCTCGCCGAGGGCAACGGCCTCTTCCTGGGTCCGCTCCTCGCCGAGGACGTCCGGGCGATCGCTCCGGTGGCCCGCCGGGCCGACGTTCCGGTGATCGCCTTCTCCAACGACAGCAGCGTCGCGGGCAATGGGGTCTATCTGATGGGCTTCACGCCCGGCCAGTCGATCGCCCGGGTCGTCGATCATGCCCGAAGCGTCGGGCTCGAACGTTTCGGAGCGCTCGCGCCCTCGAACGTCTACGGCCGCCGGGCCTCGGACGCGATGGTCGGGGCGGTCGAAGACCTTGGCGGAAACCTCGTCGCCATGCAGAGCTATGACGGCGGGCCCGCCGCCGTCAGGACCGCCGTCTCCAGGCTCTACGCCCAGGGCGGCTACGACGCCGTCCTCATCGCCGACGGCGGTCGAGGCGCGGCGGTCGCCGCGCCGATCCTTCGGAGCGGGGCGAACGCACGGGTCCGGCTTCTCGGCACCGAATTGTGGGCGACGGAGGCCGGGCTCGGCCGGACCGCGGCGCTTCGTGGAGCCTGGTATGCGAGCGTCGGCGATTCCATGTTCAACCAGCTGCGGACCCGCTACCGCGCCCGCTACGGCGCCAATCCGTACCGACTCGCAAGCCTCGGCTACGACGCCGTGCTTCTAACCGTCCGGATCGCCAAGAACTGGCGCCTGGACCGGCCCTTCCCGGAGCGCGAGCTTCGCGACCCTACCGGTTTCGCGGGGGTCGACGGTCCGTTCCGCTTCACCTCGTCGGGAACCGCCGAGCGCTCGCTCGAGGTTCGCGAGGTTACGGCGACGGGAACGATCGTGGTGTCGCCGGCGCCGAGAAGCTTCGACTGATCGTCATTGCGAGCGAAGCGAAGCAATCCAGTGCGGCATCGGAGCCCCGCTGGATTGCTTCGTCGCTGGCGCGAAGCGGCAGTTTATCCTGAGCACCGCCGCAGGCGGCGTCGAAGGGCTCCTCGCAATGACGGTTAAAGCACTATTTCCGCGAGGATCCCGTCGAGCAGAAGCCGCCCCGCCGGGGATACGACCAGCCGCCCGGCTTCCAGCCTCAACAACCCGTGCCCCTCCAGCCGCTCGACCGCGTCCAGGTCCAGCCGCTCCGCTACGGCCCCCAACTCGACGCCCTCGCTTAGCCGCAGGCCCATCAGAAGCGCCTCGGTCGCCTGCTCCTCCCGGCCCAGCGCCGTCTCCTCGGCGATCCCGTGCCCGTTGCGCCCGAGCGCGGCCAGCCAGTTCTCCGGCTTGCGATGCCGCTGGGTCGCCGCCCCGCCCCGACGGCCGTGGGCGCCCGGGCCCACTCCGAGATAAGGCCGGTACCGCCAGTAAGCGAGGTTGTGGCGGCTCTCCTCGCCGGGCCGGGCATGGTTGGAGATCTCGTAGGCGGGGAGCCCCGATTCTTCCGTCATCGCCTGGGTCAGCTCGTAGAGCGAAGCGGCCTCGTCCGGGTCGCGCCCCTCCAGCTCGCCTTTGGCGGCCATCGCGGCGAAGCGCGTGCCCGGCTCGATGGTCAGCTGGTAGAGCGAAAGATGGCCGGTCGCGAAGCCCAAGGCGCGGCGGAGCTCCGTCGCCCAGGCTTCCTCGCTCTGGCCCGGCAAGGCATAGATGAGGTCGAAGCTGACCCGGCCGAAGCAGCCTTGCGCCGTGCCGAGCGCCGCGAGGCCTTCCGAGCGGTCATGCGCCCGGCCCAGGAAACGCAGCGCCGCGTCGTCGAGCGACTGGAGGCCGAGCGACACCCGGTTCACTCCGGCGGCCGCGAGGTCGGCGAAGCGCGCGGCCTCGACCGACGACGGATTCGCCTCGAGCGTGATCTCGACGTCCGGCGCCAGTCCCCAATGCCGATCCGCGGCCTCGATCAGGGCTGCGACCGTCGCCGGTTCCATCAGCGAGGGGGTGCCGCCGCCGAAGAAGATCGAGGCGAGGCCGCGGCCGGGAAAGACCTCCGCTTCCCAGGCCAGGTCCTCCAGAAGCGCGGCCCGCCACGCAGCCTGGTCGATCGACTCGCGGACATGGCTGTTGAAGTCGCAATAGGGGCATTTGGAGACGCAGAACGGCCAGTGGACGTAGAGGGCAAGGCCGTCCGAAACGCCGTCATTGCGAGCGCAACGAAGCAATCCAGGCTCCGCTCCAGCCGCATCCGCCCGACTGGATTGCTTCGTCGCTGCGCTCCTCGCAATGACGGAGGCGTTTCCCATGGTCTAGAAAAGCGCCGCCACCAGCTTGGCGAACGCATCCGCCCTGTGGCTGATCCGGTGCTTCTCCGCCGGATCCATCTCGCCGAAGGTGATGCCGTGGCCCGCGGGCACGAAGATCGGGTCGTAGCCGAACCCCCTGTCCCCGCGCGGCGGCCAGACGAGGGTCCCCTCGACTCGCCCTTCGAACCATTCGCTCCGCCCGTCCGGCCAGCAGACCGCGAGCGCGCAGACGAAATGGGCGTTGCGGCTGGCTTCCGGGCCGAGCGCTTCGAGCGCCTCCCACACCCGGCGCATGGCCACGCCGAAGTCGCGCGGGCCCTCCACCTCTCCCGGGCCGGCGGCGGGAGCCACCCGCGGATCGGCGGCGAGCGCCCAGCGCGCCGAGAAGATTCCCGGCCGTCCCTCGAGCGCCTCGACGCACAGCCCGCTGTCGTCGGCCAGCGCCGGAAGCCCCGAAAGGTCGGCGGCCTCGCGCGCCTTCAGGTCGGCATTGTCGACGAAGGTCGTTCCGATCTCGTCGGGCTCGGGAAGGTCGAGCTCGGCGGCGGAGACCGGTTCCACCCCAAAAGGGCCGAACAGGTCGCGGATCTCGCGGACCTTGCCTTCATTGTGGCTCGCGATGACCAGCCTGCCCGGCTGAAGCTTCCTCACCGCCCGGTCGCCCGATCCTGGGCGGCGAAGATCTCCCCGCAGCCGATCCGGGCGAGGCGGAGGAGCCGGAGCAGCCCTTCCTCGTCATAGCATTCACCTTCGGCCGTGACCTGCGCCTCGACGATATTGCCGTCCCCGGTGAGGACGAAATTGCCGTCCGCCCCGGCGTTCGAATCCTCGTCATAGTCGAGGTCGAGGACCGAAGCCCCTTCATGGATCCCGCAGCTCACCGCCGCGACCTTCTGCCGGATCGGATCGACGGTCAGGAGCTGCTGGCGAAGCAGCCCGTCGACCGCGATCCTCAGCGCCACCCAGCCGCCGGAAATGGCCGCGGTGCGGGTGCCGCCGTCGGCCTGGATGACGTCGCAGTCGACGGTGATCTGGCGTTCGCCAAGGGCCTGGAGGTCGACCACGGCCCGAAGCGAGCGGCCGATCAGCCTCTGGATCTCCTGGGTCCGACCGGATTGCTTGCCCGAAGCGGCCTCGCGGCGCCCCCTCGTGTGGGTCGCCCGGGGAAGCATGCCATATTCGGCGGTCACCCAGCCCTTGCCCTTGCCTCGAAGCCAGGGCGGAAGGCTCTGCTCGACCGAGGCGGTGCACAACACCCTCGTATCGCCGAAGCCGATCAGGCAGCTTCCCTCGGCATGGCGGGTGAAGCCCGCCTCCATCGAGATCTCCCGCATCTGGTCGGGCGCGCGTCCGGATGGGCGCATGGGGTTCCTTTCGAATGAGACGGCGGGGGATTAGCCTCGACGGTCCGGATAATCCACCGTCATGCTGAACTTGTTTCAGCATCCAGCGACGAGCTGCCTCGCGGGTGGAGAACTGGACCCTGAAACAAGTTCAGGGTGACGGCGGAGGACGGCTTGCCTATCTAACCTCCCATGGCCTCCACCCCCGTCAGCGAGCTCACCGAACGCGCCCGGGAGGTCTTCCGGATGGTGGTCGAGAATTATCTCGGCTCCGGCGCCCCGGTCGGGTCGCGGACCTTGTCCAAGCTGCCCGGCCTCAACCTGTCCCCGGCCTCCATACGCAACGTCATGCAGGACCTGGAGGAGCTCGGCCTCCTCGCCCACCCCCATGTGTCGGCCGGGCGGATCCCGACCGAGAGCGGCCTCAGGCTGTTCGTCGACGGAATGATGCAGGCGGCCGAGCCAAGCGCCGAGGAGCGCGCCGCGATCGAGGCTAGGCTGGAGCGGGGCGGCGGCCCGATCGAGGAGGCGCTGTCGGCCGCCACCTCGGCCCTGTCCGGCCTGTCGGCCTGCGCCGGGATCGTCCTGGTGCCCAAGCGCGAGCCCGTGCTCCGGCAATTGGGCTTCGTGCAATTGTCGCCGACCCAGGCGCTTGCGGTGATGGTCGGGGCCGAGGGCAGCGTCGAGAACAGGGTCGTCGACCTTCCGCCCGGAATTCCCGCCTCGGCCCTCACCGAGGTCGGCAATTACGTCAGCGCCCGCCTTTCGGGCCTCACCCTGCCGGAGGCCCAGCGCCGGCTCGCTTCGGAGATCCAGGCGGGCAAGGCGGAGCTCGACGACGCCGCTCGGCAGCTGATCGACCGGGGCCTCGCCTTGTGGTCGCAGGACGGGGCCCAGCGGCCGGTGCTGATCGTCCGAGGCCAGGCCAACCTGCTCGAGCCCGGCGCCGCCGACGATCTCGAGCGGGTGCGCCAGCTGCTCGAGGAGCTCGACGGCAAGGAGGAGATCGTCCGTCTCCTCGACAGCGCCCGGGCGGGGCAGGGGATGAAGATCTTCATCGGCTCGGAGAACAAATTGTTCGCGCTTTCCGGTTCTTCCGTCATAGCCGCCCCCTATCGCGGCCGCGACGGCAAGGTGGTCGGGGTGGTGGGGGTGATCGGCCCGACGCGGTTGAACTATGCGCGGGTCGTACCCATGGTGGATTTCACGGCACAGGCACTATCGAGATTGATGGCATGAACGACGACGATCAGAAGCTGCACGAAGAGACGAACGAGGTCGAGGAGGCCATGCCGGAGGAGCATGGCTCGGAGCAGGCGCAGGCCCGGGAGCAGGATTATTCCGAGCTGGTGAAGGAGCTGGACGAGGCCCGCCAGCAGGTCCTCTACGCGCAGGCGGAGACCCAGAACGTGCGTCGCCGGCTCGAGCAGGAGAAGCAGACCGCCGCCACCTATGCGGCGACCGGCTTCGCCCGCGACGTCCTGTCGGTGAAGGACAATCTCGACCGGGCGCTCGCCGCCATCCCCGAGGATCTTCGGCAGGACGATCGGATGAAGTCGCTGATCGCCGGGATCGAGGCGACCGGCCGGGAGCTCGACACCGTCTTCCAGCGCAACGGGATCACCCGGGTCGAAGCCCTCGGCCAGCCGCTCGACCCTCATCGCCACCAGGCGATGCTCGAGGTCCCGAGCGACTCCGAGCCGGGGACGATCGTCCAGGAGATGCAGGCGGGCTACATGATCAAGGATCGGCTGCTTCGGCCGGCCTTGGTTGGAGTGGCCCGGAAGGCTTAAGGGCCGGGATCAGCCCGTTGATTTCGTCCGTTAATCGTTGGACCCTCGCGGCGACGCGTTCGAAGTCCCTTTCCGTTGTCACGGCAAAGAGGGGTACGTCGTTCGCTTCGTCGAAGCTGTTCTGGAAGATCGCAACGCGGCCCTTGTTTCGTTTCCTTACCTTCATCGTCGAGTGGACGATGGTAGCTCGAAATGGGAGCAGCGTCTCACATTCGCGGACGAGTCTCTGAAGCTGCGCCGAGCATGTCGAACTCGGCTTTAACGACGAGAGGGTCGCGAGGCGCTGACTGAGGGGCGTTCCGCGCACGGGAAATGCAGCACTCAAGCGATGTTCCAGTCTCAGGATTGCCGCTTCGAGCTGATTGAACCTGTCCAAGAATTCGCTGCGCGCTCGAGCGAACGACGAAATCGTGTCCACCTCGAATTCTTCCGGAATAGGCAGGGCCGTCATCCAGCTGCCTTAGCAAGATCCGATTGCGAAACCGTAAGCGTCAATAATCCTCGTGCATCATGTCGATCTCCCGCACCCGGCGCTTCTGCCGCGCGGTCTCGACCAGCCGGCGCAGATCCTCGCGGCGCTGGGCGGCGCGTTCGACGTGACGAAGGACGAGGGGATCGCCGCGCGTGGTCTCGTCGCTCGAATTGACGGTGATGGTGCCGATGCCCGCCATCTGGTTGATCAGGCTGAAGTCGAGCCGGACGTCCTTCACCCGGTAGAGCTCGACCTCGTCCAGGCTCTTGATGAAGATGCCCTCGCGGACGATCAGCCGGTCGCTGCAGATATCGTAGCGGGCGGCCAGGCTCTCGAACCACTTCCACAGGACGATGGCCACGGCGAGGCCGCTGATCAGCAGCGGCCACCGCCCCCATTCTCCGGTCCCGGTCAGGAGGATGCCCACCGGCACCAGGGCGATCGTGCACCAGCCCGCGAGCGTTCCTCGAAGCCAGCCCCAGGTCGAGGAGCGGAACGTGTCGAGCGGCTGTTCCATCATTCTCTCCTTATTTTTGCCTCCCGGTGCGAAGAGGGGAGGGGGGCCGGGCGACGCCTGGCCGAGAGGTAACTGGAACAGGGCCGCGCGGCTACCCCGCAGCGCCTGGAAGCGGACGCCTCGGCGCGAGGCGGCGGGGGGGCTCGGGCGAGCATCGGAGCGCAGATCGGAGTTCGGGCCGCGTCGACATCAGGCGCGCGTCCGGAGGGAATCGCGGATCTCGCGCAGGACGAGGAGCTCCTCGCTCGGACCGGCGGCGGGCGCCTCGCGGGTCAGGTTCGCCCTGGCCGCGATCCTGATCAGCTGGAAGATGGCGAAGGCGAGGATCAGGAAGGAGACCACGGCGGTGACGAACTGTCCGTAGCCGATCATCGGAACGCCCGCCTGCTTGAGCGCGGCATAATTGTTCGGATCGCCGCCATAGCCCGCGGGGATCGGACCCAGGCGGAGGAAGTAGCTCGAGAAATCCAGGCCGCCGAACAGCCAGCCGATCACCGGCATGATGATGTCGTCGGTCAGCGACGCGACGATGGTCGCGAAGGCCGCCCCGATGATCACCGCCACCGCCAGGTCGAGAACGTTGCCTTTGGCGATGAATTGACTGAATCCGGTCATGGTGCCTCCCATTGTTTGGACGGGAGGTTAGCGCGCTCGGCCGCCACCGTCACCCCGGCGGAAGCCGGGGCCTCAGGGGGTGAAGGGCTCGGCGCCCATTCCTCGCCGAGGCCCCGGCTTTCGCCTGGGTGACGGCTGCCTTCCACGGCTAATGCTTTTCGTGCGGGCTCTCGTCAGCGGCGGCCGCCACCTCGGCCTCGATCGTGATCGGAGGCGCGACGTTGAACGAGAAGGTGAGTGGGATTCGATCGCCCGCCTTCACCTTCGAGCCGATTCCGAACAGCATGGCATGGCGCCCGCCCGGCTCGAAGACGAGCTCGCCGCGGCTCGGGAACTCGATCTCCTTGCGCTGCCGCATCTTGGATTTGCCGTCCTTCGTCTCCGTCTCGTGGAGCTCGATCCAGCGCACCGAGGGGCTCGATACGCCGAGCAGCCGCGTGCCCTCGCTCCCCGCCTCCATCCGGAAATAGGCGCCGCCGGGGCGGCTCTTCGCGGCGGGCAGCCTCACCCAGACGTCGTTCACTCGCACCGTTCCGTCCGGCGGCGGCCGGTCGCAGCCCGCCAGCAGCACCGTCCCGACCAGCGCGGCAAGAACGTGTCTTTCGAGCATCTTCGTCATGGCGCCGGGTTCCTAGCGTCACCCGCACTTCTTGTCGCGTCGGAATCCACCCCTATATCGCTTCCGAAACACTCCGCGCGCCTCATCGGAAGGCCGCAGGGGTGCGGTAAACTTTTGGGGCACAAGAGGAATAAGCATGGCTAGAGTCATCGGAATCGACCTGGGCACGACCAACAGCTGCGTCGCCGTCATGGAAGGCGGCAAGCCCAAGGTGGTTGAGAATGCGGAAGGCGCGCGCACCACGCCGTCGATCGTCGCCTTCGCGAAGGACGGCGAGCGGCTGGTCGGCCAGCCGGCCAAGCGCCAGGCGGTCACGAACCCCGAGAACACCGTCTTCGCGGTGAAGCGTCTGATCGGCCGGCGCTTCGACGATCCGATCACCAAGAAGGACACGGAGCTGGTCCCCTATTCGATCAGCCGCGGACCCAATGGCGACGCCTGGGTCAATGCCGGCTCCAAGGATTACAGCCCGTCCCAGATCTCCGCCTTCATCCTTCAGAAGATGAAGGAAACCGCCGAGGCCTATCTCGGCGAGAACGTCACCCAGGCGGTGATCACCGTTCCCGCCTACTTCAACGACGCCCAGCGCCAGGCGACCAAGGACGCCGGCCAGATCGCCGGCCTCGAGGTCCTTCGGATCATCAACGAGCCGACCGCGGCGGCGCTCGCCTACGGCCTCGACAAGCAGGACGGCAAGACGATCGCGGTCTACGATCTGGGCGGTGGAACCTTCGACATCTCGGTCCTCGAGATCGGCGACGGAGTGTTCGAGGTGAAGTCGACCAACGGCGACACCTTCCTCGGCGGCGAGGATTTCGACGCCAAGATCGTCGACTACCTGGCCGACGAGTTCAAGAAGCAGGAGGGCATCGACCTTCGCGGCGACCGGCTCGCCCTCCAGCGCCTCAAGGAAGGCGCGGAGCGGGCCAAGATCGAATTGAGCTCGGCCCAGACCACCGAGGTCAACCTGCCCTTCATCACCGCCGACCAGAACGGGCCCAAGCACCTGGTCAAGACGATCACGCGCTCGGACCTCGAGAAGCTGGTCGAGGATCTGATCAAGCGCACGCTCGAGCCCTGCAAGAAGGCCATCGCCGACGCCGGAGTGAAGTCGGCCGACATCGCCGAGGTCGTCCTCGTCGGCGGAATGACCCGGATGCCGCGGGTCCGCCAGATCGTCCAGGAGTTCTTCGGCAAGGAGCCGCACACCGGAGTCAACCCGGACGAGGTCGTCGCCATGGGCGCCGCCATCCAGGCCGGAGTCCTGCAGGGCGACGTCAAGGACGTCCTCCTGCTCGACGTCACCCCGCTGTCGCTCGGGATCGAGACCCTGGGCGGGGTCTTCACCCGGATGATCGATCGCAACACGACCATCCCGACCAAGAAGTCGCAGACCTATTCGACCGCCGAGGACAATCAGAACGCGGTGACCATTCGCGTCTTCCAGGGCGAGCGCGAGATGGCCGCCGACAACAAGATGCTCGGCCAGTTCGACCTCGTCGGCATCCCCCCCGCGCCGCGCGGAGTGCCTCAGGTCGAGGTCACGTTCGACATCGACGCCAATGGAATCGTCAACGTCTCGGCCAAGGACAAGGGCACCGGCAAGGAGCAGCAGATCCGAATCCAGGCCTCGGGCGGCCTCGCCGACAGCGACATCGAGAAGATGGTGCGCGAGGCGGAGCAATTCGCCGAGGAGGACAAGAAGCGCCGCGAGGGCGCCGAGGCGAAGAACAGCGCCGAGGGCCTCGCCCACAGCACCGAGAGGCAGCTTGCCGAGCATGGCGACAAGATCGACGAAGCCCTGAAGTCCGAGATCCAGACCGCGATCGACGAGACCAAGGCGGCGGTCGCCGGCGGCGACATCGAGGCGATGAAGTCGAAGACCGCTTCTCTCAGCCAGGTCGCGATGAAGCTCGGCCAGGCGATCTACGAGAAGGAGCAGGCTGGACCGGCCGGCGGCGCTTCCGACGGAGAGTCCGGGCAGGGCTCCGAGACCGCTGCTTCCGAGGAGGAAGTGGTCGACGCCGAATTCTCCGAGGTCGACGACGAAAACAAGGCGTGAGGGATGTCTCCCTCCGTTCGTCCTGAGCCTGTCGAAGGATCTTCCGTCTCTACCAATCTAGGGAAGGAAAGCGCTTCGACAGGTTCAGCCCGAACGGCTGAGGACGCGTGGGGCCATCGGAATGACTGAATCCGATTATTACGAGCTGCTCCAGGTCGAGCGCGGCGCCGACGAAGGCACGCTGAAGAATGCCTATCGCCGTCTCGCGAAGGAATGCCATCCGGACTACAATCCGGGCTGCAAGGACAGCGAGGCCCGGTTCAAGGCGATCAGCGAAGCCTATGACTGCCTGAAGGACCCGCAGAAGCGCGCCGCCTACGACCGGTTCGGCCACGCGGCTTTCCGCAATGGCGGGATGGGCGGGGCGGGGGCCCAGGATTTCGGCTCGTTCAGCGATATCTTCGAGAACATTTTCGGCGAGTTCATGAACGGACAGCCGTCCGACCGCCGTTCGAACGCTCTTCGAGGCTCGGACCTTCGCTACGATCTCGAGATCAGCCTCGAGGACGCCTTCGCGGGCAAGCAGGTCGAGCTGCGGATCGACACCACCGCCCAGTGCGAGCCCTGCGGCGGATCGGGCGCCAGGACCGGGACCAGCGCCCGTCCCTGCACCCTGTGCCACGGCCGAGGCCAGGTCCGGGCCCAGCAGGGCTTCTTCGTCGTCGAGCGCACCTGCCCGACCTGTCGCGGAGTCGGCCAGGTGATCGCCGATCCGTGCGAAAAGTGCAGGGGCGAGGGCCGGGTCGAGCGCCAGCGCTCGCTCGAGGTCCGGATCCCGGCGGGAGTCGACGAAGGCACCCGGATCCGCCTCGCCGGCGAGGGCGAGGCCGGGGTCCGCGGCGGGCCCGGCGGCGATCTCTACATCTTCGTCCATCTCGCCCGCCATTCCTTCTTCCAGCGCCAGGGGACGACCCTGTTCGTGCGCTGCCCGGTCAGCATCACCACCGCCGCTCTGGGCGGGACGATCGAGGTCCCGGGCCTCGACCGGCGCAAGCATTCGATCCAGATCCCGGCCGGGATACAGTCCGGCAAGCAGCTAAGGCAGCGCGGCGCCGGAATGCCGGTGATCAACGGCCGGGGCCATGGCGACATGGTCGTCCAGGTCGAGGTCGAGACTCCGACCAAGCTGAGCTCGAAGCAGCGCGAGCTACTCGAGGAGTTCCGGGCGACCGAGACGGGCGAGGAATGCCCCGCGAGCAAGAGCTTCTTCGGAAAGCTCAAAGGGTTGTTCGACGCGTAGTGCCTCCTCATCGTCAGATGGGGAGGGGGACCATGCGAAGCATGGTGGAGGGGTAAATGGCGCAGGCCTTTGCCGTCGAGCGCCTGAACCTCCCAATCCTGTGCCAATTACCCCTCCACCAGGTTCCACCTGGTCCCCCTCCCCATGCTGCGCATGGGGAGGATCTGCGCTATGCTACCCACCATGCGCCTCCTGCTCCCGCTCCTCGTCCTGGCCGCAACCAGCTGCGCGACCGCCCCCGAGCCCGCCGCCACCTTCGCCAACCCGGTCATCGATTCCGACTTCCCCGACCCCGCCATCCTGCGCGCCAAGGACGGATATTATTACGTCTACGCCACCCAGTCCCGGCAGGGCGGCAGGCAGGTGAACCTCCAGGCCGCCCGCTCCCGAGACCTCGTCGCCTGGGAGCCGCTCGCCGACGCCCTTCCCGTCAAACCGGCCTGGGCGAGCAAGACGCAGGATTTCTGGGCTCCGCACGTCGCCGAGCATGGCGGGCTCTACTATCTCTATTATTCGGCCAAGCCCGACGAGGCGCTGGCCGACGACAAGAAAGGCCTCTGCCTCGCAGTCGCCACCTCGGCCCGGCCCGAGGGGCCGTTCACCGACATGGGCCGGCCGCTCCAGTGCGGACCGGGCTTCGTCAACATCGATCCGATGAGCTACGACGATCCCGCGACCGGCAAGCGCCTGCTCTACTGGGGCTCCGGCTTCGAGCCGATCAGGGTCCGCGAGCTGGCGGCCGATCGGATCTCCTTCGCCCCGGGAAGCCATGCGATCGACCTCGTCGCGGCCGACGCCAGGCTCGACTATCACAAGCTGGTCGAAGGCGCCTGGATCGTCCGCCGGGGCGGCTATTATTACCTCTTTTATTCCGGCGACAATTGCTGCGGCAAGGGCATCCATTACGCCGCGATGGTGGCCCGGTCGCGAAGCGCGACGGGGCCGTTCGAGCTTCGCCCCGAGCCGATCCTCGCGAAGGACTCCCGGTGGATCGGGCCCGGCCACAACAGCGTGATCGAGGATCCGGGCGGCGACAGCTGGATCGTCTACCACGCGGTCGATTCGAACCGCACCCGCTCCAGGCCGACGGACGAGATCAACACCCGCCGGGTGATGCTCATCGACCGGCTGGAATGGAAGGACGGATGGCCCGTGGTGAAGGGGCCGACGACTGGAGCGCAGCCGGCTCCGCTTCCCGATCGGCGCCGGCGGCGCTAGGAGGGCCGACCGAACCTGAAGGGGGATCCCATGCGCCGAAGCCTTGTCGCCGTCCTTGCACTGCTGGCCATGCCCGCTTCCGCCCAGCAGGACCTGTCCAAGGTCGAGGTGAAGGTCGAACGGATCGCGCCCGGGGTGGCGGTCCTGTTCGGAGCGGGCGGCAATATCGGCCTGTCCTACGGCGCCGACGGCAACATCATCGTCGACGACCAATATGCCCCGATGAGCGACAGGATCCTGGCTGCGGTCGCGACGCTCGATCCGGATCCGGTGCGCTTCGTCGTCAACACCCACTGGCATGGCGACCATACCGGAGGAAACGAGGCGATGGGCCGCCGGGGCGCGGTGATCCTCGCCCACAGCAACGTCCGAACCCGGATGTCGAGCGAGCAGTTCATCGCCGCGCTCGACTCCAAGGTCCCCGCCTCGCCGTCGGGTGCATTGCCCGTGGTGACCTTCGAGGATGGAGTCACCCTCCACCTCAACGGCGACACGCTCCACGTCGTCCACGTCGCCGCCGCCCACACCGACGGCGATTCGCTGGTCCACTGGCAGAAGGCCAACGTCCTCCACATGGGCGACACCTTCTTCCACAAGGGCAGCTTCCCCTTCGTCGACCTCAGCTCCGGAGGCTCGATCGACGGCCTGATCGCCGCGGCCGACAAGGGCCTCGCGCTCAGCGACGACTCCACCCGGATCATCCCCGGCCACGGCCCGGTCGCCTCGAAGGCGGAGCTCGCCGCCTATCGGGCGATGCTCGTCGACGTGCGGGCGAAGGTGGCGGCCGGGATCGCGGCGAAGCGAACCCTCGCCCAGATTCAGGCCTCGAAGCCGGCCGCGGGCTACGGGATGCCCGACGGCTTCATCAAGCCCGACCGGTTCGTCGCCTCCGTGTTCGAGAGTTTGACGAAGCACCGGCCCTAAGAATCCTCCCCATGCGGAGCATGGGGAGGGGGACCAGGCGAAGCCTGGTGGAGGGGTAAATGGCACAGGCCTCCGCCCTCCCGCGCGTGATCCGCCGAGGTCGGCGCCAGCTACCCCTCCACCACGTTACACGTGGTCCCCCTCCCCATCTGGCGATGGGGAGGATAATTACCCCCGCTTCGGGATCTCCAGCCCTCGCTTGACGGCCGGCCGCGCCAGCCCGCGCTTCAGCCAGGCCGGCACGTTGCGGAGCCCATCGAACTCCACCAGCTCGCGCGCCTCGTAGAAGGTGACGAGGTTGCGCACCCAGCCCAGGGTCGCGACGTCGGCGACGCTGTAATCGTCCATGATCCACTCGCGCCCTTCGAGCCGCCCCTCCAGCACCCCGAGCAGCCGCTTCGATTCGTCGACGTAGCGCCGCAGCGGGCGCTTGTCCTCGATCGCCTTGCCGGCGAAGCGGTTGAAGTAGCCGACCTGGCCGAACATCGGCCCGATCGCCGCCATCTGGAAGAAGACCCACTGGACCGTTTGCCAGCGCCGCTCCGGATCGGCGGGCATGAGCCGCCCGGTCTTGTCGGCCAGATAGAGGAGGATCGCCCCCGATTCGAACAGTCCGAACGGCTTGCCGCCGGGCCCGTCCGGATCGACGATCGCCGGGATCTTGCCGTTCGGGTTGAGCGACAGGAATTCCTCCGTCCAGGTCTCGTTCCTGCCGATGTCGATCAAGTGCGGCTCGTACGGAAGGCCGATCTCCTCCAGCATGATCGACACCTTCACGCCGTTGGGCGTGTTGAGCGAATAGAGCTGCAGCCGGTCGGGATGCTCGGCCGGCCAGCGGCGGGTGATCGGGAATTGGAATAGATCGGTCACAACGGCTTGTCCGTGTCCTCCCCGTCATTGCGAGGAGCGAAGCGACGCGGCAATCCAGCGGGCCTGGGAAGGCAGCACTGGATTGCTTCGCTCCGCTCGCAATGACGGCGTTGCCTTCACTCCCCGAACACCCGCTCGAAGATCGAGTCGACATGCTTCAGATGGTAGCCGAGGTCGAAGCTTTCCTCGATCTGCTCGGTCGGAAGCAGCGCCGATACCTCCGGGTCCGCCTTGAGAAGCTCGAGCAGCGACGAGGCCCCGTCGCTTTCCCAGACCTTCATCGCGCTCCGCTGGACCAGCCCATAGGCCTGCTCCCGGCTCGCCCCGGCCTGGGTGAGCGCCAGAAGCACCCGCTGCGAGTGGACGAGGCCCCCCATCCGGTCGAGGTTCCTCTGCATCCGCTCCGGATAGACGAGCAGCTTGTCGATCACTCCGGTCAGCCGGGCGAGGGCGAAGTCGAGGGTCACGGTGGAGTCGGGGCCGATATAGCGCTCGACCGAGCTGTGGCTGATGTCGCGCTCGTGCCACAAGGCGACATTCTCGAGCGCCGGGGTCACGTAGCCGCGAACCATCCGGGCGAGGCCCGTCAGGTTCTCGGTCAGGATCGGGTTGCGCTTGTGGGGCATCGCCGACGAGCCTTTCTGGCCGGGCGAGAAATATTCCTCCGCCTCCAGCACCTCGGTCCGCTGCAGGTGCCGCACCTCGGTCGCGAGCCGCTCCACGGACGAGGCGATCACGCCCAGGGTCGCGAAATACATTGCATGGCGGTCGCGCGGGATGACCTGGGTCGAGATCGGCTCGATGGCGAGCCCCATCTTCGAAGCGACATGCGCCTCGACCCGCGGGTCGACATTGGCGAAGGTCCCGACCGCGCCCGATATGGCGCAGGTGGCGATCTCGTCGCGGGCGGCGACCATCCGGGCCCGGGCCCGGTCGAACTCCGCATAGGCGAAGGCGAGCTTCAGTCCGAAGGTCACCGGCTCGGCATGGATTCCGTGGCTGCGCCCGATCGTGGGCGTTAGCTTATATTCGTGGGCACGGCGCTTCAGCACTTCCAGAAGCGAGTCGAGATCCCCGATCAGGAGGTCCGACGCGCGCTTGAGCTGCACCGCAAGGCAGGTATCCAGAACGTCGGAGCTCGTCATCCCCTGATGGAGGAACCGGGCTTCGGGCCCGACATGCTCGGCCACGCTGGTCAGGAAGGCGATGACGTCATGCTTCACCTCGGCCTCGATCGTGTCGATCCGGTCGACGTCGAACCCGCCTTTGGCCCAGACCGCCTCGGCCGCCTCGCGCGGGACGATCCCGAGCTCGGCCATCGCGTCCAGCGCATACGCCTCGATCTCGAACCAGATCCGGAAGCGGGCATCGGGCGCCCAGATGCTGCTCATCTGCGGCCGCGAGTAGCGGGGGATCATCGGCGCTCCTAACCTGTGTTGAGAGTGGGGCGCCTAGCAAAGTCGCCCCGTGGCTTCAATCGGACGAGGCACTGGAACGCCTATGGTCCCCGGGTCGTTTTTTCCTTGAGCCTTCAGAGCCTTAATTGCCCCGGGTTCCTGTTCCCGCATAGCCTAGTCGAACAAAGAGGAAGAATCCGATGCTGAAATCCATTCTCATGGGCGGCGCAATGCTGCTCGCCATCCCCGCTCTGGCGCAGACCACCGGCACTCAGAGCGGCGGCACCGGCACCGACGCAAGCACCGGCCAGACCGGGACGACCACCACGGACACCGGCCCGATGGAGACGGACGATCAGGACTCGCAGACCGGCACCGGCACCAATACGGGCACGGGCACGGGCACAGGGATGGGCACCGGCACCGGGACGGGTACTACGGGCACCGGCACCGGCACCGGCACCGGCACCGGAATGGGCACCGGCACCGGCACCGGTATGGGCACCGGCACCGGCACCAGTATGGGCACCGGCAGCAATATGGGTACGGGCACCTCCGGCACGGGCATGGGCGCCGGCACCTCCGGTATGAGCATGGGCGGTGGCACCATCGGCAGCGGCACCAGGGCGGCTGCCGGAAGCTATCCCCCCTGCACCCGCACCCGCACCGACAGCTGCACCCAGCGCGGCCGGCGGTAAATCCTCCCCGCGCGAAGCGGGGGGAGGGGGACCACCCGTGGACGACCCGCCTGCGGGTCGTCGATGGAGGGGTAACCGGCAGAAGCCTGCGCCATTACCCCTCCACCAGGCTACGCCTGGTCCCCCTCCCCATCTCCGATGGGGAGGACAGGTTAGATCAGCCCCAGCGACCTCATGCTGGCGCAGGTCCGCGCCCCGACGATGACATGGTCGTGCACCGAGATTCCCAGCGGCCGGCCCGCGCCCACGATCTCGCGGGTCAGCCGGATGTCCTGCTGGCTCGGCTGCGGGTCGCCGCTGGGGTGATTGTGGACGAGGATGATCGCGGTGGCGTGATATTCCAGCGCCCTTCGGATCACCTCCCGGACGTAGACCGCGGCCTCGTCGACCGAGCCTTCCGACATGGGCTCGTTCCGGATCAGGATGTTCCTGGCGTTGAGGTAGAGGATCCTCACCCGCTCGATCGCCAGCGCCCCCATGTCGGCTCGAAGATAATCCAGAAGGGCCTGCCAGCTGCCCAGAACCGGCTGGTCCATCACCTTCGATTCGAGAAGCCTGAGCGCCGCCGCCTGGGCGATCTTGATCGCGGCCGCGGCGCTTTCGCTGACGTCGCCGACCCGCATGATCGCCTCGGCGTCCGCCGAGAGGAGTCGGCCGAAGCCGCCGAAATCGTGAATCAGCTTTTTCGCTAGAGGCTTGGTGTCCCGGCGAGGAAGCGCCAGCGCAAGCAGATATTCAATAAGCTCATGCTCCAGGAGAGCCTCCGGCCCGCCCTCGAACAGGCGCCTCCTCAGCCGGGCGCGGTGCCCCCGGCCGTCGAGAGACTCGTCGGCCATCAGCAAAGATTAAGCTTGCGAAAGCGCATAGGCAAATGCCTTGACGTCGCCCCGCGAGACAGGGGAGGCATGCTACTCTCCCGCGAAAGCGGGAGATGGGGTCGAGCCAGAAACGGGTGAGGGCCGAAGGAGGTTGGAGAGACCGGTGGAGGAGGAGGCCTCAGTCGAGGTGCGGCGGCGCCCGGTGAAGCGGTCGATCGCGCTCGCTTTGCTCGGACTGATCCTGCTCGCCTTGCTCGTCGCCTGGACGCAGAGGCGGCCGATCGCCTCCGACTTCATCGAGCGCGAGCTCGCGCGCCGCAACGTGCGCGCCACCTACGCGGTGAAGCGGATCGGCTTGCGTACCCAGCGGCTCGAGAATCTGGTGATCGGCGATCCGGCCAATCCCGATCTCACCGCCCGCTGGGTCGAGGTAAGGCTGAGCTGGAGCGGCTTTCGCCGGCCCAGTGTGACTCTGATCACCGCCCGAGGGGTCCGTCTCAACGCCCGACTTGCCAAGGACGGCAAGATCAGCTTCGGCGAGATCGATCGGCTGCTTCCGCCGCCGACCGGACTTCCCTTCCGATTCCCGGACCAGGATGTCGACGTCGCCGACACCAGCATCCGCTTCGACACGCCCGCCGGCCGGGTAGGGATCGCGCTGGAGGGCAAAGGCAATCTCGCCGACGGCTTCAAGGGCCGGATGGCCGCGGCTGCGCCCGGGCTTCGGCTCGGAAGCTGCGGCCTCGACGCGGTCAAGGGCCTCTGGACCGTCGCGATCGCCGACCTGAGGCCGAGCTTCCGAGGCCCGGCGCGGGCCGCCCGTCTCCACTGCGGAGAGCGGCTCGCGGTGACGGGGATCGGCCTCGACCTCGATGTCCGCCTCGCCCCGGGCCTCGACAGCTGGAAAGGGAGCACCGCGCTTCGCGCCGCCCGGCTCCGGTCGGGCTCGACCCTGCTGACCGGCCTCGGCGGCCGCCTCGGCCTGGACGGCGACAAGCGGATGACCCGCGGCGCCCTGGACCTCGCTTCCAGCGCCGCGCGAATCGGCTCGGTGACCGCGGCCCGGGCCTCGGTCGAGGGGCGCTACGGCCTGTCGCTCGCCGATGGCGGCTTCACCCTGCTGGGCGAGGCCTCGGCGCGCGGGGCCTCGGCCCGGCCGGCGGTCGCAGGCGCGGTCGCCGCGCTCGGGTCCGCGGGCGGCACTCCGCTGGAGCCGGTCGGAGACGCGCTCGCCGCCGCTTTGTCTCGGGCCGCCGACCGATTCGACGTCGATGCCGACCTGCGCCTCGTCAACGGCCGGGGCTTCGGCGGGGTCCGGTTCGAACGGTTGACCGCTGCGACCCGGAGCGGAGCCAGGGTCGCGGTGGGCGGAGGGCAGGGGCTTACCTATTATTGGCCGGGCGGCCTCACCCGGCTCGACGGCGACCTTGCGGTCTCGGGGGGAGGGTTCCCGGCCATCCGGCTCAGCCTGAACCAGCCCCGCCCCGGGGCGCCGATCGGCGGAACCGGCCGGATCCAGCCGATCCGGGCGGGCAATTCGAGGCTCGCCCTCGGCGACATAAGCTTCACCGCCGCGGCCGGGGGGGAGACCCGGGTCGCGACGGTCGCGACGATCGACGGTCCGCTCGACAATGGCTGGGTGCGCGGGCTCGTCCTGCCCATCTCCGGCCGGTTCGACGGCCGCGGCGGCTTCGCTTTCGGGACGGGCTGCATCCCGGCCCGGTTCGAGTCGCTCCGGGCCGGCTCAGTCCGCCTTGGCCGGACCCTGCTTCCGCTCTGCCCGACCGGCCGCGCTCTGGTCTGGAAAACCCCCGGCGGCCGGGTCATGGGCGGAGCCGAGCTTCGCTCGCCCCGATTCGCCGGAACCCTGGGCGCCTCGCCGTTCAGGGTCGCCGGAAGCCGGCTTCGCTTCGGCCTCGCCGGTCCGACCTTCGCCGCGTCGGACCTGGAGGTCCGCCTCGCCGCCAATCGCTTCGACCTCGATTCGCTCACCGGCGATCTCGGCAAGGGCGGAGTAACCGGCCGCTTCGCCGGCCTCTCGGGCAAGCTCGGCAATGTCCCCCTCCTGATGAGCCAGGGCAACGGCAGCTGGAGCATGAGGGGCTCCGATCTCTCGATGGCCGGCGAGATCCGGATCGCCGACGAGGTCGATCCGCCGCGCTTCTATCCGCTCGTCACCCGCGATTTCCGGCTGACCCTCGCCGACAACCGCATAAAGGCCGGCGGCTGGCTCGACGATCCCGAGACCGGAACCCGGATCGTGCGGGCCGACATAGGCCACGATCTCGCCACCGGCCGCGGCCGCGCCGATCTCGAAATTCCCGGGATCCGCTTCGACAAGGATTACCAGCCCGAGCAGCTCACCCGTCTCACCACCGGAGTGATCGCGCTGGTCGACGGCGTCCTGAAAGGGAAGGGGGAGATCGGCTGGGACCCGTCCGGCGCCCGCTCGAGCGGGACCTTCTCGACCGACGACATGGATTTCGCGGCCGCCTTCGGACCCGTCGAGGGCCTGTCCACCAGCCTCCACTTCACCGATCTCCTCGGCCTCGCCTCCGCTCCCGGCCAGGAGGCTCGGATCGACCTCGTCCGGGCCGGGATCGACGTTCTCGACGGCCGGATCCGCTACCAATTGCACCCCGGCCTCCAGGTCAGGGTCGAGAGCGGGCGCTGGCCGTTCGCCGGCGGGCTCCTGATCCTCGAAGAGACGATGCTCGATTTCTCCAAACCCTCCGCCAAGCGGCTGACCTTCCGGGTCGAAGGCCTCGACGCGGCGCTCTTCATCCAGAAGATGGAGTTCGCCAACATCACCGCCACTGGAACGTTCGACGGAGTGATCCCGATGGTCTTCGACGAGCGCGGCGGCCGGATCGTCGGCGGCCGGCTCGTCGCCCGGCCGGAAGGGGGAACCCTCTCCTACATCGGCGAGCTCACCGACAAGCAGCTCGGAATCTACGGCAAGCTCGCCTTCGACGCCCTCAAGTCGATGCGCTATTCGAAGCTGACCATCGCTCTCGACGGGGCGCTCGAAGGCGAGTTCGTCGCCGGGATCGAGCTCGACGGTGTCGCCCGCGACCAAATCCTCACGGTAGCCCCCACGGGCGGGATCCGGGGGATGGTCGCGAGCCGGGCGCTCGGCCAACTCGCCAAGATCCCGTTCGAGTTCAACATCGCCGTCAAGGGCCCGTTCCGGGCGCTGATCGGGACGATGCGCTCGCTCCACGACCCCACCTTGCTCATCCAGTCGACGCTTCCGGACCTGATCCGGGGCAAGCCGGAGGAGCCTCCCCCCGTTCAGACTCCCGTTCAGCCCCAGGAAAGCGAGATTGTGCGATGAAGCGGTCGTTGTTGACGTCGATGCGTTGCGATGCGACTCAAGGCGCGATGAGACGGATGAAGATCCTCCTCGCCGCGCCGGTTGTTCTTACGTCGGCCGGATGCGTTCAGGTGAGCGCTCCGGAGAAGCCGATCGAGATCAACCTCAACATCAACATCAGGCAGGAGGTCGTCGTCCGTCTCCAGCAGGACGTGCGCGATCTCATCAAAGAGAATCCGGGAGTGTTTTGAAATGAGCCGCCAACTGAAACTGATCCTCGCCGCGGGCGTGGGGCTGGGCGCAATTCTGGGCACGACCACGGCCTACGCCATGCTCCAGGACGCCTCCGCCCAGCTCCGCTCCTCGGGCCAGGTCGGCGAGCAGGCCGACGGCTATCTCGGCCTCGTCGGATCGGCGCCCGCCCCGGTCCGGGCCCAAGTCGATTCGGTCAACATCAAGCGCCGCGCCTATTACACCGATCTCGCCGCCAAGCGCGGCGCCAAGATCGAGGAGGTCGCCGCAACCACCGCCTGCGAGCTGTTCCGGACCAAGGTCGCCGCCGGCCAATATTACCGCCTCCCCGACGGAGTGTGGCGCCAGCGCGACTCGGCCCCGATCCCGCTTCCGGCCTATTGCGGGTAATTCTGCCTCCCCATCGCGAGATGGGGAGGGGACCATGCGAAGCATGGTGGAGGGGTAACTGGCGCGGAGTTGGTGGGTTCGAGCGCGATCCTCCCAAGCCTGCGCCATCTACCCCTCCACCACCCTTCGGGTGGTCCCCCTCCCCACGGCTTCGCTCGCAGGAGACAAGCTCATGCCGCACCGCACAAGAGTTGACTTGAACTCCCCCCCTTCCTAAAGGGGCGGCGCCTCGGCGGGGTTCGTTCGCCGGCATGTCCTCGCACCCTCATCAGCGCGCTTGCCAGCGCCGCTGCCCATGGAAGAACGACATGGCGGAAGACGAGCACCGGCAGGACCCGAAGCTTCCCCCGGATGCGCGGCTCGACTCGCTCGATGAGCGATTGAAGGACGCTCAGGCGGCGGAGGCGGCGAGGACCGGCGTGAAGCAGCGCCCGCCTCAGACTGGCCAGCGCCAGGGGATGCGGATCCTCTCGGTGATGTTCAGCTACCCGCTCGGAAGCGCGCTGATCGGTTGGGTGATAGATCGGGCGGCCGGGACCCGGGGCATCTGGGTGGCGATGCTGTTCCTCGGGTTCGGCGCCGCCATGTGGGAAGTTTGGAAGATTTCGAAGCAAAAGCCCGAATAGCGGGCTCGAGGGACGTAAAGAGTGGCGGCCGAAAGCAAGATCGACCCTATGCACCAGTTCCAGATCAGCCCGCTCGCGGGCGATCTGGATGGGAGCCCGTTCGTCTTCACGAACAGCGCGTTGTGGATGCTCGTCGTCCTCGCGCTGATCTGGATCTTCATGCTCGGCGGGATGAAGCGCCAGCTCGTGCCCGGCCGCTGGCAGGTCATGGTCGAGGGGGTGACCGGCTTCATCCACTCGATGGTGACGACGAACATCGGCCCCGAGGGGCGCAAGTACATGCCGTGGGTGTTCACGGTGTTCATGTTCATCCTGTTCGCCAACCTTATCGGCCTGATGCCTACCGCTTTGCTCGGAGCTCAGCCTTTCACGGTCACCAGTCAGTTCACCGTCACCGGGATCATGGCGATCATCAGCTTCGCGATCGTCCTGATCGTCGGCTTCTGGAAGCACGGCTTCCACTTCTTCTCGCTCTTCATCCCGCACGGCACGCCCAAGGTGATGCTCCCGATGATCTTCCTCATCGAGCTTCTCTCCTTCATGGTCCGCCCGTTCAGCCTCGCGCTCCGGCTCTTCGTCGCGATGATCGCCGGCCACATCCTCGTCGAGGTGTTCGGAAGCTTCGTCGTCCAGGGCATCAACGCCGGCGGCATCGGCCCGGCGGTCAGCGTCCTTTCCTTCATCTTCATCGTCGGGGTGATGGCGCTCGAGATCCTGGTCTGCGCCATCCAGGCCTATGTCTTCGCACTTCTGACGTCGCTCTACATCAACGACGCGGTCAACCTTCACTAGCTTCGAACGCTTTTCCTAAGGAGAATATCATGGACTTCGCTTCTGCCCAGGTCATCGGCGCCGGTCTTGCCGCGATCGGCGTCGGCGCCGCCGCCGTCGGCGTCGGCAACGTCTTCGGCTCGTTCCTCGAGAGCGCGATCCGCAACCCGGCCGCCGCCGACAGCCAGCAGGGCCGCCTGTTCATCGGCTTCGCCGCCGCCGAGCTTCTCGGCCTGATCGCCTTCGCGGTCGCGATGATCATCCTCTACGCCCGCTAAGAAGAGGAGGAGTGACAGTCATTAGTGACTGTCACTAACGCCCATGCCCCAGATCAATCAGCTGGCCGACGCCGCTTACTCGCAGTTCTTCTGGCTGCTGGTGGTGCTCGCCCTCATCTATTTCGGCATCGGCCGGATGATGCTCCCC
This sequence comes from Allosphingosinicella sp., assembly GCA_035638835.1. Classification (GTDB taxonomy): domain Bacteria; phylum Pseudomonadota; class Alphaproteobacteria; order Sphingomonadales; family Sphingomonadaceae; genus Allosphingosinicella. Next base: position 19,425 of record DASQZF010000163.1, on the reverse strand, counting down.
AAGATCCAGTCGACGGTCGAGGCGCGGGACCAGCGCATCGCCGGCGATCTCGCCGCGGCCCAGGCCGCGCGCGAGGCGGCCGAGGGGACCGAGGCCGCCTATCGCGCCCGGATGGACTCGAGCCGGGGCGAGGCCCTGAAGCTCGCCCAGGCCGCCAAGGTGTCGGGCTCCAAGGCGACCGAGGAGCGGATGAAGGCGGCGAATGAGGAGATCGGGGCGAGGGTGGAAGCGGCCGAGGCCCGGATCCGCACCGCCACGCAGGCGACCCTCGGCGAGATCGAAGGCGTCGCCGCCGAAGCGGCGCGCGAGATGGTCGAGCGGCTCGCGGGCCTTTCGGTGGACAGCGATGAGGCCGCGCGCGCGGTCAGGACGGCGATGACCCATGGCTGAGGAAAACCCCCAGGCCCCCCATATCCGCGAAGCCCCCGGCCACGGCGCCGAGCCCGCCGGAGTGGTCGGCGCTCCCGAGCATCACGAGCTCCCCACCGCGCTCGGCCTCGACGCCCCGCAGTGGATCGCGCTCGCGATGGTGGTGGTCTTCGCCATCCTGTTGTGGAAGCGGGTCCCCGCCTTGATCGGCAGGGCTCTCGATTCCAAGATCGCCGCGATCCGCGCCCAGCTCGACGAAGCCGCCAAGCTCCGCTCCGAAGCCGAAGCGATCAAGGCGGAATATGAAGCCAAGTCGGCCCAGGCCGACGCCGAGGCCGCGACCCTCCTCGACCGGGCCCGGACCGAGGCCCAGGGCATCGTCCGCCAGGCCGAGACCGACGCCTCCGCTTTGGTCGAGCGCCGCGGCCGGATGGCCGAGGACAAGATCGCCGCCGCCGAGCGCGCCGCCCTCGACCAGATCCGCGCCAAGGCCGCCAGGGCCGCCGCGATGGCCGCCGAGAGCCTGATCCGCGAGAAGCTGGATGCCGGCGCCGACAAGGCCCTGGTCGACCGCACCATCGAGGGGCTGGGCCGAGCGAACTGACGCCTTCCCCTCCCTGGAAGGGAGGGGCCAGGGGTGGGTAGGGGAGCGCAGCGAGACTTTACTGACTCGGAGTTTCGGCCGCCTACGGCGGACCCACCCCCAACCCCTCCCTTGCAGGTAGGGGAGCTTGGGCGCCCGCTTCCTCCACGCCGCCACAAGAGCTGTGTCCGGTTGGCCCCGCCCGTGTTCATGGATTCCGGCTTTCGCTGGCCCGTCATCCTGAACTTGTTTCAGGATCCAGTTCTCCGCCTCTCGGACGGATGACCAGCTGGACCCGGAGACAAGTCCAGGGTGACGGCCTATCCCTTCGCCCCTTTAAAAGTAGGACTTCGTCTGCTTTATGCTCGGTGTGGACCGATCCTTCAGCCTTGCCGATTTTCACCGCGCCGACCCCGGTTTGCAAGGCCCCCCTCGCGGGCGCGCGCGATACCCACTGACTTTCCTGACCTTCGTCCGTGTCCGGACACCGGTGAGCGGCAAGGCCCGGCCGTGACCGACACTCCGCCCACCGACCGCTTCAACGAGGAGAAATCCGCCTTCACCGTCCGCGGCTCCGATTTGCCGGACCTGGAGGTGGGAGTCGCCGCGATCCGCAAGGTCGTGAAGACCCTCCCGGTCCGCCCGGGCGTCTATCGGATGCTCGATGCCAAGGGCGACGTGCTCTACGTCGGCAAGGCTCGCGCCCTGAAGAATCGGGTGACCAACTACACCCAGGTGACCCGCCTCACCAAGCGGCTCCAGCGGATGGTTGCCCAGACCCGCTCGATGCAGATCGTCACCACCAACACCGAGTCGGAGGCGCTCCTGCTCGAGGCGCAGCTGATCAAGCGCTACCGGCCGCCCTACAACGTGCTCCTCAGGGACGATAAGAGCTTCCCCTTCATCCTCCTTCGCGAGGACCATCCCTTCCCGCAGATCCGAAAGCATCGCGGAGCCCGGCGGCACAAGGGCCAATATTACGGGCCGTTCGCGAGCGCCGGGTCCGTCACCCGGACCCTGAACGCGCTCCAGAAGCTGTTCCTGCTCAGAAGCTGCACCGACACCTTCCTCGCCACCCGAAGGCGGCCCTGCCTGCTCTTCCAGATCCGGCGCTGCTCGGCCCCCTGCGTCGGCCGGGTCACGCCCGAAGCCTATGCCGAGCTGGTCCAGGATTCGAAGGACTTCCTCGCCGGCAAGTCGAGCCAGGTGCAGCAGAAGCTCGCCGCCGCGATGAACGAGGCGGCCGAGGCGATGGACTATGAGCTGGCCGCCGTCTTCCGCGACCGGCTGCGCTCGCTGACCTTCATCCAGGGCTCGCAGGCGATTGCCGCCGAGGGGCTGGGCGACGCCGACATCTTCGCTCTGGCCTGCAAGGGCGGGACGATGTGCGTCCAGGCCTTCTTCATCCGCGGCGGCAACAATTGGGGGCACCGCAGCTTCTTCCCCGCCCACACCGCCGACATTCCCGAGGCGGAGGTTCTCGCAAGCTTCCTGATGCAATTCTACGAGGAGGTGCCCCCGCCCAGGCAGGTGCTGCTCGACCGCGAGGTGCCGGAGGCGGACCTGCTCTGCGAGGCGCTGTCCGAGCGCTCCGACCGCAAGGTGTCGATCCGGGTGCCCAAGCGCGGCGACCATGTCCGGATGATCCGCCAGGCCTCGCGCAATGCCGAGGAGGAGCTGGACCGCCACCTCGCCGAGACCAGCACTCAGGCCAAAACGATGCGTGCGCTGACGGACATTCTGGAGCTGGCCGAGCTGCCGGACCGGATCGAAGTCTACGACAACAGCCACGTCATGGGGACCAATGCGGTCGGCGCGATGATCGTTGCCGGCCCGGAGGGCTTCCGCAAGAACGCCTATCGCAAGTTCAACATCAAGCGCCCCGAGACCGCCCCGGGCGACGATTTCGCGATGATGCGCGAAGTGCTCGGCCGCAGATTCGCCCGGCTCGAGAAGGAGGATCCGGACCGAAGCCGGGGCGAATGGCCGGACCTGCTCCTCATCGACGGAGGCAAGGGGCAGCTTTCCGCGGTCCTCGAGACCCTGGAATGCGCCGGGATCCACGACGTGCCCGTCGTCGGGGTCTCCAAGGGCCCGGACCGCAACGCCGGGCGCGAGACCCTTCATCTGGCCAACGGCCGCGACTTCCAGCTTCCGCCCAATTCGTCGGTGCTCTTCTACATCCAGCGCCTTCGCGACGAAGCCCACCGCTTCGCGATCGGCGCCCATCGCGCCAAGCGCGCCAAGAGCATGACCGCCAGCCCGCTCGACGAGGTCCCCGGGATCGGCCCGAGTCGGAAGCGCGCTTTGCTCATGCATTTCGGGACTGCCAAGGCGGTGCGCGGAGCGGCGCTCGAGGACCTGGAAAAGGCGCCCGGAATATCCAGGACGATGGCGAGAGGAATCTATGATTATTTCCACCCCAGCGGCTGATCCCCCTCCCTGCAAGGGAGGGGTGAGGGGTGGGTAGACGAGCGCAGCGAGACTTTTTTTTCTGAGTCGGAGATTGGGCCGCCTACGGCGGACCCACCCCAACCCCTCCCTTGCAGGGAGTGAGGCCCACCCTTTCGCCAGGATTAAGCGCCCGCTAACCATATGTTCACGGCCGGCTTCTATCATGGCGCAATGACCCGGCTTCTCCTCACGGTCGACACCGCGCTCAGCTGGGCCTCTCACGCCCGCGGCGAAAGCTGGCTTCAGAACCTCGCCGCCGCCTTCGACCCCGCGAAGCTCGACCTCCTACGCGACCATCGCCTCAAGGCCTGCTTCTTCGTCGATCCCATGCCGGCCCTGGTCTACGGGATCGAGCCGATCCGCCGGATGGTCGATCCGATCCTCGCAGCCGGCCAGGAAGTGCAGCTCCATCTCCATCCGGTCTGGCAAAGCGTCGCCGAGGGCGTGACCGAGGGCGCCCGCTTCGAGCTGACCTGCTTCGACGCCGAGGACCAGCTCGACCTGATCGAGACCGCCCGCGACCTGCTGGTCGAGGCCGGGGCCCCGCGGCCGGTGGCCTTCCGCTCAGGGGGCTACGCCGCCGACGTCCGGACCCTGGCCGCGCTTCTCCAGGCGGGCCTCGGCTTCGATTCCAGCCATCTTCCCGGCAAGTGCGCTCTGCCGCTCGAGCGCGACCTCGCCGGGTCGGCCGATCTCGGCGGAGTGATCGAGCTTCCGGTCGCCGTCCATCTCGGCTCGGTCTCGGGCGGCGAAGCGGAGCAGGCGCTGCTTCACTCGCTTCAGGCTCGCCGCGCCCTCGTCACCCTGGCCGTCGACGGCTTCGAGCCGGCGGCTGGCTTCGAAAGGCTCTGCGCCTTGCTCGCCGATCGCGCCGACTCGCTTCCCACCGCGCATTTCGCCGAGCTCGACACCGGCCCAGCCGCCGCGGCCGGCAAGCCCCTCCCGCTCCACGCCTGGCGCCGCACCCGCCAAATGGTCGAACAGGCCTTGCCGAACGCGCTTTACGCCCGCTCGATGTGATATAATCGGGAGGCCATGCACCTCGTCACCCCGGCGATCATCTGCGCGGTCCGTCCGCATGGCGAGCATGGAGCGATCGTCCGGGCACTCACTCCGGCGGACGGGATGCAGGCCGGCTTCGTTCGCGGCGGACGGTCGCGCCGGCTTCGGCCGATCCTCCTTGCCGGCAATCTCGTCCAGGCCGAATATCGCGCCCGGACCGAAGAGCAGCTCGCCCAGCTGAGCGTCGAGCTGGCCTCCAGCCGAGCGCCGCTGCTGGGCGAGGCACTTCCAGCCGCCGCGATCGAATGGACGACCGCGCTCGCCGCCACCGCGCTTCCGGAAGGCCAGGCCTATCCCCGCCTTTACGAGGCCCTGGACGGCCTCCTCGCCGCCGTCGAGGCCTCGCCGAACGCCCGCGGCTGGGCGCCGTCGCTGGTCCGCTACGAGCTCCTTATGCTCGCGGAGCTCGGCTTCGGCCTGGACCTCTCCGAGTGCGCCGCGACCGGATCGACCGAGGACCTCGCCTTCGTCAGCCCGAAGAGCGGCCGGGCGGTCGGCGCCGCCGCCGCGGCCGGCTATCGCCACCGCCTCTTCCCGCTTCCGCCACTGCTTCTCGGCTCGGGAGCGGCGGACTGGCCCGACATATTGGCCGGGTTGCGGATCACCGGCCACTTCCTCGCCCGCGACGTGCTGATCGAGCGCCAGGCCGAGATCCTCGCCGCTCGCGAGCGGCTGCTCGGCCGTTTGAAGCGGGCGGGGGGATGACGCTTTCTAATTCCTCCCCTGCATTTGCAGGACCTTTGCATAAGTCGCCGGGCCTTAGCCCCTCCCCTTCAGGGGAGGGGTTGGGGTGGGGGCTGTCTACTCATTTCACCGGCGTCAGCGAACATTCTCGCCCACATTCCCCACCCCAACCCCTCCCCTGAAGGGGAGGGGCTTTGATTCCGAGCGCTTCGCAAGGGTTATGCAAAGGTCCCGCATTTGCAGGGGAGGGGGACCACCCGAAGGGTGGTGGAGGGGTCTTGCTGAGTCCAAAGAACCCCTCCACCGCGCTTTGCGCGGTCCCCCTCCCCCGGAAATCCGGGGGAGGAATGAATCGTCAACTGCTCCCCCTTTCCCCCAGCCAGGCCCCGATCGCCCCCGCGATCCGCTCCGACGCCCGGCCGTCTCCGAAGGGAAAGGCGGGCCGGGCCATGAGGGCATATCTCTCCGGATCGGCGAGCAATCCGGCGACTGCGGCGACGATCCGGTCGGGGTCGGTCCCGACCAGCTCCAGGCTGTTGGTCGCGACCGCCTCCGGCCGTTCGGTGACTTCGCGGAGGACCAGCACCGGCTTGCCGAGCGCCGGCGCCTCCTCCTGAAGCCCGCCGCTGTCGGTGAGGACCAGCCAGCTCGACTCCATCAGCCCGACCATCGCGTCATAGCCCTGCGGCTCGAGCAGCTGGACATGCTCCACCCCGGACAATCCCTCCTCGATGGAGCCCCGGGCCATCGGATTGAAGTGGAGCGTCGCCGCGACCCGGACCGGAAGCTCCGAAGCGATCCTCCGGATCGCCTCGCAAACGGCGCGCGCCGGCTCGCCCTGATTCTCGCGTCTGTGGCAGGTGGCGAGGATCAGTCGGCGCTCCTGGCTCGCGGCGGGAGAAGGAAGGCGCGCTTTGGCCTGGAGAAGTGCGTCGATGCCGCTGTTGCCGGTGACGAGGATCCTTCCCTTGACCCGGGGCTCCCGGCGCAGATTGTCGGCGGCGTGCTCGGTGGGGGCGAACAGAAGCTCGGCGAGACCGTCGATCGAAATCCGATGGCCTTCCTCGGGCCAGGGTTGGTCGAGGTCGAAGGATCGAAGCCCCGCCTCGACATGGGCGACCGGGATCCCGCAGTCCCGGGCGGCGAGGGCGCCGGCCGCGGCGCTGGTCGTGTCGCCATGGACGAGGACGAGATCGATCGCCTGCCGCCGGAAGTGCCCGCAGAGCAGCGCCCGAAGCGCCGCCCTCAGCCGCTCGACGTCGCGGTCGCGGGGCTTGAAGCCGAGCTCGCGGAGGCTCTCTTCGGGAAGATCGAAATAATCGGCGAGCCCGGAATGCTGGCCGGTCAGGAAGACCTGGTGCCGGACTCCGGGCAGGCGCTGCAGGGCGAGGGCCACGGGCGCCATCTTGATGGCCTCCGGTCGAGTGCCGACGATCGAGACGAGGGAGGGGAGGCGCATGGCCGAAGCCTAGCCGGCCCGCGACACTATCCAAAAAGCACATCGGGCGGAGGCGGAAAGCGAATGAATTACGGCTCTGCCTGCTGTCCCTTTCCGTCACCCTGAACTCGTTTCAGGGTCCAGTCCTCCGCCCGCGAGGTGGCTCGTCGCTGGATGCTGAAACAAGTTCAGCATGACGATATCTTATCGTCCCCCCGCCACACCCAGCTCGGCCGCCGCGCGCCTCAGCCGCCCGGCCTCGGCGCTATCGCTTCCGAAGGCGGTGAGGCCCGAGCGGAGCGCCGCCTGGGCGGCCTTCGGCTCGCCGAGCGCCATCCGCGAGCGCATCAGCCGGATCCAGCCTGCCTCGTCCTTCGGATCGGCCTTCAGCCGCCCTTCGAGCCGGGCCACCATCTGCCCGACCATCGCGGCCTGCTCGGCGGGCGGGAGCGACGAGGCCGAGGCAAGCTGCTCGGGAGTCGGGCCCGCAATCCCGGCGATCGCGGTGGCGGCCCTTCCAGCGGCCGGCATCCGTCCGACGATTCGAATCCGGTTCTCCGCCGCGCTCTGCTCGATCGTCCGCCTGAGGTCGGCCCCCCAGGGGGCTCCGGGCGGGGTGTCCCCGAGGAGGGCGATCCAGCCGTCGATGGCGCCCTTATGGTCGCCGGCCAGATCCTTCTGGACGGCGAGGAAATAGCGCCCCCTCGGGTCGCTCGGGTCGATCTCGATCGCATTTCGAAACGCCTCCGCGGCCTCGGGCACCGGAGTGTCGCTCGGCAACTGCAGCGCTTCGCCGAGCGAGGACCAGTTCTCGGCATTGCCCGGCTCGATCGCCGCCGCCTTGCGATAGGCCGCGACCGCCTCGCCCGCATTGCCCGCCTGGGCATAGGCCCAGCCGACGACCCGCCAGTCCTTCGCTTTCGGGCTCTGCCCGCCGCCCGAGCCGCCGCCGGCGCTTCGCGAGATCGCAACCGCGGCCGAGACCAGGGCGATCATGGCGGCAAGGATGAGTAGGAGCGTCGCGGCGGAGGGCCGCCGGGAAGGTTCTTGGGTCGCGCTGGTCATAAGCCTGCATCCTCGCCCCGAATTGACCTGCGTCAAGGGCGCACGGCGCCAAACCTCTCCCCTCCGAGGGGAAGGGGTTGGAGCATGACCGTCTTTGATTGGTCCGTCATTGCGAGGAGCGAAGCGACGCGGCAATCCAGAGGGCCTCCGAAGCGACTGGATTGCTTCGCTGCCGCGTAGCGGCGGTCTATCCTGAGCGGCGCCGCAGGCGGCGTCGAAGGGCTCGCAATAACGGAGCAACTCAACCTGAAGTGATCATGCTCCGGCACCGGGCGACTTTCCGAATTCACCCCGCCAGCGAGGCGTTGTCGATGACGAAGCGGTATTTGACGTCGCTCCTCTGCATCCGGTCATAGGCCTCGTCGATCTGCTGGACCGGGATCATCTCGATCTCGGAGACGATTCCGCGCTCGGCGCAGAAATCGAGCATTTCCTGGGTCTCGGCGATCCCGCCGATGAGCGATCCGGCGATCGACTTGCGGCCGAAGATCAGCTGGCCGACGCTCGGCGACGGGTGCGGATGCTCGGGCACGCCGACCAGGCACAAGGTGCCGTCTCGCTTCAGAAGGGCGGTGAAGGCGTCGAGATCGTGGCTCGCGGCCACCGTGTTCAGGATGAAATCGAAGCTTCCGGAATGAGCCGTCATCTCGTCCGGGTTGCGCGAGACGACCACTTCGTCGGCGCCGAGGTCCAGGGCGTCCTGCCGCTTGCTCTCCGAAGTCGTGAAGGCGACGGTGTGGGCGCCGAGCGCATGGGCGAGCTTGATCCCCATATGGCCGAGCCCGCCGATTCCGACGATCCCGACCTTCTTGCCGGGGCCCGCATTCCAGTGGCGAAGCGGCGACCAGGTCGTGATCCCCGCGCACAGGAGAGGCGCGACGGCGGCAAGCTGGTCCTCCGGATGGCGGATGGCGAGGACGAACTTCTGGTCGACGACGATGCTCTTCGAATAGCCGCCGAGCGTATGGCCCGGAATATCCTCGGTGGCGCCGTTATAGGTTCCGGTGAAGCCGTTCTCGCAAAATTGCTCGAGGCCCTCGGCGCAGGTCGGGCAATGCTGGCAGCTGTCCACCATGCAGCCGACTCCGACCGTGTCGCCGACGCCGAAGCCGGAAACCTCCGTCCCGACCGCGCCGACATGGCCGACGATCTCGTGCCCGGGCACGCAGGGATAAAGGGTCCCGCCCCATTCCGAGCGGACCGTGTGAAGGTCCGAATGGCAGACCCCGCAATAAGCGATCTCTATCTGGACGTCGCTCGGGCCCGGCTCGCGCCGCTCGATGGCGATCGGCTCGAGCGGCTTGTCGGCGGCGTAGGCGCCATAAGCGTTGGTGGTCATCGCGGAATCCTTCGGGAGGGGGGCGTGAGCACATATAGGTGGCTCACGGCCGGAAATCAGGGGCGCAAGCCGAGCCGCCCCCCATTCCGGCGAATGCCGGCATGACGATGTCGCCGGCAGTCATTAGGAAAGCAGCATGACCCGGCTCAAGGACGTCTATCCGCTCTACCTCGCGAACGAGGCTCGGCAGCCCAATGCCGATCTGGAGGTCACCGACAAATATAGCGGCGAGGTCGCCTTCCGCTGCGCCTTGGCGGACGCCGCCACGATCGACGCCGGGATCGCCGCAGCGGCCGGTGCGGCGGCGCCGATGGCCGGGATGGCGAGCTTCGAGCGCCAGGCCGTGCTCCAGCATTGCGTGGACCGTTTCAGGGCGCGCTTCGACGAGTTGGCTCATGCGCTCTGCGTCGAGGCCGGCAAGCCGATCAGGGATTCGGAAGGGGAGGTGACGCGCCTGATCGATACCTTCCGGATCGCGGCCGAAGAAAGCGTTCGGATGACGGGCGAGGTCCAGCCGCTGGATATCAGCCCGCGCGCCCGCGGCTATCAGGGGATGTGGAAGCGCGTTCCGATCGGGCCGTGCAGCTTCATTTCCCCGTTCAACTTCCCGCTCAACCTCGCCGCGCACAAGATCGCCCCGGCGATCGCCGTCGGCTGCCCGTTCGTGATGAAGCCGGCCAGCCGGACTCCGCTCGGAGCATTGATCATCGGCGAAGTCCTGGCGGAGACCGACTTGCCCAAAGGCGCCTTCTCGATCCTGCCCGCGAGTCGCGACGGCGCGGACCTGTTCACCACCGACGAACGCCTGAAATTGCTGAGCTTCACCGGTTCGCCCGCGGTGGGCTGGAATCTGAAGGCGAGGGCGGGGAAGAAGAAGGTTGTCCTCGAGCTCGGCGGGAATGCGGCCGTCATCGTCGACCGCGATTCGGACCTCCACGACGCGGTCGAGCGGATCGTCTTCGGGGCCTTCTATCAGTCGGGCCAGAGCTGCATCGGGGTGCAGCGGATCATCGCCCACGCCGACATCTACGAAGCGCTCAGGGAAAGGCTGGTGGAGAAGACGAAGGCGCTCGTCGCCGGCGATCCCCACGACCGCGAAACCTTCATCGGGCCGATGATCGACGTCGGGGAGGCGGAGCGTCTGGACGGCTGGATCCGCGAGGCCGTCGAAGGCGGAGCGAAGCTGCTGTGCGGCGGCAAGCGCGGAGGTGCGATGCTCGAGGCGACCCTGCTCGAGGGCGTGGATCGCCAGGCGACGCTCTATCGCGAAGAGGCGTTCGGCCCGGTGGCGATCCTGTCGAGCTTCACCGACTTCGAGGCCGCGCTCGACGAGGTCAACGACAGCCGCTTCGGGCTCCAGGCGGGGATATTCACCCGTGACCTGTTCAAGGCGCTGGACTGCTGGGACCGGCTCGAAGTGGGCGGCGTCGTGATCAACGACGTGCCCTCCTACCGGGTCGACAACATGCCCTATGGCGGAGTGAAGGACAGCGGCCTGGGCCGCGAAGGAGTCCGGTTCGCCATGGAGGACATGACGGAGATAAGGAATCTGGTCATCCGCAGAGGGCAGGGGCGGCCGTGATGCAGCCCGGAGAATGATGAGCCCCGGCGAGGGCCGGGGCCCGGCGGTGCAGGCGGAAGGCCGGGTCCCGACCTTCCCCGGGAAACAGGAAGGAGGATAACGATGATCGCAGCTTTTGTGGCGGCAATGCTCGCCCAGCCTCAGCCCCAGCCCCCGGCCCAGCCCCAGCCCCCGGCCCCGGCGAGAGTCGGAGCGTTCCGGATGCAGCTTTTCTACGAGAATTCGGGGCGGCTCTCCAAGGACATCTCCCCGCCGGTGGAGTTTACGGGATGGAACACGATCATCGGTGAAGGCTCGGCCGAGGAAGCCGCGAACGATCTGCTGGTGACGGTCGAGTTGCGGGGGCCGCCGGGCGAGTCGATCGATCAGCCGCTGACCCTGGTCGCTCGAGCCAAAGGCAAGATCCTGGCCCAGCGGCGCTTCGGCGGCCTGCTGACCAACCTGCAGGGGCGGACCTGGAAAGCCCTGTGGCTGAACGACGTCGGCTGCGCCGGCCGGATCGAGGTCACCGCCACGATCGGCAGATCGACCCGGAAGTCGGCGATCAACCTCGACTGCGGGGAGTGACAGGGCGCCGGGGGAGCGTCTCTCTACATCATGCTGAACTTGTTTCAGCATCCGGCGACGAACCGCCTCTCGGATGGAGACCGCGCCGAACGATCCCTTTCCCACGTCGAAACGAGTCGGTTCCGTCATTGCGAGCTGAGCGAAGCAATCCAGTCCACTCCGGCCGGCGCCAAGACTGGATTGCCGCGTCGCTTCGCTCCTCGCAATGACGGTCATGCAACGAAATTCGCAACGTCTGGCGAGTTGCCGCAGGTTAAGGCTTGCTCCTATAGCAGGCTTGCTCCCCTTCTCGCCCGAACTTCCGGAGAACCTACCTTGAAATCCCTTCTTCTCGGCGGCGCCGCCGCTCTGGCCCTCGCGGGCTGCGCAACCACAAGCAGGACTTCCGATATGACAGCAGCCGAGGACGTCGTCGTGGCCGAGGCCCCAGTCGCGGAGCCCGCCGTCACCGTTCCCGACAACATCCTGCTCGCCGACTGGACCGGCTCCTACGACGGCGTCCCGCCCTGGGACCGGGTGAAGCCGGACCTGTTCCCGGAAGCGATCCAGTTCGGAATCGACGAGCAGCGCCGGGAAGTGCTCGCGATCGCGGACAGCGCCGAAGCTCCGACCTTCGCCAATACGGTCGAGGCGCTGGAGAAGTCCGGCCAGCGGCTCGATCGGGTCCTCTCCCTGTTCGGAGTGATGACCGACAACATGACCACGCCGGCCTACCAGGCGCTCGAGAAGGAATGGTCGCCCAAGCTCTCCGCCGCGAGCGACGAGATCACTCTCAACCCGAAGCTCTTCCAGCGCGTCAAGACGATCTACGAGATGCGCGAGAACGCCAATCTCGACGCCAAGCAGCAGCGGCTCGTGACCCGGCTCTACGACAGCTTCGTGCGCCGCGGCGCCAATCTCGACTCCGGGCAGAAGGCGCAGCTCACCGCCTACAATTCCCAGCTGGCCGGCAAGTTCGCGACTTTCGGCGAAAAGGTCCTGGCCGACGAGAGCACCCATATCACCGCCACCGAGGCGGAGCTGAAGGGCGTTCCAGCGGACGTCAAGGCCGCCGCGGCTTCTGCCGCGCAGGAGCGTAAGCTCGCCGCCGGAAGCTTCGCGATCGTCAACACCCGCTCGGCGGTGGATCCGATCCTGACCTATTCGGACAATCGCGCGCTTCGCGAGAAGGTCTGGCGCGCCTTCGTCAATCGCGGCGACAATGGCGGCGCCAACGACACCAACCGGACCATCGCCGAGGTCGTCAAGCTTCGCGCCGACCGGGCGAAGCTGCTGGGCTTCTCCAGCCATGCCGAATTCCGGATGCAGGACACGATGGCCAAGTCGCCCGCCAAGGCGCTCGACCTGATGAATCGGGTCTGGCCGGCCGCGGTCGCCCGGGTGAAGGAGGAAGTGTCCGACATGCAGGCGCTCGCCCGCAAGACGGATCGCAACCTCGCCATCGAGCCCTGGGACTATCGCTACTACCAGGAGAAGGTGCGCGCCCAGCGCTACAATCTCACCCAGGAAGAGGTGAAACCCTATTTCGAGCTGAACAACATCATCGAGGCTTCCTATTGGGCGGCCGGCGAGCTGTACGGGCTCGACTTCAAGGAGATCACCGGAACGGTGCCGGCCTGGAACCCGGACATCCGGGTCTACAGCGTCACCGAGCGCGGGACGGGCAAGCAGATCGGAGTCTTCTACCGCGACGATTATGCCCGGACCGGCAAGCGCTCCGGCGCCTGGGCGACGACCTACCGGAGCCGCGCGGGCCTGCTCGGCGACGACATCGTTCTGGGTTCCAACAACAACAATTTCGTCAAGCCCGCGCCGGGCCAGCCGGTGCTGATCAGCCTGGACGACGCCGAGACCCTGTTCCACGAATTCGGCCACGCCATCCATTACTTCCTGTCGGACGTTTATTATCCGAGCTTCGGCGGAACGCCTCGCGACTTCGTCGAATATCCAAGCCAGGTGAACGAGAATTGGCTCCTGACTCAGCCGGTGCTCAGCCGCTTCGCCAAGCATTATAAGACCGGGCAGCCGATGCCGGCCTCGCTGATCGCGAAGATCGAAAAGGCATCGACCTTCAACCAGGGCTTCGCGACGGCGGAATATCTCTCGTCGGCGATCGTCGACATGATGCTTCACATGGATCCGAACGGGGTCGTCGACCCGAACGCGTTCGAAGCCCAGGCGCTTGCGAAGATCGGGATGCCGAAGGAGCTTGTGATGCGGCACCGCCTGCCGCAGTTCAATCACCTCTTCTCGTCCGACGCCTATTCGGCCGGCTATTATTCCTACCTCTGGTCGGAAACGATGGACGCCGACACCTGGGCTGCGTTCGAGGAAGCGGGCAATCCGTTCGACAAGGCCACCGCCGACCGCTTCCGGCGGACGCTCCTGTCGACCGGCAACGAGACCGACCGGGCCGAAGCCTATCGCGCGTTCCGGGGCCGCGATCCGGACGTGAAGGCGCTGATGCGAAAGCGCGGCTTCCCGACGGGGTAGCGCCAAGCCCGTTATTGCGAGGAGCGAAGCGACGAAGCAATCCAGTGGCCTCCAAAGGCGGCACTGGATTGCTTCGCTTTGCTCGCAATGACGAGTTTCGGTCCGGCCATTTCACCGTTTCGACGAGGCTAGCCGCCATCTGTTTAGATAAATGGTGCCAGGCACCAATTAAAGGCACCAAGCAAATTGGTGCCTGGCACGATTTACGGCGATTTGGATAATTGGTGCCAGGCACCGATTGCGCATCGATTGCGAGGTTCAGCCTGGCTGCAGTGAGGCAGTCGTCATCCCGCGACGGCCGGGGCTTCAGGTCGAGAAGTCTCGGCGGGTTTCCCCAAGGTCCCGGCTTTCGCCGGGATGACGGGTTCGTCTACGCCCCCGCCTGAACCGCCTGCGCCCAGGCGCCCTCGGCGAGGGGTTCCAGGCTTGCCGCCATCTGGGCGGCATGGCCCGAGGCGGCGGTACCGCGGACCTGGCGGCCCTTGATCCCGTGGACGATGGCCGCGAGGCGGAACATGTTGAAGGCCATGTAGAAGTCGATGTCCGGGATTTCGTCGCGCCCGGTCCGGCGGCAATAGGCCGCGACATAATCGGCTTCCGAGGGAATGTTCAGCGCCGCGAGGTCGAGCCCGGCGAGGCCGGTCGAGACCCCGGACGGCATCCGATAGACCATCAGATGATAGGTGAAGTCGGCAAGCGGGTGCCCGAGCGTGGACAATTCCCAGTCCAGCACGGCGAGCACCCTCGGCTCGGTCGGATGGAAGATCATGTTGTCGCAGCGGAAGTCGCCATGGATGATCCGTGCGGCCTCCTCGCCGGCCGGGATGTTGCGGGGCAGCCACTCGACCAGCCGGTCCATTGCGGGGACGCGCCCGGCCTCGACGTCGCCCAGATATTGCTTCGACCAGCGGCCGATCTGCCGCTCGAAATAATTGCCCGGCTTGCCATAGTCGCCAAGTCCCGCGGTCTCGGGATCGATCAGGTGAAGCCTGGCCATCGTCTCGTTCATCGCGTCGAAATAGGCCGGCCGCTCGCCCTCCGGCACTTCGGGGAAGTCCGCTTCCCAGAAGATCCGGCCCTCCACCATCTCCATCACGTAGAAGGGCGTTCCGATCACTTGTTCGTCAAGGCAAAGTCCGTAGGTCCGGGCGACCGGGAAGCCCTGGCCGCCCAGAGCGGAGATGACCCGATATTCGCGGTCGACGGCATGCGCTCCGGGCAGGAGCTTGCCGGGCGGCTTGCGGCGAAGGACGTAGGAGCGGTCCGGAGTGACCAATTTGTAGGTCGGGTTCGACTGACCGCCGCGGAACTGCTCGACGGTGAGCGGACCGTGATAGCCCGCGACCTTGCTCTCAAGCCACCGCTCGAGCTCCGCGGAATCGAACCGGTGACCGTCGCGCACCTCGATCGTCCCGCTGTTCTGGGCGCTCCGCTCCATCGCCTGGCTCCTTTTACCTGCGGCCTTAATGGCCGCGAAGCCGACGGCCGCGCAACTCTGCGAACGAGCCGGGCCCAGTCATCCCGAACCGCCCTTCAGCGCCAGCCGGTGCGCATGGAGCAGGGGTTCGGTATAGCCGGACGGCTGGCGCCCGCCCTCGAAGATCAGCGCCCGCGCCGCCCGGAAGGCGGGGCCCGCATAATCCGGCGCCATGGGCCGATAGGCCGGATCGCCCGAATTCTGCCGGTCGACCACCGCAGCCATCTTGACCAGGGCGGCATCGACCTGCTCGCCGGTGACCACCTTGTGCATCAGCCAGTTGGCGACGTGCTGGCTGGAGATCCGGCAGGTGGCCCGATCCTCCATGAGGCCGACGTCATGGATGTCCGGCACTTTCGAGCAGCCGACGCCCTGGTCGATCCAGCGCACCACGTAGCCGAGTATGCCCTGGACGTTGTTCTCGAGCTCCTCCCCGATCGCTTCGGGGGTCCAGCTCCGCTCGGTCGCCACTGGGACCGCAAGCAGCCCGTGCAGGGGAGCGGGGGCCCGGCCGGCCAGCGCGCGCTGTCGCTCCGCCACGTCGACCCGGTGGTAGTGGACCGCGTGCAGGGTGGCGGCGGTGGGGGAGGGGACCCAGGCGGTGCTCGCCCCGGCCTCGGGGTGGGCGATCTTCTGGGCGAGCATGTCCGCCATCAGGTCCGGCATCGCCCACATGCCCTTGCCGATCTGCGCCCGTCCGGCGAAGCCGCAGGCCAGGGCGACGTCGACATTGTTGTCCTCGTAGGTCCTGAGCCACAGGCTGCTCTTCATCTCGGCCTTGCGGACGACCGGGCCGAGCCTCATCGCGGTATGGATCTCGTCGCCGGTCCGGTCGAGGAAGCCGGTATTCACGAAGACCACCCTGTCCCCGACCTCGCGGATCACCGCCGCCAGGTTGAGGCTGGTCCGGCGCTCCTCGTCCATGACCCCGATCTTGACGCTGTGGCGGGGGAGGCCGAGCAGGTCCTCGGTGCGGTCGAACAGGCGCCCGGCGAAGGCGGCTTCCTCGGGTCCGTGCATCTTGGGCTTCACGATATAGACCGAGCCGGCGGGGCTGTTCGAGCGGGCGCCGTTGATGTCGTGGAGGGCGGCGAGCGACGTGATCACGGCGTCGGCAAGGCCTTCCTGAACGTCCTCGCCATCGATCCGCATCATCGGATTGGCCATCAGATGGCCGACGTTTCGGACGAACATCAGCGCCCGGCCCCTGAGGGTGACGTTGCCCCCGTCGGGCGCGCGGTAGATGCGGTCGGGCTCCAGCCGCCGCTCCAATTGCCGGCCGCCTTTGTCCAGGCGGGCGCTCAGCTCCCCTTTCATCAGGCCGAGCCAGTTGCGGTAAACCGCCACTTTCTCCTCGGCGTCGACGGCCGCCACCGAATCCTCGCAATCCATGATCGCGGTGACGGCGCTTTCGAGGATCAGATCGGCGACTCCGGCCTTGTCGGTTCGCCCGATCGGATGGTCGCGATCGACCAGGATCTCGATGTGGAGGCCGTGATGGCGCAGCAGCGGCGACTCCTCCCTCCACCCGGCGAGCAGGGACGGATCGCGAAGGGGCCCTCGGTCGGTGACGAGGCGGCCGTCCTCGATGCCGTATCGGTTCACCTCGGAGTGGCTCCCGCCCGTCAGAGGCGCGATCTCGTCGAGCAAGGCCCGGCCCCAGGCGACCACTCGGGCGCCCCGTTCCTCGTCATAGCCGCCGCCCGAGGGACGATCGCCCAGCACGTCGGTGCCGTATAGCGCGTCGTACAGGCTGCCCCAGCGGGCGTTGGCGGCGTTGAGAGCGTAGCGGGCGTTGCTGACCGGAACGACAAGCTGCGGCCCGGCGATCCGGGCGATCTCGGGGTCGACATTCTCCGTGCCGATCGCGAAGGGCGCCGGCGGATCGACCAGATAGCCGATGTCGCGAAGGAACTCCTCCTCCGCGGCGGGATCGGCCGGCCTTCCGTCCAGCGCCGAGTTGCGCTCGTCGATCAGCGCCTGCAGGTCCTCGCGGCGGCGAAGCAGGCGCTTGTTCTGGGGCGTGAGCTCACGGAGCAGCGAGGAGAAGCCGAACCAGAAAGACGCCGGGTCCAGCCCGGTTCCGGGAAGCGCCTCTCCCTCGATGAAGCTTCGCAGCCGGCGGTCCACCTCGATGCCTGAGATCAGATCGTATCCGGCCAAGGCCCGCTCCCATTGCTGTTGGCGAGGCCCGCCTAGCGGCTGCACCGGCGTTAATCCATGCGCTTCCTGCGCCGTCCGGTCCTCGGTGGTGGGCCGGTATCGAGCAGCGGGCTAAAGTTCCACTCGCCGCGATCCGGCGCTGCTTTTGTTTCCCGACTGTGGCGGCAAGGACCCGCTAGGCCCGGAAAAGTGGGGGAGGAGGCGGAAATCCACCAAAATAGTTGATTTCGGAGCCCTCATAGGACGAATCAGGCTTGCCAGCCGTAGGTGCATCTCCGAAAACGGCGCGAGCCAGCGAGTGTGCGGTTGCCTGAGAGGAAACGTGCAGGGAATCACCTGTTTTCGAGGCAGTCCCGTCGCGGACCGACCATAAGTTTCAAATACATACGTAAATTGCAGTTTCATACAGGGAGGAAATTCCATGACCAGACTTACCAGGATCCAGCTTTTGACCGCGACCGCGCTTTCGGCAGCGGCCTTCTATGCCGTTCCGGCCTCGGCCGATCCGACCGCGCCGTGCAACGACGGACCCGGAACGCTCAGCACCGAGTGCGGCACCAACTCCGTGGCCACCGGGAATTTCGGCACTGCCGTAGGCCAGCTCGCTCGCGCCACCGGCGTCGAGAGCACCGCGGTCGGCACGGACTCGCTGGCGTCGGGCACTCGCTCGACGGCCCTCGGCGTGGTCTCGACTGCCCTCGGCGTGGATTCGACCGCTCTCGGCAACCGCTCCAGTGCCGCCGCAACCGCCTCGACCGCGGTCGGCGCCGGCACCGACGCGACCGGTATCTATTCGACCTCGGTTGGAACGGGCAACACCTTGGCCGGCTCCGTGTCGCGCCCCAACGTTGCCGCGGCGGGCTTCAGCACCGCGGTCGGCAACGGCAACCAGATCGCCGCCGGCGCCACCGGCGCGACCGCGCTGGGCGATTTGAACACGGTTACCGCGGCCGGCTCCTTCGGCACCGCCGTCGGCGCCTTCAACAATGTCGCCGCCTCCAGCGGAGTCGCGATCGGCAACGGCAACCGGGTTCTCGCCGGCGCGGTGAACGGAGTGGCGATCGGCAGCGGATCCAGGGCCGACGCCCGTGATACGGTCGCACTGGGTACCTCCGCCTTCGCCACAGCGGCCAACGCCATCGCCATAGGCACCGGCTCCACCGCCAGCCAAGCGTTCAACGTAGCCCTTGGTGGTCTGTCTCAGGCAACCGGAGTCGAATCCACCGCCGTCGGCGGCGATTCGCGAGCCACCGGCGCCCAGTCGACCGCGGTCGGCGTCGTCGCCACCGCTTCGGGCGCGCTCTCCAGCGCCTTCGGCAACCGCTCCAGCGCCTCGGGCGCGGCGAGCACAGCCCTCGGCACCATCTCCACCGCCCTTGGGGCCGAAGCCGTCGCCGTCGGCGCGGACTCGCTGGCGCGGGACGCCAACACGACCGCGCTCGGAACCGTCGCGTCCGCGCTTGGGGCCGGCTCGACCGCCGTCGGCAACCGTGCCTCGGCTTCGGCAGTCAATTCGACGGCCCTTGGTCGTCAGTCGGAGGCGACCGGGGTCAGCTCCGTCGCGCTCGGCCGCGGCGCCGTCGCGAGCGACGAGGATGCGGTTGCGGTTGGCGACCTGGCGGTAGCCTCGGGCTTCCACTCGACCGCGGTCGGCGGCGAGGCCGTGGCCAGCGGACGGGGCGCCCAGGCCTTCGGCTGGCAGTCGGCTGCGACCGGCGAACTGTCCCTGGCGTCGGGCCATCAGGCTCGCGCCACCGGCGTGCAGGCCACAGCGATCGGTAAGAATGCCCTGGCTTCCGCGGCCAATTCGACCGCTCTCGGCTTCGGGGCGACGGCGGCTTTCGCCAACTCGACGGCGATCGGCACCGGAGCGGCCACGACGGCGGCCAACCAGGTCACCGTGGGCGGCGCCGGCAGCTCGGTGCGCTTCGGCGGCTACACCACGCCCGGCGTCCTGGTGAACGACGCCAACGGCGTGATCACGTCCAACACGACGCTGATCCCGCAGGTCGCCACCAACACCACTGCGATCGCGGCCATCCAGGGCGTGAACGCCACTCAGACGACGCAGATCACTGCGCTGCAGACCCTGACGGCGGCTCAGGGCACTGCCATCACCGGCCTGCAGGGCAACGTGACTGCGCTCCAG
>DASQZF010000162.1:0-31408 GCA_035638835.1 Allosphingosinicella sp. | reverse complement strand
AACGCGCCGTATTCGGTAATGTTGGTGACACGGCCCTTGTGCTTGGTGCCGACGGCGTATTTGGCGGCCGCGGTCGTCCAGGGATCGGCCTCGAGCTGCTTCATGCCGAGGCTGATGCGCTGGGTGTCACGATTGATGCGGACGATCTGGACGCGCAGCACATCGCCGATGTTGAGCACTTCGGACGGGTGGTTGACGCGCTTGTAGCTCATGTCGGTGACATGGAGGAGGCCATCGATGCCGCCGAGATCGACGAAAGCGCCATAATCGGTGATGTTCTTGACCGTGCCGTCGACGATCTGGCCTTCCGCGAGCGAAAGAATGAGGCCCGAACGCTGTTCGGCGCGCGATTCCTCGAGGATCGAGCGGCGCGAAACGACGATGTTGCCGCGCTTGCGGTCCATCTTGAGGATCTGGAACGGCTGGGGCAGGTTCATCAGCGGCGTCACATCGCGCACCGGACGAATATCGACCTGCGAACCCGGCAGAAACGCCACGGCGCCGTTGAGATCGACGGTGAAACCACCCTTCACGCGGCCGAAGATGATTCCTTCCACGCGGTTGCCGGCGGTGAACTCGGTCTCGAGCTTGTCCCAGGCGGCTTCGCGGCGGGCGCGGTCGCGCGACAGCATCGCCTCGCCCTGGTGGTTCTCGACCCGGTCGACATAGACGTCGACGACGTCGCCGACGGCGATCTCGGCCTTCTGGCCCGGAGCCGCGAACTCGCGGAGCGAAACGCGCCCTTCCGACTTCAGCCCGACGTCGATCACGGCCATGTCGTTCTCGATCGCGGTGACCGTCCCCTTGACGACCTTGCCCTCGAACCTCTCATTCTCGCCGCCGAGGGTCTCGTTCAGAAGTGCCGCGAAATCGTCGCGGGTCGGCATCGCCGAAGTAGCCATAAATCAGTATTCCTTCGTTGCTTTTATTCCGGCCAGGGGTTGTCTCCCCCGGTCTTCAGAATGTGAGAACCGCGTCCGCCTCATGCGAAACGCGGCGTCCATCGGGCGGCGAGCGAAAGTGGAGGCAGGCCCTCACCCGGACCGCTTGCGCGGTCGTCCCTCTCCCCTGGAGGGAGAGGGGGGTCAGAAAAGCAAAAAGGCGCGACAGGGGTGGGCGTTTCGCCTCTACCTCCCGCGCGCTGAGCCTTAGCCGAGCCTCCACAGGCGCTTAGCGCCCGCTGGACGGAGGGGGATATAGGGGAAGGGTGGGGGAGGGGCAAGCGGGTTTGGCGGTGCGGAAAGTTGTAGCCACGAAGCAACGAAGCGCGCTTATCCGAATTTGGAATTGCTCTGTACCTGCCATA
The DNA here is from genome assembly GCA_035638835.1 of Allosphingosinicella sp. Lineage (GTDB taxonomy): Bacteria > Pseudomonadota > Alphaproteobacteria > Sphingomonadales > Sphingomonadaceae > Allosphingosinicella. Next base: position 30,102 of record DASQZF010000162.1, on the reverse strand, counting down.
ATGATGTTAGGACTGGAAGAATGGGGAACAGAAGTAGGATGCTGGACTTCGTTACCATTGAGAAGATTGCGGCCAAAGCGGCGGAAGCGCGGGTGGCCAATCCGGGCCTGGAGAGGGTCGTTGCCAAGCCCACCACGGACAGCGAAGGCCGGGATGCGCTGCGGATCACCCTGGTGCTAAGGCCGGAAGCGGTTGATGCCCTTTCGGGCGACGCGGCGCTGGACCTACTCGTCTCTTTGCAACGGGATCTGCAAAGCAAGGGGGAAGAGCGCTTGGCTATCGTCGAATATGCGACGGAAAACGAAATGAAGGAGGAGGAGGAGGACGCGCTCGAAGCGGAAATGCAGGATGCCGAGTCGGAAGGCGATGAGGGCTGACCCATGGGGGTTCTCAATCCGGACCATCTTTTAGAACAGGCGGAGAGTCTGCTCAGCGCAGCAGACCGCTTGCCTCGCGAGGTTGACCGCCGACGGGCGATTTCGGCGGCTTATTACGCCGTCTTCCATTTCATATTGACTGCGGCTGCGGATTCCTTCGCTGGGGCGGCGAATCGTCGGAGCAAAAACTACGCGCTCGCCTATCGCAGCATCGATCATCGCGGGTTGCGCGACCTTTGCCTTCATGTGCAAAAATCCACGCTGCCTCCCAAATATCGGAGGTACATGCCGCTGAACGGATTTCTAGAAAATATACCGGCGTTCGCGACAGCGTTCGTCGAGTTGTATGAGAAGCGACACGAGGCGGATTATGATCCAAGAGCCCGGGTCACTGTTTCAAGTGCGAGGCTGGCCATCTCAACCGCTCGAGATGCAATTTCGCGTTTTCAGAGGTCGGCAAGTTTTCGCCAGCGCGCTTTTCTCAGCCTGCTCCTTTTTCCACCTCGCTAGCGCCGTCCAAATTGCCCACTCGCTGGGTCTTAGCCGAGCCTTCAAAGGCACTTAACCCGGCTGGCTGGCGGCGGAACGTAGGGGAGCCTATGGGAGGGCCAAGCGGGGTTGGTCAGCGCTCCTTCTCCACCGGCCGTGCCTGCTGCTCGCGTCGATTTGGTTCGCACAAAAGCCCACGAAGGCACGAAGGCGCAGCGCGGGCCGATGAAGGTGGTGCTACGCGTTCTGATCCGGATTTTGGATGACTGCCGCAGCCGGGCACAACGACTCGATGCCGATTGTCTATTATCCCGCGATCATCGAGCGCGCCCGGCGCGGCTACGGCGTCTTCTTCCCGGATTTGCCTGGATGCACCTCGGCCGGCGACATCGTGGCCGAGGCGGCGATCAACGCTGAAGAAGCGCTGGCGGGGCATCTCCTCGTCTTGGAGGAGCATGGCGACGAGCTGGGGGCACCGAGCGAGCTTCATGCCGTGGAGGTTGATCCCGATGTAGATGAAGTGGCGCGGATCCTGGTGCGCGGGAGAGAAGGGATTGGCCTAGGGCAAAGGGATTGTGATGGACGGCCATATCACTCCCGCCGGAAAGCCTGTGCTGGATGATCTCCGGCTCGATCCGGCCTTCGTGGTCAAGGCCAAGCTGGCCATTCGGATCCAGAAGTCGATCGCCGAGATGGGCCTGAAGCAGCGCGAGGCGGCGGCGCGGATGGGGATCACTCAGCCCAAGCTGTCCTTGATCGCGCGAGGGAAGCTTGACGACATCAGCCAGGCAAAGCTGGAGGCCTGCCTGCGGGCCCTGCGGCACAACATTGAAATAACCATCGGGGAATTCGGTGACAGTGCGTCAATTCCTAATTCAGAAGTGGCGCAGAAAGGCCTCTGCTCGTGAGGCCTCAGCAGGCGGCGGCAATTAGGTGCACTGTCACCGTGTTTCCTGCACTGTCACCGCATTTCCGCCTTATTAGACCCATTTGAGCGAGTGTCGTCAGTCGGGCGCATCAGAACGGGGGAATATATGTTGAGATGTACTGTAGCCCAGGTACTGCTTGCATCACTGGCAGGAGCGCTGTCGCCGGCAGCGGCTCAGCCTAGCTCTGCTCAGGTCACCCCCGCCCATGTAACCGCCACCAAGCAAGAAATGGTCGAGACCGCCGCTCGGATCGTTCGGGGCGGGAAGGCACTTTCGCGTATCTGGCCCGGCTACTGGCCCGAGGATCAGGCATTCATCTTCCATGCCGCTGGGGAAGGCGCCCTCTTGATTTCTCCCGGACCGCGGCCCGAGGGCTTCGAGCCTATGCCACCAAACGAACTGCCTTCAGAGCTACGTGGGCAAGCCTATTATCGTCCAGGTACGATGAAGGAGGCCGGCAGGCCTTTCAGTCTCGATTTTACTATCGGGAACGGGAAAACAGCAGTGCTCGTGAATTACACGCGTAGGGGCGGCGCGCCGATTGAGGGCACGGCCATCTCCGCCACGACGCTGACCCTGCACGAGCAATTCCACGATCATCAGGACACAGCATTCAAGCCAGACAATGCGGGGCAGTTCGTGGACCCGCTGGCGGTTAAGGATCGCGTCGCCTTTGCTGCTGCAGCCGAGACGGAGCAGCGTGTCTTGGGAGCGGCCGTCATGGCGCGCTCGGCTGCGGTACGCAAAAAGCTTCTCCAGCAATATTTTGCTTTGCGACAGGAGCGGGAGGCGACCATTTCTGCTGAAGTCCGTCAGGTAGAACAAGGTTTCGAGCGAATCGAGGGGACCGCCAAATATGTCGACCGCGTCGCCCACGCTTACCTCTTCGACGCTGGCGCCGCTGGGGTGCCTGAGCTGATCGTCAAGGAACTCGAACAGAATCTGATGCGAAGCTCCGGGGCGTTTGGCACGACTTGGTTCCGAGGACGCGCTTATTCCACGGGGGCGGCCCTCAGCTACCTGCTGTCCCTCTACAACCCGCTGTGGCGCCAGAAGGTAGAGCGAGGCGCGCAATTGGACGAGTTGCTGAAGGACGCGGTCGGAATGCCGGCAGAAGGCGCCGCCCTGGCGCAACGTGCTCGCGAAACCTTCGGCTACGAAGCACGGCGACGGCGGCTCGATACGCCGATCCAAGAAGCCGAAAAGAAGGAAATCAAGAGCGTCGAGGAGTTCCTGGCACTCGGTGCTTACGCCGTGACCTTGGACATAGAGAATCCCAAAGAGGGCCCTTCCGCTCTTCGGAGGGGTTTCTCCGCGAGGGACATGGTGGATCTGAGACCTACCATCCTCGCGCTTCCAACCGCATTCACCTACAGCCTTTCCGGGCTTCGAACAGCGCTTGCCGTGAAAGAGCGGCCGGTGCTGCAGGAGACAAAAGGCACAAGGGCCGAAACCACGGTGCTGCTGCCGTCGCCTCCGAGAGCCGAGGGCCTTGGCGAATTCTCCATCGGTGAATATCGTCTTGAGCGGCTGAAATTGTCCGCCCCCGGATACGAACTAACCCTGGATAGGCCGGTCCTGGTGACTATCGGTCCAAGGAGAATGCATATCAAAGTGTCGACCCGAGGCAATTCGCCGGGTAAGCACTGACAGTATCGGGTAAACAGTGACAGTTTATATTTACCGGTCCAGACCAGCGCGTTGTGCGCCTTCCGTTTTCCGGTAAATATATAATGTCACTGTTTATGGAAAATGTAGGCTACTCTCAAAACCGAAAACAATTCGCCAAGTGGCGGAGACAGCGTTGCGGGGCGCTGGAGCTGCGCCCTTTGCGGCTTGGCGGCTTTGCGTGCCCAACCCTCTTTTTTGTCTCACGCGAAGCCGCAAAGGCGCGAAGGTGCAGCAGCGTGCCCCGGGCGCCCCGACATATGAAGTCGCGCTTCTGCTGCATTGGTGTACAAGCGGGGAATGAGCGGTCGGATATCTGCGCTTTTGCTGGCTCTGTGCAGCGGCTTCCCGCCAGCGGAGGCTCCAGCCGCCGCGCCGTACTGGGCCGGCTGGATCGCGGCTATGGTGAGGGGGAGTTATGTGACTGTCGGGGAGGCTTGTTCCGCCCCCTCGACCGTCCTTCACTATGACGGATACGGCGTTAGATGGATCGGCCGCGGCTCCGGGCCGGGCGAAATTTATCCGATCAGGCGGGAGGGCGGGGGGCCGGAGGAGTGGAAGGAGCGCGGGGTGGGAATCCCGATCACCGCCCTGGGCGACGGCGAGCGCATCGTCGTGACCACGAACAAGCGCGTCCTGATGCGGATATGTCCCGAGGATGCCCTGCCGGTATGGGCTCGGGAGCGGCCCGTGTTCATGCAGTATCTGCCCGGGAAGGCGCCCGTCGCACTCGATGCACTATCCGGAGGCGTCCTGACCCAGCGCGCGGAGTGCCTGGGCGTAATCCTAGACGACGGGCGGTTCGCGACCGCGGTGTGGCCGGCGACGGCGCGTATCGAGTTCGATGACCGGGGGCTGGTCGTCGTCGGCGGCGAAGGGGCGGGACGGGTGCGGCTGGGCGACCATGTACAGTTCACTGGGGGTCCCCTGCCCAAGGGCACCCTCTATCCCTTTGGCGGCGATGTGCACGTCGTCGACATGCCGATGGCCTGCGCCCGTTGGCCTGGTTACGATGGCTGGATCACGATCGTGAATTCGGATTTTCGGAAGGGGCGGCGGCCTTATCGGTCACAACTCGCTGGTCCCGCTGCAGCGGCTGCAGCGGGTGTGCTCCCCATCGCCATCGGCGCTTATGTCCAACAGGACGAGGAATGTGGAAATCCCGGCGCTTTGTTTCGCTATGACGGGCGTGGCATGGGGTGGACCCGGGGCGCCGTGCGTCCGATGTATCCGATCTTGCGAGTGCGCGAGGAGCCGGGCCGGTGGGTGGCGACCATCATTGCCCCTGGACCGGGCGTCGCGCCGGAGCCGAGGGAACTCGATGTGATCATCGTCCCGCTTGGAGCCGGACGGATCACGGTAAGAGCGATGGAGCGGGTCGAGATGACGCTCTGTGCGCCTGACGAGCTGCCGGTGGCGCTTCGGTGAGAGATTAGGCCTCCCGACTTCCGACCGTGAAACGCTTCGGCGGCTGGCGGAAGAGGCGTTGCGGGGCGCTGATGCATCGTCTTCGTGCTTTGTGCCCTTTGTTCGAACCCCTTCTTTTGTTTCGCACCAAGTTCACGAAGAGCACGAAGGAGAGGGAGCCGCCGGGCTCACGTATGTTCTCTAAACGTTCTTGTGTTTGCCGATGCGCTGTGATACGAATTGCGATGTTGCCGGAAGTTGCGAAGCCGGTGGCGCGAGGTTCGTCATGAGGTCCTGTGGGGCCGCATGGGCGTGCCGAAACGGCCTTCGGGGCCGTCCCTGGGGACGTTCACAGTCCGCCAGCCCAAGCAGGACCTCGCGGGGAACGGGCCCGCGCTGACGCGGCGGATGCCGCGGGGGAGGTGCTGCGTGGGCGATGGGGATTTTCCGGTGGGGCCGGAGGGGGATCCGGCTTCGAATGACGTTTCCGCGGGCAGGTCCGCTGACATGGCCGGTGGCGGAGGAGGGCAGGACGGCCCCCTTCGGCTGCCTGCCGAAGGCAGCCGCTCAGGACAGGCTTCGACAGGCTCAGGGCGAACGGCATGTGGTCGACCTCCGCGCAAGGCTTCGTTGGACGGCGAGGAGCGCATCTGCTCCGGCAAGCACCGCCGTCTCCAGGTCAGCCGCGCCGGCAAGCGCAAGCTGTTCGACAAGAAGGCGCGCAAGAAATTCCTGAGCTGGTTCGCGGCGACGGGGAACGTGGTCTGGTCCGCCGAGAAAGTGGGGTTCAGCGACAAGACGGTGTGGCGGCACCGGATGAACGATCCTCGCTTCGCCGAGGCGTTCGACCGGGCGTTCGAGCAGAGCGTGATGCGCAACAAGGCTCGGATGGTCGAGCGCAAGGCGAAGGAGAAGCCGATCGCGCTGGACGGCGGGGTGGGCGAGGCGGAGCTCGAGGATTGCGACCTTGAGAAGGCCTGGCCTCTGATCGTCGAGATGAGCGGGCGAAGGGGCGCAATGGCGGCGGCGGGCGCGGGGGCGCTCCGATCGGTCGGCCGAGCAATCGCGGACGCCAGCCTCGCGCCGCCTCCAACGCTCAGGTGCGCGAGGCGCTGACGAAGCGGCTGTGCGCGTTCGGGCGGCGGATTCGGGCGGAAGGGAAGGAGCCGCCGGCCTGGCTTCCGCCGGTCGAGCCGAGGAAGAGCGCGAAGAAACGGGACGGCCGTTCGTGACCGTCCCGATCGACAAAGCGGATTTCGTCGACCTTCTGGAGCGGGCGGCCTGGGCGCTCGGGGACGAGGATTGGGAGTGGTTCCTGAAGGGCCTTCCGCCGCCGGTGCAGCGGCGGATCTTCGAGGAATTCTTCCATTGGCAGGCGCATGGCGGGCAGGCCGAGCCGCCGGGGGACTGGCGGGTGTGGTTCCTTCGCGCAGGGCGCGGGTTCGGGAAGACGATGGCGGGCGCGCATTGGGTGCTCGACCGGGCGCGGGAGGCGCCGGGGGCGCTCATCGCGCTGGTCGGTGGGAGCGTGGACGAGGTCCGGAAGGTGATGATCGAGGGGCCGGGCGGACTGATCGCCCAGGCCCGGTCGGGGGAGCCGGTGGAGTGGAACCCGACCCAGGGGATCGTGCGCTTCCACGGCGGAGCCCTGGGCTTCGTCCATTCGGCCCGGGCGCCGGAGAAATTGCGCGGGCCCGAGCATGATTTCGCCTGGTGCGACGAGCTCGGCAAATGGAAGAACGGCGACATCGCCTGGGACAATCTGCAGATGGGGATGCGGCGGGGGACGAGGCCCCGGCTGATCGTGACGACGACCCCGCGCTCGACGGCCCTGGTAAGACGGGTGAGGGCGCTGGAAGGGACGGTCGAGACGATCGGGCGGACGGCGGACAATGTGCATTCCGCGGAGGCCTTCCGGGACTGGGCGCAGGAGGCCTATGGCGGGACGAGGCTGGGGCGGCAGGAGCTGGACGGGGAGCTGTTCGAGGAGGTCGAAGGGGCGCTCTGGACCCGCGACCTGATCGAGAAGGCGCGGCTGGGCGGCCCGTTGCCCCGGTGGATCAGGATCGTCGTCGGGGTGGATCCTCCGGTGAAGGCCGACGGCGACTCATGCGGGATCGTGGTCTGCGCTTTGGCCGAGGACGGGATCGCCCATGTGGTCGCCGACTGCACCGTCTCCGGGGAGCGGCCGGAAGGATGGGCGCGGGTGGTGGTGAGCTGCGCCGAGACCTGGGGGGCGGACCGGGTGGTGGCCGAGAAGAACCAGGGCGGCGACATGGTCGAGAGCGTGCTGAGGACCGTCCGATCCGCGCTTCCGGTCAGGCTGGTCCACGCCTCGGGCAGCAAGGCGGCGCGGGCGGAGCCGGTGGCGGCCCTGTTCGAGACCGGACGGGCTAAGCTCGCGGGGCGGTTCCCCGAGCTCGAGGACGAGCTTGCCGGGCTGACCTATGGCGGAGGCTATCAGGGGCCGGGGCGATCGCCCGACCGGGCCGACGCGATGGTCTGGGCGATGAGCGAGCTCGTCCGGGCGCGGGCGGAGCCGCGGATCCGGCGGTTGTGAGGGTCGGGGGAAGGGCTTGCCAGGCCTGGAGCCGGAGCGAAGTCGATGCGGCCCAGCTTAACGGCGACTGTCAGGGTCGTTCAGACGTTCATCATCGCGGATCCTGCAAAGGCTCCCTCGCCCACCACGGCCGGCGCGGCGTTTGACGATGTATGTCGCGCGCCGGCCCGGACGGGCCCCTCCAGTCGCGTAACGGGGGCGGGGCCGGCATCCGCAAGCACGGGTGCCGGCCCCGACTTTTCGCCTCGTCCCAGCCTTTAGGGACGATGCCCGCCTTTACGGACGATGCCCGCCTTTACGGACGATGATTGTCGCGGTGCGCATCGGTGCGGACGTGAGGGTCCGGCTTCTTCCTGAGCCCGAGCAGTCCGGCGAGCCCGAGCAGCCCGAGCAGCCCCCATTTCCCGCTGTCGTCGTCGCCGTCGCGGTCGTCGCGGCCGTCGCCCACTCCGGTGGCGTTGGCGGCGGCTCCGTCCAGACCGTCGCGATCGCGGCCGTCCCGGTCGCGCTCGGCGCGTTCGTCGCGCTCGACGGCCTCGTTGGCGAGCGCGCCCGCCTGGGCCTGGATGTCGTTGGCCTGCTCGGCGAGCTCGTTGGCCTTTTCGGCGAGATCTTCCTGGGCCGAGGCCGGCGCCGAAAGGGTAAGGATCGCGGCGGACGCGAGGGCGGTCCGGATAAGCGATTTGCGCATGAACATCCTCCTGTTGCGCCCGGTCTACGCACCGGGCGGGTTTTCAACGGGCGAGGATCGGCGACTGTTCCGGAGGAGCAACGAGGCGCGTACCGAGCGGGCCGGGGAGGCGTAGCGTGCCGTTTTCGTCGGCTTGCGCAGAAGGCTGAAGTGACTCCAAGGCCGTTCAGGTTGGCGCGGTGGTCCACGGCCTTGCGTCCAGGCTGTGTTCGTCGCTGTTTTACCGCCTGTCATCCGTGGCTGGATTGGGTAGTAACGGCCATGGCTGAGGAAGAGCGTGGAGAGCTTGCATTCGCGGACTCCGGGGCGCTCGGGGACTGGCTGGCCCGGAATCACGATTGCCGGAGCGAGCTTTGGGTCCGAATCTTCAAGGTCGCATCCGGAGTGCCGTCGGTGACCTGGACCGATTGCGTCGTCGAGGCGATCCGTTTCGGCTGGATCGACGGGCGGAAGCTGCCGTTGGACGAGCGCTCCTTCCTTCAGCGCCTTACGCCCAGGAAGGCGAAGTCCAACTGGTCGGCCAGGAACCGCGAGCATGTCGAGAGGCTGATCGCCGAAGGCCGGATGACTCCCGCCGGGCTGGCGCATGTCGAAGCGGCGAAGGCCGACGGACGCTGGGAGAGCGCCTATGCCGGGTCGGCCGGGATGGTCATTCCGGAAGACTTCCTCGAAGCCCTGGAATCGAGGCCGGCGGCCAAGGCGTTCTTCGAGACTCTGGACCGCAAGAATCTCTATCCGATCTATTACCGGCTGCAGACGGCCAAGCGTCCCGAGACCCGCGCGAGGCGGCTGGCCCAAATGCTGGAGCAGCTCGATCGCGGCGAGCGGTTCCATTGAGGAGGGTATGGGATCTCGGATTGGGACAGTCACTAGTGACTGTCCCCGGTGACTGTCTCGGCGCCGGGGCAACCCCGTCATCCCGGGCTTGACCCGGGATCCATGAACTTCGCCGAATCCGGTCTCGACGGGCCGTGTTCATGGTTTCCGGCTTTCGCCGGATTGACGGCGGGTCTCGACTTGCTCGGCTGTTGGTGACGGTCAGGTGACTGTCACCGAGTGTCCCTGGATGCTCGCGCGTAACCCTGAACTTGTTTTCAGGGCCCAGTCCTGCGTCCATCCAGCGGTTCGTCGCTGGATGCTGAAACAAGTTCAGCCTGACGGGAGGGGGCCATTGACGCCGCCCGCCACTTGTCCGACAAATCGCCGCGCTCGAAGGGGAAATCGTTGGTCAGTCTGGAGCTTAGCAACGTCCGCAAGGCCTATGGCGAGATCCTCGTCCTGGAGGACGTCTCGCTGACCATGGAGGCCAAGGAGTTCGTCGCCTTCCTCGGGCCTTCGGGGTCCGGCAAGTCCACCCTTCTCAGGATCATCGCGGGCCTCGAGACGGCCGACGGCGGCGAGGTTCGGCTGGAGGGGGAGAGGATCGACCGGCTTGCGCCCGGGCGGCGCGGGGTGGCGATGGTGTTCCAGCATTATGCGCTCTACCCGCATATGAGCGTGCGCGAGAACATGGCCTTCGGGCTTCGCAACGCGAAAGTGCCGAAGGACGAGATCGAGCGCCGGGTGGCGGAAGCGGCGCGGGTGCTCGAGATCGAGGAGCAGCTCGACAAGAAGCCGGGGCAGATGTCGGGCGGGCAGAGGCAGCGGGTCGCGATCGGCCGGGCGATCGTCAAGAACCCCAAGCTGTTCCTTCTCGACGAGCCCTTGTCCAACCTGGACGCGGCGCTTCGGATGCGCACCCGGGTCGAACTCGCGCAGCTTCGCCAGCGGGTCGACGCGGCCTTCATCATGGTGACCCACGACCAGGCCGAGGCGATGACCCTGGCCGACCGGATCGTGGTGATGAACGACCGGAGGATCCAGCAGGTCGGGGCTCCGATGGAGATCTACGCCCGGCCGGCCAACGCCTTCGTCGCCCGCTTCGTCGGCTCGCCGGCGATGACTCTCGCTCCGGCCGCGCTGGTGGAGGGCGGCGGCGACCTCGCCCGGGTCCGGCTCGGCGATGGATCGGAGGTGGAGACCAAAGTGAAGCGGGCCGGGCTGCCGGCGGAGGGGCCGCTCCAGATCGGGCTGAGGCCCGAAAGCGTCCGGGTCGCCGGGGGCGGCGCAAGCGGCACCGCGGCCAAGGTCGAGCTGGTCGAGCGGCTCGGCGAGCGGACCCTGGTCTACGCCCGGCTTTCCGACGGGCAGGCCATCACGGCCGAGGACGAGGGGCTCAGCCGGGTCAGGATCGGGGACTCGATCGGGCTCAGGATCGAGGGCGGATCGGCGCATGTCTTCGGGCCCGACGGGACCGGTTTTCACGCCGAGGCGGGGGCGGAATGAGGGGGGCGCTTCCGTCATTCCAGCTGCTTCCCCTCCCTGGAAGGGAGGGGCCGGGGGTGGGTCCGCCGAAGGCGGCCGAAACTCCGAGGCTGCGAAAGTCTCGCTGCGCTCGCCTACCCACCCCTGACCCCTCCCTTCCAGGGAGGGGAAGCACCGGGATTGACGAGGGTGCGGAATGAAGGCGCACACGCGCCGCGACTGGAGCGGGACGCTTTTCGTCCTGCCGTTCCTCGCCGCCTATGTCGCGATCCTCATCTATCCGCTGCTGAGGGGCATGGCGCTCAGCCTTCAGCGGGTCGACCTGTTCGGCGGCGGGACCTTCGTCGGCCTCGACAATTATGCGCGATTGTTCGCGGACGAAACGTTCGTGCGCTCCATCCTCAACACCTTCGTCCTGGCCCTGATGATCGTTCCTTTGCTGACGGTGCTTGCCCTGGCGCTCGCCCTCGCGCTCAACCGGGCGACCCGGGGCGCCGCCTTGTTCAGGGGCGTGTTCTTCTCCTCCTCGGTCCTGTCGGTCACCATCGTCACACTGATCTGGCGCTTCGTCCTGGCTCCGGACGCGGGGCTGCTGGGCGAGACGGCTCAGGCGCTGGGCGCCGAGCCGATCCCGTTCCTCAGCCACCCGACCTGGTCGCTCTGGGCCCTCGCGATCGCAACCATCTGGTGGTCGATCGGCCTTCCGATGATGCTGTTCCTGGCCGGGCTTCAGCAGATCCCGGGCGACGTCTACGAAGCCGCGGAGCTCGACCAGGCGAGCCGCTGGACGACCTTGCGGCGGGTGACCCTGCCGGCGCTCAAGCGGACCGTCGTGCTCGTCGTGATGCTGCAGACCGCGGCCCAGCTTCAGATCTTCGGGCAGGCCCAGCTGCTCACCGGCGGAGGCCCGGGCGGTGCGACCCGGACGATGGTATTGTTCATGTTCGAAGCCGCCTTCGGCCGGTGGGAGCTCGGCTATGCGACGGCAGCGGCGGAGGTGCTGTTCGGGCTCATCGTGCTGATCACGCTCACCCAATATGTCACGACCATGCGCGGATCGGAGGACGAGCGTGGCCGGTAGAGTGTCTTCAGGCCGTATCGGCATTCACGCAACCGGAGCGGTCATAATCCCTCTCCCCGGCGGGGAGAGGGTAGGGAGAGGGGGTTCGGCCTCTGCGACTGGCTTCGGCTGCCGAGCCCCCTCACCCCAACCCTCTCCCCGCCAGGGAGAGGGGGACAGAGGCGACGATGTCGAAACAGCCTAGCGCCGACACCCCGGCGCAACGCACCCGCTGGTCGCCGCTGACGCTGCTCGCGATTCTGCTGGCGGCGCTGGTGATGCTCGCGCCGCTGATCTGGACGCTCCTGCTGTCGCTCAAGGCGAACGAGGCTCTGATCGGGAACAGCGGAGCGGCTCTGTCGCCGCCCTACACGCTGGAGAATTACCGATCGATCCTTCAGGGGAACCAGGTGTTCCGCTGGCTGGTCAACTCGATCATCGTCTCGGGCGGGACGACTCTCGGGGTCCTCGTCCTGTGCAGCCTCGCCGGCTACGGCTTCGCCCGGCTCGAATTCCCGTTCCGGCGGACGCTCTTCATCTTCGTCCTGCTCGGGCTCGCAATTCCGGAGCAGGCGGTGATCCTTCCCCAGCATCAGCTGTTCGCCGAGCTCAGGCTCCACAACAGCTATCCCGGGCTGATCCTGCCGGGGCTTGCCGGGCCGTTCGGGGTCTTCTTCATGACTCAATATATGCGCGCCATCCCGAAGGAGCTCGACGAAGCGGCGATGCTCGACGGGGCTTCGCGCCTGAGGCTCTTCTGGAAGGTGCTGCTTCCGCTCACCCTCCCGGCCCAGGCGACGCTCGGAGTGTTCACCTTCCTCGGCACCTGGAACGCTTATTGGTGGCCGCTCATCTCGGCGACCCGGAGCGACATGTACACGCTCACCGTCGGCCTCGCGGCGGCCCAGATGAACTATGCGCAGACCTCCGGCCTCGGCTTCCTGATGGCGCAGGCGGTGTTCGCGTCCATCCCGATCTTCATCGTCTACATATTGTTCCAGAAGCAGATCGTCCGGGCGATGGCCGGGACGGCGGTGAGATGAGGGGGCTTTTGATGCCTTTCGCCGCGCTCCTGGCGCTGGCGAGCTGCGGCGAGGTCGCCGGAAGGGACGACCGGGCGGAAATCTACCTGCAGCGCTTCTTCGGCGAGTGCGGCGCCCAATATGGCGGCGCGACCGACGTGTCGAAGGTCGAGGGCGAGTGCGGGATCGTCACCGCGATGATCAACAAGTTCAACGCCGGCAATCCCGACGTCCGAGTCAGCAGCAACGTCGTCGCCTGGCCCGGCTATCCCCAGCTTTCGGCGCAGATGGCGGCGAAGGATCCGCCCGATCTGGTCACCATGCATACCGGAATGATCTCGGACTATGCCGCCGAGGGCCTGCTCGAGCCGATCGAGCCCTATCTGGCCGAAGCGGGAATCGCGCCTTCGGCGCTCACCGAAGCGAGCCGGGGCGCGGTGACGATCGGCGCTCGCCTCTACGGCCTCCCGTTCGACACCCATGGCGGCCTCTTCCACATCAACACGAAGCTGTTCGAGAAGGCCGGGCTGATGAAAGGCGGCAGGCCCGTCCTTCCGACGTCGCCCGAAGAGATGATGGCGCATGCCCGGCAGTTCACCGAGCGGACCGGCAAGCCCTATCTGATCCAGAGCCTGGTCGGCGACAACGCCTATGCCGCGCGCAACCTCTACACCTACCTGCTCGCGCAGGACGCGGTGCTGTTCCCGACTCCGAAGACGATCCGGCTGCGGACGCCGGAGGCGGAGCAGATCGTCGACTTCTTCCGGGCGATCACCGCCTCGGGGACGAGCACCCGCAACCAGGACACGCCTGCCGCGATCGCCAGCTTCATGTCCGGCGAAGGCGGGATCTACCCGACCGGAACCTGGATGATCGGCCAGTTCGAGGCGGAATCGAACACGCCCGGGCGGCCGCTCCACCAAAGCTACACCGTCTACCCCTATCCGCGGCTGTGGGGCGCCGAAATCAGCTATGTGAGCGGTCATGCCTGGGTGGTGCCCAAGCGCGAGAGGAGCCCCGAGCAGCGCCGGGCGATCGGCCGCTTCTTCCGATTCATCGCCGAGCACAATTTCGACTGGGCCCGGACCGGGCACCTTCCCGCTTTCAGGGCGGTGGTGGAAAGCCCACGGTTCAAGGCGCTTGCGCACCGCACCAACATCGCTCCGGTGGCGAGCACCGGGCGGCCGCTTCCCGGCGGGGTGCGGCGCCAGAATGCGATCGAGGGCCTCGTCGGCGAGGAGGTGGCGGCCGCGTTCAACGGGCAGAAGTCGACGAAGCGGGCGCTGACGGATGCGGAGCGGCGGGTCAACGAATTGCTGGCGGGGCTGGATTGAAGTTTGCGATGGGCCGGATATCAAATTCGTATATAGACAATCATGTCTATTGTACGTAGATAGACGTGTCTATGACGGACGGGTGAATGCGAACCAATTGCGTCGATATCTTGCGAGGCAGGGTTGCAGCTTCGAAGAGGGGAAGCGGCATACGATCGTACGCCTGGGCGACAAGATGGCCGCGCTTCCGCGTCATGGGGGCGCCAAGCAGCTTGGAACCGGACTGGTCAAAAGCATCATGAAGGACTTGGGATTGTGAAGACCGCCGCAGGCAGGATGGATTATCCGGTGGACCTCCGGCCCGACGACAATGACACCCTGCTGGTGACATTTCCGGACGTGCCGGGCGCCATCACCTTCGGCCGGGACGAGGACGAGGCTATGGCCAATGCGGTCGATGCACTCGAGACCATTTTCTCCGCGCTGATCACCGACCGGCGTGAAATCCCGCGGCCTTCCGCTCGCCGGGGCCGGAAGACGGTGTCGCCGTCGCTGCTGGGCAGGCTGAAGATCAGCGTTTACGCCGCCATGCGCGAGCGCGGTTGGCGGAAGGCCGATCTGGCTCGCGCGATGTCTCTCAATCCCCGCCAGATAGACCGCCTGCTCGACCTGCGGCACGGTTCCACGGTCGCTCAACTGGAGCAGGCGCTTGCGGCCTGCGGAAAGCGGGTGGAAGTGGACCTGCGAGAAGTCCGGGTCGCCGCCTGACCGGCGATCAAGGCGCTTTCAGGCGCCGCTCCACCGCCTCAATCGCCGCAGCAATCGCCTCCTCCACCCCCATCACGCTCGTATCGAGAAGCGCCGCGTCCTCCGCCCGCACCAAAGGCGCCGCGGCTCGGCCGCTGTCGCGGGCGTCGCGGGCCTGGATGTCGAGGAGGACGTCCTCTTCGTGGACGGTGAGGCCCATCCGGATGAGCTCCTCGAAGCGGCGGCGGGCTCGGACCTGCGGGCTTGCGGTGACGAAGAGCTTGGTATCGGCATCAGGAGCGATGACGGTGCCGATGTCGCGGCCGTCGAGGACCGCGCCGCCCTCCTGCGCCGCGAAGTCGCGCTGGCGATCGGCGAGGGCGGCGCGGACCAAAGGGTAGGTGGAAATGCGCGAGGCGATCCCGCCGGCGGCCTCGCTCTTCAGCTCGGGATCGTCGAAGTCGGTCTGCGAGAAGTCGCAGGCCCGGGCGGCAGCGAACTCGCTTTCGGGATCGCCGCCGAAGCGGAGCAGGTTGAGCGCGACCGCCCGGTAGAGGAGCCCCGTATCCATGTGCGGAAGGCCGTAATGGCGGGCGAGCGCCTTGGCGATCGTGCCCTTGCCGCTGGCCGCGGGACCGTCGACGGCGATGATCATCGCGCACACTCCTCGAGCAAGATGGCGAAGCCTGGGAAGCTGGAATCGGCGGCGGACATGTCGGCGACCATTACCTTTTGCCGGCCGTGGAGGCCAGCCACGGCGAAGCTCATCGCGACCCGGTGATCGAGGCGGGGGTCGATCGCGGCGCCGCGGGGAAGGGGGGAGCCGCCCGTGCCCGAGACGGCGAGGCCGTCGTCCATCGCCTCGACGGAGACGCCGAGAGCCTGGAGGCCCCGGGCCATGACTGCAAGGCGGTCGGATTCCTTGAATCGAAGCTCGCCGAGGCCGCGGGTGCGGGTGATGCCGTCGGCGAAGGCGGCGGCGACGAAGAAGATCGGGAATTCGTCGATCATCCGAGGGACGAGGTCCGGCGCAACGTCGACGGCTTTCAGAGGCGAGTGGCGGACTCGAAGGTCGGCGACCGGCTCGCCGCTTCGAGTGCGGGGATTCTCGAACGCGAGATCCGCGCCCATCTCGCGGAGGAGGTCGAAAAGGCCGGTTCGAAGCGGGTTCACTCCGACGGCCTCGATCCTGAGCTCCGAGCCCGGAACGACGAGCGCCGCGACGGCGAGGAAGGCGGCGGCCGAGGGGTCGCCGGGAATGGAAAGCCGCTGCGGCTCGAGCCGAGCCTCGCCGCGAAGGACGATCTCGCCGCCCTCCACGGCGATGTCCGCGCCGAAGAGCCCAAGCATCCGTTCGCTATGGTCGCGGGTCGGGACCGGCTCGACGATCCGGGTGAGGCCCGGGATGTTCAGCGCCGCCAGGAGGAGGGCCGATTTCACCTGGGCCGAGGGGACCTCCATCCGGTGGGTCCGGGGAAGGGCCGGGCACAGGCCGCGCACGGTGAGCGGCACTCGTCCGCCGGGCGCCGCCTCCACCTCGGCCCCGATCCGGCGAAGCGGCGCCGCGACCCGCTCCATCGGACGGCTCGAAAGCGAGGGATCGCCGGTGAAGGCGGCGGCGATGGGGTGCGAGGCGACGAGGCCCATCAGGAGCCGGGCCGAAGTCCCGCTATTGCCCAGGTCGAGCGCGCCTTCGGGCGGGAGGAGCCCGCCGGTGCCGACTCCGTCGACCGTCCAGTCCGCGCCGTCGCGGGCGATGCGAACCCCCATCGCCTCGAGCGCCGCGGCGGTGGAGCGAACGTCGCCGCCTTCCGAAAGCCCCTCGATCCGGCTTCGGCCCCGAGCCATTGCAGAGCAGATCAGGGCGCGGTGGGAGATCGACTTGTCGCCGGGGACCCGGATCGTCCCGCGAAGCGGTCCGCAAGCTCCAAACGCCGTCGGCAGGGGCCCGCTTCGCTCCATGGGCCTTGGCTTTGACAGCGGGCATCCCATGTGGCAAGCGCGCCGCAATCGGTCGGAAGCGGCCGTCATTCCTTTTCTTAGTGGAGTTATTTCACCGATGGTGAAGCCTGAATGGGGCACCAAGCGCACTTGTCCCAAGTGCGGAGTCCGTTTTTACGATCTCGGCAAGGAAGATCCTGTCACCTGCCTCGCCTGCGGAGTGGCCTGGGATCCCGAGCCCGTGCTGAAGTCCAAGCAGCCCCTGCCGTTCGACGCTCCCAAGAAGGAGGTCGTCGTCGACGAGAAGGAGGATGCCGATCTGGCCGCCGAGGATCTCGTCATCGACGAGGATGCCGAGGAGAATCCGGACGACGAGGTCGATCTGGGCGGCGACGACGATATCGGAGTGCCCGGGGCCGGGGACGACGACGAGGAGGTTTGAGGAAAGCGGGTGAAAGTGGTACTTTCACCCGAGCCCGTCATTGCGAGGAGCGCAGCGACGCGGCAATCCAGCTCAGAGCCTGCCACGGCCGCAGTCTGGATTGCTTCGCTCCGCTCGCAATGACGGGTTGCAGTAAGACGCGGCGTCCCCTAATCCGGCGCCGCAGCCGCCCTCCCAGGGGTGGCGAAAAAGGTTCGGGGCCGTAGCTCAGCTGGGAGAGCGCTGCAATGGCATTGCAGAGGTCAGGGGTTCGATCCCCCTCGGCTCCACCAGCCTTCGCCGCTGCGCGGCTTAGGCTGGCAAGCCAGCCTAAGCTGAGCAAGGCGAAGGCTGCCCGCCGTAGCTTCAGCGAAGGAGGGCTACAGACTCATCGGAAGGGTTCCCGATGAACTGCGTCTACATCCTGCAGAGCGTCATTTACCGCCGCCTCGCATGCGAGGAGGACCCTGCCTGTAAATGTATACTGTCACTATTTAACACACGAGCCGGTCAGGCCGCCCGCCGACGGAATGATTTCGCTAGCCCGCCACTCTCGCCAAATGGCAACCGTCTTCTTTCTCCTCGAACGCGATCCGCACATCGAGGAACCTCGCGATCACGTCCGCCCCCGTCCGGCTGTGCTGGGAGGGTTTCACCGTTGTGAAGCTGCCGCCCCCGGCCAGGGCCATGGGGAGGAGGAGCTGGTCGGCTAGGTAGGGGCCGGCCACGGCGTCGGAAGCGAGATAGCCGGCCATTCGCCTCGCCGCTTTCTCGCCCACTATGTGAGCCGGCACTCCGAGCTGGCCAAAGCCGCTGAAAAGCTCCGACCCATGATCGAATGTCGCCTCCAGCATCAGGATGTTGCCGGGGCCGTGACGCTCGGGGAGCTGCTCGATCCGGCGCGATTCCTCGGGCCAGTGGAGGACCTTCTCGACCGATTCGAGCTCCCGTACGGCGATGTCGCCGGGCAGAGCGGCGATGACGGCGCGCGCCATGACCGAGCGGAGCTCGCCGCGCTCGAGGAGGTCGAGGCGGGCGAGGGCGGCGCAGGGCTCGATCGCGACTTCGATCCGGCCGCCTCCGGCGGGGTAGAAGCCGGGGCGGACCAGCCTTGCGGAGATTCGGGGGCCCATCCGGTTGAGGATCGGGAGGAAGACCCGATCGAGGAAGTCGAAGGGCGGGGCGTGGATGTTGTGGGTGCCGCCTTCGAGCACGAGCGAGGAGGGGCCGTTCGCGAGCATGAGCGGCGGAAGGATCGTCTGGAGGACGAGGCTGGTGCTTCCGGCGGTTCCGACGGCGAAGCGGTGCTCGCCGGGCTTCACCTTGCCGGGCACGAAGGTCAGCTCGGACGCCCCGACCGCCAGCGCCTCGCATTCGGCGCCGCCGATCGCGCACGCCGCCTCGATTGCGGTGACATGCTGGCGCATGACCCCCGGGCGCGAGCGGTTGGCGCGGATCTTCTCGATCCGGAAGGGCTTGCCGGTGACGAGCGACAGGGAGAGGGCGGTTCGAAGAACCTGCCCTCCGCCTTCGCCCTGCGAGCCGTCGATGACGATCATGGATAGTCCCAGAAGTCGGCCGATCCCTCCCGCCAGATCGTGGTCGCGGGATCGGAAATGAAGACGATCGGAGTCGAGCAATCGGCTTGCAGCGTGCCGACATGCGCCTTGCACTCGCAGACCTTGTTCGGCCCGTCCATGCCGGTGGGGCCGGAGCAGCCGCCCAGCAAGTTCGAGTTCGGAGTGTCGCTCACCCGATCCTCGAGATCATCCGGATTCATCCACATCTGAGGGACGAAATCGAGGGGGTGGCCCTTCGAGATATAGAACCAGGGCATCAGCTTCCACGATTTGTAGGCGATGCCGCGCTCGATCAGCGCTTTGCCGACCCGGACATGAGGCGCTTCGACGGCCGGGTCTTTCCCGGACACGAGGGTCAGCGGAGCGCTGAGCCGGAAGCGGCATCGATTGCAGTAGAGCGATTTGACGGTCATGGGAATTTCCTAGTGGACGTCATTGCGAGGAGCGCAGCGACGAAGCAATCCAGCGCACCTCGGAGGCTGGACTGGATTGCTTCGCTACGCTCGCAATGACGGCGCGCGCACGGCGGCGTGAAGGGCGCTAGCCCTTCACGCACACCACCTGCTTGAGGGTGTGGACGATCTCGACCAGGTCCGACTGCGCGGCCATCACGGCCTCGATCGGCTTATAGGCCGCCGGGGTCTCGTCGATCACGCCCGAATCCTTGCGGCACTCCACGCCCTGCGTCGCCAGGATATGGTCCTCGAGGGTGAAGACCTTCTTGGCCTCGGTCCGGGACATGAGGCGTCCCGCGCCGTGGCTGCAGCTGTCGAACGATTCGGCGTTGCCGCGGCCCCGGACGATGAACGATTTCGCGCCCATCGAGCCGGGGATGATCCCCATCACGCCCTTCGCCGCGCGCACCGCCCCCTTGCGGGTGACGAGCACGTTCTCGCCGAAATGATTTTCCTTGCGGACGTAATTATGGTGGCAGTTGATCGCCTCCAGCTCCGCCTCGAAGGGCTTGGCGATGATTGTCCGGATCGCGCGGATCACGTTTGTCATCATCGTCCGGCGGTTCAGGGCCGCGAAGTCCTGGGCCCAGCCGACCGCCTCGACATAATCGTCGAAATGGTCGGTGCCTTCCGCGAAGTAGGCGAGGTTTTCGTCCGGCAGGTTGACGAACCATTTGCGCATGTCCTGCTTCGCAAGCTCGATGAAGTAGCTTCCGATCGCGTTGCCGACTCCGCGCGAGCCCGAGTGGAGCATCACCCAGACCTGGTCCGCTTCGTCGAGGCAGAGCTCGATGAAATGGTTTCCGGTTCCGAGCGTGCCGAGATGGACGAGGTTGTTCGTCTTCTCAAGGCGCGGATATTTGTCGGTGATTCGCTTGAACCGTTCGGCGAGGGTCGCCCAGGCGGCCGCGATCTCGGGCGGCGGGTCGCCCCAGCTCCCTTTGTCGCGCTTGCCCCGGCCGACGTCGCGGCCGTGCGGAACAGCCTGCTCGATCGCGCTTCGGACTCCTTCGAGATTGTCCGGAAGGTCCGACGCGTGAAGCGAGGTCCGGGCCGCCATCATTCCGCACCCGATGTCGACTCCGACGGCCGCGGGGATGACCGCGCCCTTCGTCGGGATCACCGAGCCCACCGTCGCTCCGATCCCGACATGGACGTCGGGCATCACCGCCACATGCCTGAAGATGAACGGCATCCGGGCGGCGCGCGACAATTGGTCGCGGGCCTTGGGATCCACCGCCACTCCGCGGGTCCACATCTTGACCGGCGATCCGCCCTCGACGGGCATGATTTCGAAACCTTGCTCGGCCATCGGGCCCTCCTGGAAAAATCCGGTTGTCGGTATCCGGGGCGGCCGGCCCATTCCGGCCGCCCCTTCTTCCGCCGTTCGCCGGACGGTTCGACGTCGTCCGACGTGGATACTAATGCAGAAGGCGTGCCAAGATCTCCGGCGCCGACGGAAAAACTTCTATCCATCTGAAAACACGACAATCTTTTCTCCTCCGTCGGAATTGAGCGGGAGGCGTCCTCCTGGATTGCCTATCGACAAGGATAGACGTTTATTTCATGGTATAAGGATGAGATCTACAATCGTCATCGGAATGGTCGGCTCGACCCTCGATTCGAGCAAGCCGGGCCCGTCGCGCTGGAGCAAGTGGCGGCCGAGCGTCGGGCTGTGCATGCACGAGGATCTGAGGGTCGACCGCTTCGAGCTGATCCACGGCGGGATGCACGGGGGCCTGGCGCGCTGCGTCGCCTCCGACATCGCCGGAGTGTCTCCGGAAACCGAGGTGCGTCCGCATCTGCTCGACTTCGCGAACGCCTGGGACTTCGAGGAAGTGTACGGCAAGCTGCTGGACTTCGCCCGGGCCTATCCGTTCGATCCCGAGGCCGAGGATTATCTCGTCCACATCACCACCGGCACCCATGTCGCCCAGATCTGCCTTTTCCTACTGACCGAGGCCCGCTATCTGCCCGGCAAGCTGCTCCAGACCCACCCGTCGCGAGGCGCGGCGAGCCCGGCCGGAAGCTGGAGCGTCATCGACCTCGATCTCTCCCGCTACGACAGCATCGCCACCCGTTTCGCGGCGGCGGCGGCGGAAGGGACCTCGTTCCTGAAATCGGGGATCGAGACCCGCAACCCGGCCTTCAACCGGATGATCGACGAGATCGAGCAGGTCGCCCAGCGCTCGCGCGCCCCCGTCCTGCTGATGGGGCCGACCGGCGCCGGCAAGTCGCAGCTGGCGCGGCGGATCTTCGACCTGAAACGGATCAAGCACCAGGTGTCGGGCGCGTTCGTCGAGGTCAATTGCGCCACCCTGAAGGGCGACAGCGCGATGTCCGCGCTCTTCGGCCACAGGAAGGGGGCCTATACCGGCGCCGGGGCCGACCGCCCGGGCCTGCTCCGGACCGCGGACAAGGGGGCCCTGTTCCTCGACGAGATCGGCGAGCTCGGCCTCGACGAGCAGGCCATGATCCTTCGGGCGATCGAGGAGAAGAGGTTCCTGCCGGTCGGGGCGGACCGCGAGGCTTGTTCCGATTTCCAGCTCATCGCCGGCACCAATCGCGATCTCGGGGCCGCCGTCGCTGCGGGCCGGTTCCGGGAGGACCTGTTCGCTCGGCTCAACCTGTGGACCTTCGAGCTTCCCGCCCTTCGCGACCGGCTCGAGGATATCGAGCCGAACCTGGACTATGAGCTCGACCGGTTCGCCGAGCGCGAAGGGACTCGCGTCAGCTTCAACAAGGAGGCGCGCCGGGCCTTCCTGGCCTTGGCGACCGCGCCCGAGGCGCTGTGGACGGGCAATTTCCGCGACCTTGCCGCCAGCGTCACCCGGATGGCGACCTTCGCTCCGTCGGGACGGATCGACACCGCAACGGTCGAGGCCGAGAAGGCTCGGCTCAAGCGCTTCTGGACCACCGGCTCGGCCTCGACCGACTCGATCGCCGAGTTCGTCGACCCGGCGAGGCTGGAGGAGATCGATCCGTTCGACCGGGTCCAGCTCGCCGAGGTGATCCGGACCTGCCGCCGAAGCCGCTCCCTGTCCGAAGCGGGGCGAGCGCTGTTCAGCGCGTCGCGTTCGCGCCGGACCTCGGCGAACGACGCCGACCGGCTGAGGAAGTATCTTCAGCGCTTCGGGCTGGACTGGGCGAGCCTTCAGGACGATCCCCGTCATTCCGGCGAAAGCCGGACCTTTGCATAAGTCGCCGGGCCTTAGCCCCTCCCCTTCAGGGGAGGGGCTTTGATTCCGAGCGCTTCGCAGGGGTTATGCAAAGGTCCCGCGAAAGCCGGAATCCATGAACACCGACTTTTCGAGTTCGGCCTGGTCCGTGTTCATGGATCCCGGCCTTCGCCGGGATGACGAGGGCTTGAAACGCGGTGGGGCGGATTCAGACCCCTAGCCAAAAGCCTCATATTAAGGCATTATATTCATTATGAAATGGGCTGCGGGGGCGGGGATTGCCGCTGTCATCGTCGGGATTGCGGCCGCCCAGGCACAGGGCGATGGACCGGTCGCGCCCGAAGCGCCCGCCAGGCAGGAGCGCGCCGGCTGGGGCGAGTGGACCCGGCCGCTGCAGCCCCATTCTAAGCGTCCGGCCGTCGAAACCGAAGCGCCGCCGGAGCCGGCCGTGGAGGTCGTTCCGGTCGAGGAGATCGACGTCGTCGACGCGCATTGGATGGCGCTCACCATGTGGGGCGAGGCGAGGAACGGCGGGGCGGAGGCGATGCGCGCGGTCGGCCATGTCATCGACAATCGCCGGCGCGCCAACACCCATGGCAAATATGCCACCGAGACGGTGAGCGCGGCCTGGCAGTTCAGCGCCTGGAACAAGAACGATCCCAATTTTTCGGCGATGATGAACATCGACAAGCTCCGGGAGGGCAGCGAGGATCAGCTTATGTGGCTGGAATCGAAGCGCCTGGCCGCGGAGATCCTCTCCGGCGAGTCGGCCGATCCGACCGGAGGCGCGCTCTTCTACCACACCGCCGCGGTGTCGCCGCGCTGGTCGGCCGGGCTGGCGCCGATCCGGGTGATCGGCGGGCATCTGTTCTTCAGGGCGGCGCGGTAGAGCGCTTATCCTCCCCGTCGCGGAGCGAGGGGGAGGGGGACCACCCGAAGGCGGTGAAGGGGTATCGGCACAGGCCTTGGCCATCTCGCGCTGAACCCTCGACGTCCGAGCCTTCTACCCCTCCACCACCCTGCGGGTGGTCCCCCTCCCCATTTGGCGATGGGGAGGATGAAGATTGCAGCCGGCCTCCTGAACGATTGCACCCGACCCTGTGCCGGGCCGGGACAGGCTTCGGATGGGCCGATTCGCTCGCTTGCCGGGATGGTGAAGAGCGGGTTAACCCGAGGCCATGGACCGCCTGATTCCCGCCTCCGAAGACGTCAGACTCTTCCTCCTGGCCTTCGCGGGCGGGCTGGTCTTCTTCTCGACGTTCCTGGCCTGATCGGCTGGGGGGCACGGACCGACCGCATACGGTCCGTGTCCCCCCTTTTCCTTTCCGTCATCCTGAACTCGTTTCAGGATCCAGGGCCGAGCCGCTCGGCCGTCTGACGCCCTTGCATCGAGCGATCTTCCTCCGGCCGGCATGCCCTATTTTTTTTGAGAGAAGGCACGAAGGTACAAGAAAAGGGTAGGCGAGGCGCCCTCTATCTTGTGCCTTCGTGCCTTCCCTTTAAAATTGGCGCCCATGGCGCCGGGGGGCCACTCGAGCGCCGTGCCCAAACCCTGACGCCTGACGGGCGACCAGATGGACCCTGAAACGAGTTCAGGGTGACAATAGGGATAGACGGCCGCGCCTCAGTCGCAGGCCTTGTGGAGCTTCCAGGCGAGCCAGGCCGAGATGATGCTTGAGACGGCGACGAGCAGAAGCGTCTCCTCGATCGACACTCCGATCTGGACGAGGCCGGTGAGGATCAAAGCCGCCAGCACCATTCCGCCCGAATTGACGATGTTGTTGGCGGCGACCGTCCGGGCGGTCTCGGACTTGGGGACGGTGGTGGTGAGGAAGGCGTAGAGCGGGACGACGAACATCCCGCCGGAGACTGCGACCCCGAACAGGTCGAACATCACCCATTCGGCCTGGCCGATCCGGATGAAGCTGTCGAGGTCGAGAAGCTCGGGCCCCTGCGCCGGCCAGCCGAGCGTGTTGTAGTATAGGTGGCAGATGAACAGGCCCATCGCGATCGCCGAGGCGGGCGAATAGATTGCGAGCACCCGGCCCTTCAAAAGCCGGTTGATCAGAACCGAGCCGAGCCCGACCCCGACCGAGAAGATGGCGAGGAAGAGGGTCGCCACCTCCTCGTTGGCGTGGAAGACGTTCTTGACCAGCGGCGGGAATTGCGCGGCGAGGATCGCGCCCATCATCCAGAAGAAGCTGATGCACAGGATGGCGAGGAACAGGCGCGGAATGTGAAGGGTCGCGCTGACCAGGGTGATCGAGGCCCGGATGATGTGCCAGTCCATCTTCGCCGGCGGAGCGTCCGCTTCCGGGGGCGCCGGCGGTACCTGGCGGCCTGCGAACCAGCCCGCGACGGCGACCAGAAGCACGCCCGCGGCGGCGAGGTTCGAATGGTCCGCTCCGAGCAGCCCCCCGGTTATGGTCCCCAGCAGAATGGCGATGTAGGTGCCCGCCTCGACCAGCCCGGTTCCGGCGAGCACTTCGTCGCTGCGCAGGTGCTGCGGGAGGATCGCGTATTTGATCGGGCCGAAGAAGGAGGAGTGCACCCCCATCGCGAACAAGGCGGCGAGCATCAGCGGGATGTTGTGCAGGAGCAGCCCCGCCGCTCCGAAGACCATGATGGCGATTTCGGCGGTCTTGACGATCCGGATGATCCGCGCCTTGTCGCCCCCGTCCGCAAGCTGCCCCGCCAAAGCGGAAAACAGGAAGAAGGGAAGGATGAACAGCGCCCCGGCGACGGCGTTGAACGTCGCCTCCTTGGTCGGGTCGGAATAGATGGCGTAGGTGACGAGGATCACCATCGCCGACTTGAAGAGGTTGTCGTTGAACGCTCCCAGGAACTGGGTGACGAACAGCGGCAGGAAGCGCCGCTTCGACAGGAGGTGGATCGAATTCTGCACGGCGCTCAGGCGCGGGCGGTCTGGGTGCGTCGGGACATAAGCGGCCGGTTCATAGCCGCTGTGGCGCGTGGGTCAAACTCTCCCTCCCCGTCCGACATTCATGGCCACGCTCCTCCGTTCGGGCCGAGCCTGTCGAAGCCCTTCTTTTCGCCGAGGCCCGGGGAAGGAGAGGGCTTCGACAAGCTCAGCCCGAACGGATGCTTCAGTCTCGGCCCAACACCCGCTAAGGCACACAGCCAGCGATGCTGACACTGCCCAACATCCTCACTTTGTCGCGGATTCTCGCCGTGCCGCTGCTCGTCTACCTGCTGTGGAAGCCGAGCTGGTACGATTACGCCATCACCTTCGGCCTCTACTGCCTGGTGGGGATCACCGATTATTTCGACGGCTACCTGGCCCGCGCCCAGGGCACGGTGTCGAGGCTCGGGATATTCCTCGATCCGATCGCGGACAAGATCATGGTGGTCTCCGTCATCGCGATGCTGATCTCGACCCGCCAGGCCGGCACCGACCCCGTCATCTACGGTTTCCACATCGTTCCGGCGCTCATCATATTGCTTCGCGAGATCGCGGTCTCCGGCCTTCGGGAATTCCTCGCCGGAATCCAGGTCTCGCTGCCGGTCAGCCGGCTCGCCAAGTGGAAGACGGCACTCCAGCTCATAGCGCTCGGAGCGCTCATTCTCGGCGCCGCCGTCCCGGAACTGCGCTGGGTGCTCGGGATCGGCCTCGTCAGCCTCTGGACGGCCGCGATCCTGACCCTGGTGACGGGGTGGGATTATCTCCGGGTGGGCCTGAAGCACATGGATTGAGGTATTTCTCCCCTGCCTTTGCAGGGGAGGGGGACCATGCTTCGCATGGTCCCCCTCCCCGAGAAATCTCGGGGAGGAATTAAGGTCAGAAGGGCGTCACCCGCTGGAACGGCACGCCCTGAAGCTCCGGCAGCACCTTCAATTCGGGCTCGACCTTGGCGAGGTCGCCGACGACGACGAGAATCATCTGGCCCAGAGGCAGGTTCGGCCTGCGAGGCGCTGCATGTCGGAGCCGGTCACCCTCGGCACGTTGGGCAGGTAGGCGGTCAGCCAGTCGGTCAGGGGGCCGTGGAAATCCCGCTGCGCGACCGAGCCGATCAGGCCGGCGGCGCTTGCATTCTGGAGGACGAAGGTGCCCGCCATCCAAGTCCGCATCCCCCAGCGCCGAGACCCAGCTTCCGATCTGGTTGAGTCCGTTCGAGGCCGCGGTCGTGGCGCCCGAGCCGTGGGCGGTCCAGGCATAAGCGTCGTTGGAGCGAAGGTTGCTCGCGATCTGGCCGGCGGCATTGTAGGTGAAGGTGGAGGTCAGGTCGTTGGAGTCGACGGCGAAACCCAGCTTGAGCTGACCCAGCCTCGAGACGCCGTCATAGGCGTAGTGGGTCGCCACTCCGTTGCCGAGCGTGAGGGTCTTGCGCCGGCCCAGATCGTCATAGGCGATGGTGGCGAGCACTCCGAGGCCGGAGGCGGCGCCGTTCTCGCGGATCGCGGTGGTCTCGCCGGTGACGAGATGGTCGTAGGTGACGTAGAACGTGTCGGGCCAGGTCAGCTTGGTTCGGCGGCCGGCAATATCCCATTCGCTGGAGATCGTGCCGAGCGGGCCGGTCTGGTCGAGGACTCGGCCGAGCGCGTCGTAGGTGATACCGAGCGATTGGCCGCTCTGGCTCGCCGAGGTCAGCCGGCCGAGCAGGTCGTAGCCGTAGGTCACAATGGTCTCCGGTGCGGGCCGGACCTTGGACGTCATCCGCCCGAGCGCGTCATAGTCGAAAGCGATCGTCTGGGCGCCGCGGTTTCGGAAGGCGACGACCAGGGGGGAGGTGCGGGCGCCGCCGGCGACGCTCTCGTAGGTGAGCTGCTCGAAATCGCCGGCGTTGCTGGCGGTCGAGCCCTTGGCCGGCATCGGGTAATAGGTCGTCTTCAGCCGGTCGTGACCGTCATAGGCGTAGCTGGTCCTGTTGCCCTCGCCGTCCATCACCCAGTCGACCAGGCCGTTGGGGGTATAGCCCTTGCGGACCTCGCTCGCGGCGTCGGGGGTGAGGATCGCGGTCTTCACCTCGGTGACCCGGCCGGCGAGGTCGTAGACGGTCCGAGCGATCCGGTCGGGCCCGTCGCTTCCGGGCACGGTCGGGGTGCAGGCGTCGGGGAGGGCGGAGGCGAAGTCGGCCGGGTCCATGCGCTGGGCGACGCAGTCGACCCGGCCGAGCGGGTCGTAGCGCGTCTGGCTGAGCGAGTGGACGGTGGAGCCGGAGACGAGCTTGCCGACGATCGGCCGCCCATGCTCGTCGTGGACGGTGACGGCCGCCTGGGCCGGGCTGAACGCGGTCCAGACCGGATCCAGGCTGTCGGCATTGCCCTGCTCGACCCTCTCGAGAAGGCCGTTTGAGTCGTTGTAGACGTTGCGGGTCGCGCGCCGCCTGAGCGGGCCGGCGCCGTCCGGATCGGGCGAGACGCCGCCGATCAGCTGGCGGGCGGCATCATAGTGGAGGCTGCCGGTGTCCGCGTCGCCCGGCAGGGGACCGTCGACGGTCCGCAAATCGCCCTTCGGGTCGAAGGTCATGGTGGTCGCCGCGACGAGGGCGGCGGCGCCGTTGCCGGTCGCCGTCCAGTAGAGATTGCCGTTCAAATCGTAGGCGAAGGCCGTCTTCACCTCGTCGGCGGTGCCGGCGCAGGCGCTCGTCGTCCGGCACTGGGAGATTTCGGTCAGTCGATACTCGTAGTGGACGACAGTATAGCCGTAGCGGGTCTCCGGCGCGGGCGACGTCGGGGTCGGGGCAGGGGAGGTGACCTTGGTCACTCCGCCATGAACCGGGTCATATTCGTAGACGGTGACATGGCCGCGGGCGTCGGTCGTGCTGTTGGGCCGGTTGCAGGTCACCGGATTGGCGCAGGCCGGGTCGAAGCTCGCCGAGGTGACGATCGTCGGTCCGGCGCCGCCCTTCGGCACCCCCACCGTCCGGGTGACGTTGCCGCGCGAATCCTAGCTGTGCTCGACATAATTGCCCTCGGGGGCGATCACCTTCTTCAGCCGGTCGCTGGAATCATATTCGAAGCCGGTCCTGTGGTTGAGCGGATCGGTGACGGATGTCGGCCGGCCGCTGGCCGGGCTCCACTCGATCCTGCTCGTCGGGCTGGTCCCGCCGGGGTTGGCCAGGGTCACCTCCACGGCGCCGCCCGAGGGAGGACGCGAATAATGGGTGGTGACGCCTTCCTTGAGGACCGAGGTGACGACCCCTCCGGCCAGGTTCGCGCGGGTCGTGTCCGACGCGGCGCCGGGACGGCGGATTCCGTAATAGGTCGGGGTGAAGGGGTGGTCGGTCGTCACGTACCAGGCGCGTCCGGCCATGTCGGTGACCTTGGTGACCCCGCCGGCCTGGGCTTCATAGGTCACGCTTGCCTGCGCTCCGCCTCCCGCTTCGTTGTTGTGGAAGCTCGCCCCGGTGCGCTGGTCGAAGGTGGAGGGCGGGGCGGTCGGACCGCTCCCGGCCGGGGAGGCGTAAGCGAAGCGGATTTCGAATCCGTAGCTGTTGGTCACCGAGGCGATCCGCGAATAATTGGTGCATTGCCGGGTGGTGGTGGGCTCCGGATCGTCGCCGGGCATCGGATCGTCGGGCGGCCCGTCCCCACTGCGAACCGCGCGGTGCTTGAGCGCTCCGCCGCCGTCGGGGTCGGGCGACACGCTGCCCACCACCCGGCGTCCGTTGTCGTAGCGCATCCGCATTGTATCGGCGGCGCCGGAAAGCGGGCCGTCCACCGTGAGCAGGTTGCCGAGAGCGTCGTAGGTCATCGCGCTCGCGGCGGTGCGCGTTCCGGCGCCGTTGCCGCTGCTCGTCGAAGTGACGTTGCCGCTCACGTCGTAAGCAATCGCGCTCACCACCTCGTCGGCCGTGCCGGTGCAGCTCGATCCCGTCTGACAGGTCGAGGTTCCGGTCAGGCGGTATTCGCCGTTGGTCAAAGTGTAGCTGTAGCGGGCCTGTCAGCACCCGCGCAAAATCTGCCGATCAGTTACTTTCTTGGACCTATTGCTTTATAACTCACTCATTGACCTCCTATCGCTTCTTTAACCTTCATCGACTTGTAGTCAATCAAGACCTGATAGTCTCCACCTGCATAGCCACTAGGCAAATGATACTTTACTAAAAATCCGTTTGTGGATCTACTAATAGATATGTCCATGGCAGCGTTGAGACGAAGATTCTTTCCGGCTATATACTGATCTGCCACTTCCAGCGCACGGGCTTGATCACTCTGATAGTTATTACAAGACGATAAAAAAAACAGCATCCAGCCAACCGAAAACCGACAGGTCATTTTTTCCTCCTTAAGTCTTGATACCAAAGCCGTCTCTGCTCAGTATTATAAGCTACCATCATCACACGATATTTGGTGCTCAGCCATAGATCGTTTTGCGATAGACCGGGCCAGAAACCATTTGACAGCGAATTTGGATGGATGTGGAAAAATATAGTTCCACCTGCAGGAATGGGATGAAAGGCAGAGCCGGTTTGAGTTCCGTATCGTATCGTTCCAATGCGGAAACCGTCTCCGACTTGGTTCATCCAAACACTAGACTCGTTGCCAGTCTTAATAGAATAACTGATCATTATCTCAGCAACGCGTCGAACTCTTGGATCGGTCAACATAAGTCGAGCTGTTCTCGCAGACGAAGCGTCACCGCTTCTGGTCATTCCGCACATCGAATCGGGGGCTGAACTCGAGCAGGTCTTGAGTCTTTCCTGGAGTGACGTAGCCACGTATCTTTGTCTTGCGGCGGCCTGTTCCCGTTCAAAAGCCAACACATCGACCCGACCACTTACAACTCGAACGATGTCTAACATTCCCATGCCGTCATAGCTATGGCCGCCTCCCAGATCGGCTACACTCGGGCCTTTTAGAGGCTGCCACTCGTCGTCATTGTCGATAGGATAGGCCCGGTTGGAACTGAGGGCATTCTCCATGTCCGTGCCGGTCGGGTCGCTGCCGTTGACCGGATCCCCGCCTACATAGGCATACATATTCATACCGTCGCCGTATCCGATCGGATCGGTCTGAAGGAACCGGCCGAGGTAA
>DASQZF010000161.1:0-21856 GCA_035638835.1 Allosphingosinicella sp. | reverse complement strand
CCTTGACCGAGTCCGATATAGCGGAGATCCGCCGCAACTATCCGGATCAGCTCAATCCGGACCCGCTATTCGAGCCTCCTCAATTACCAGTCTGAAGATTCGTTCGCACCCTGGACCCACTGACATATCTGCAATCTGGAGGCGACCCTTCCGTTAACGCACCCTGTCACCCCGACTCACGCCCGGTTCACTCGCGCGAGTGCCTAAGGGCCGCGGGCCGCGGCTCAGGAGTTTTTGTAATGCTTAACGTCAAGTCCAAGCCGGGCCGGGCCGTCGCGCTCGCCGCCGCCCTCGTCACTCTCTCCACGCCCGTCCTCGCTCAGGAGCGCTTCGACTGGGGCGGCGGCCGGAGCGGAGAGCGCGATTATCGCCTCGTCGGGGCCGGAGCGACCCTGCTCCTTCCGGAGCTGAAGCGCACCGCCCGCGGCCGCGCCTTCGTCATGCGCAATTTCGACCATAATCGTGACGGCCGGATCAACCGGCGCGAGGCCGAGGACGCCAACCGCGCCTTCCTGCTCGTCGCCGGCGGACGCCGCGACCGTTTCGATTGGGAAGGCCGCGACGTCGTCGACCGCCCGGTGGTCCGCAAGCGCGACTGGGACCGGCGCGGAATGCGCGGATACCAGATGCGTCAGACGAGGCACGGCGCGACCTTCGACCTCCAGGACGTCCTGTTCGAGACCGGAAGCGCCCGTTTGCGCACCGGCGCGGTCGAGCGCCTGCGTCCGCTTGCTTCCTATCTGAGCGCCAATCCGGACGTCCCGGTGCGGATCGACGGCCATACCGATTCGGTGGGCGGCGACTCCGCCAACCAGCTTCTTTCGGAGCGGCGCGCGGAATCGGTGCGGGCGGCGTTGCTGACGATGGGCGCCGAGGAGAACGACTTCCAAGTCGCCGGCCATGGCGAGACGATGCCCTCGGCAAGCAACGGGACCGCGACCGGCCGGCAATTGAACCGGCGGGTCGAAGTCACCCTCGTCGGCCAGCAGGCGCGCAGCTTCTCGGAGTAAGGCTGGAGCCGGAGCCGTCATTGCGAGGAGTGAAACGACGAGGCAATCCAGCGGGCCTCCGAGGCCGAACTGGATTGCTTCGCTTCGCTCGCAATGACGGGCGGCTACCGCACCCAATCCCCGTCGGGGGG
Source organism: Allosphingosinicella sp. (assembly GCA_035638835.1). Classification (GTDB taxonomy): domain Bacteria; phylum Pseudomonadota; class Alphaproteobacteria; order Sphingomonadales; family Sphingomonadaceae; genus Allosphingosinicella. The sequence continues at coordinate 20,715 of DASQZF010000161.1, read as the reverse complement.
CTCGAGCGTCTCCAGGAAGGCCGCCGCGCTCGCTCGAGTGGCGGCGCGGACTTCAGGGCTCATCCTGTCCCAGCCGGAATAGGCGTTCGCCATCCGGCGATTGCGGCGGAAGCGGCGCTCGTGGCGGGCGAGGAAGTCCCAGTAGAGCGCGTTGAAGGGGCAGGCGCCCGGACCGGTCTTCTTCTTCACGTCGAAGCGGCAGGGGCCGCAATGGTCGGACATGCGGTTGATATAGGCGCCGCCGCCCGCATAGGGCTTGGTGGCGAGGCGGCCGCCGTCGGCGTGCTGGCTCATCCCGATGACGTTGGGAAGCTCCACCCATTCGTAGGCGTCGGCGTAGACCACCAGGAACCAGTCGGCGACCTCCTGCGGCCGGACGCCCGCGAGCATCGCGAAATTGCCGAGCACCATCAGCCTCTGGATGTGGTGGGCGTAGCCGTGATCGCGCGTGTTGCGGACGGCTTCGGCGACGCACAGCATGTCGGTGTCGCCGGTCCAGTAGAACCCGGGAAGAGGCCGATCCGCCTCGAGCGCGTTGGCGCCGGCGACCTCGGGCATCTCCATCCAATAATAGCCGCGCACATATTCGCGCCAGCCGATGACCTGGCGGATGAAGCCCTCGGCCGAGTTCAGGGGCACGTCGCCCGCTTCATAGGCCTCGGCCGCCGCACTCGCCACCTCCAGCGCGGTGAGAAGGCCAAGGTTCATCGCTGGGCTGAGCCAGCTGTGGTAGAGCCAGTCCTGCCCCGTCACCATCACGTCCTGATAGGTCCCGAAATCGGGCAGGGCCGTCCGGACGAAGTGCGCGAGAGCCTGCCTGGCCTCGGCCGCGGTGACCGGGAGTGCGAAGCCTTCGAGCCGTCCGAAATGTCCTCCGAAACGCTCGGCGACGAGCGTCATGACCTCGGACGTGATTTCGTCCGGAGCGAAATGCATCGGCTCGGGATAGTCAAGCCCGCGCCTGGGAGGCGCCCGGTTCTGCTTGTCGAAATTCCACACGCCGCCCTCCGGCTTGCCGGCGGAGTCCATGAGCAGGCCGGTCTTGCGGCGCATGTCGCGATAGAAATACTCCATCATCAGGTCGCCCCGCGCCTGGGCCCAGGTCTGGAATTCGAGGATGGAGCAGACGAAGCGGTCGTCGGGCAGGATCTCGACGGGAAGGCCGAAGCGCTTCGACCAGGAATCGATCATCAGCTTCACCCGCCACTCGCCGGGCTCGACGACTTGAATCGCGCCGGGACGGTGACGCTCCACCGCGCGCTCGACCTCGCCGGTGAAGCTGCCGGTGTTGGCGGGGTCGTCCAGCCGGATATAGTCGACCGTGAACCCGGCCGAGCGAAGCTCGCCGGCGAAGTGGCGCATGGCGGAAAGAATGAGTGCGATCTTGCGCTTGTGGTGGCGAACGTAGGTCGTCTCTTCCGCCACCTCCATCATCAGGATGACGGCCTCCTCGCGCGCCACGTCGCGCAGCGAGGCGAGGTCGTGGGAAAGCTGGTCGCCCAGGACGGGTATCAGGACGGTCACGGAATTATCGCGGTCCCGTCCCAGGCGAAGATGCCGCCGCTCTTCGATGCGCTCAGGCCGCCCATCACGTCGAGCAGGTGCCTGGCCGCCCTATCGGCCGAGAAGAGCTTCCCCGCCGGCACGCCATTGCGGAACGGCGCGCTGAGGCCGGTCGCGACGGTGCCGGGGTGAAGGGCCACGCAGGCGGCCTGCTTGTGGGTCCGGGCAAGCTCGATGGCGAGGGTCTTGACGACCATGTTCAGCGCCGCCTTGGAAGCGCGATAGCCGTACCATCCCCCCAGGCGGTTGTCGCCGATGCTTCCGACCCTGGCGGAAAGCGCGGCGAAGACGGCCGGGCGGTCCTTGCGTAGGAGCGGAAGGAAATGCTTCGCCACCAGCGCCGGCCCGGTCGCGTTCACCGCGAAGTAGCGCTCGAAGGTCGCGGCGGAGAGCTGGCGAACGCTCTTCTCGGGCGCGATCCGATCGGAGTGAAGCAGCCCGCTCGCGACTATGACGAGATCGAGCGGCGCGCCGCCCGACAGGGACGAAGCCGCATTCGCGATGCTGGCTTCATCCTCGATATCGATCGTTCCGGCCATGAGGCGATCATCCGCCGCCGAACCGCCGCGCGAGAGAGCGTGGACCAGCGCCCCGTCCTGCGCCAGCGCCGTCGAAAGCGCGGCTCCAAGTCCTCCGGACGAACCGACCACGACCGCATGTTCGACCCGCAAGGCCATATTCAGGCGCTTCGGCCCACCATCATGACCAGAACCGCGGCCAGCAGGGCCAGGGCCTGGAAGATGACCCGTTTCTGCATCAGATTCTGCGACCGCTCGGAGTTGAGGGCGGTGTTCCCCTGGGCCATTCCGATGACCCCCCGGACCAGCACGTACAAGGTCGCGGCCGAGGCGGCGATGATGAGGAGGATGAGGGCGATCGTCATTGCGCCGATATGGCCATTGCGCCGTCCCAGACAACGCGAATCGGGCCGACACGGTATAAAGCCCGTAGGAACTCCGCCTAGTCCCGGCCGGTTGGGTCCCATGCAACCAACATCGTATCGAGAGGAGATCGGCATGGCGGACGTTTCGGGTATCAGCGCGGACATGGAGGTCATCGCCGCGGACGGATCGCGCGTCGGCACCGTCGACGGGGTCGAAGGCGATCGGATCAAGCTCACCCGCAAGGACTCCCCCGACGGCGAGCATCATTATGTCGGGCTGGATTCGGTCGAGCGGGTGGACGAGCATGTCCACCTTTCCGACGGAGCGTCGGTGGCCTGAATTCCCCCGATGGCCGCTCCTTCCCTCCTATGGCTCCGCCAGGACCTGCGGCTCCACGACCAGCCCGCGCTCGCGGCGGCGGCGGGGGAGGGAGCGGTCATCCCCGTCTACGTCCTCGACGACGAGACCCCCGGGCGCTGGAAGATCGGCGGAGCCCAGCGCTGGTGGCTCCATCACAGCCTCGAGCGCCTGGACGAATCCTTCCGGCGGCTGGGCTCCCGACTGATCCTCCGCCGCGGCAAGGCCGAAGTCGAGCTTGCCCGGCTCGCCGAGGAAACAGGGGTAGAGCGGGTCCATGCCACTCAGCATTACGAGCCGTGGTGGCGGGAGTCGGAGCAGCGGGTCGGCGGCGCGCTCGAGCTGGTGCTCCATCCCGGAAACGTCCTGGCGCCGCCCGAGCGGATCCGGAACGGCGGAGGCACCCCCTACAAGATCTACACGCCTTATTGGCGAGCGCTGCAGGACCGGCTGCCCCCCGACGAACCCATCGCGGCTCCTAACGCGCTTGGGCCGCCGGACCGGTGGCCGCTGAGCGACGATCTCGATTCATGGGGGCTGCTTCCGACCCGCCCCGACTGGGCGAGCGCCTTTGGCGACGACTGGCGGCCGGGCGAAGCGGCCGCGCTCGAGCGGCTGGACGACTTCGCCGACCGGGCGGAGCATTATGCCGCCGAGCGCGACCGGCCCGGCTCGGAAGGCACGAGCCGATTCTCGCCGCACCTTCATTTCGGAGAGCTTTCGCCGCGGCTGATATGGCATCGCCTGCCGCAGGAGGCGGGGGAGAAGTTCCGAAAGGAGCTGGCCTGGCGGGACTTCGCCCACAACGTCATGCTCGCCCAGCCCGGGATCGGGGAGGAAGCCGGGCGGCCGGCCTTCGCCGATTTTCCCTGGCGCATCGGTCCGGCGGCGGACCTGGATTTCGAGGCCTGGAGCCGGGGCCGGACCGGATATCCGATCGTCGATGCGGGAATGCGCCAGCTCTGGGCGACGGGATGGATGCACAACCGAGTCCGGATGATCGCCGCTTCGTTCCTGGTGAAGCATCTGCTGATCGACTGGCGGCGCGGGGTGGAGTGGTTCTGGGACACATTGATCGACGCCGATTACGGCAATAACAGCCAGAACTGGCAGTGGATCGCGGGCACCGGCGTCGACAGCCAGCCCTTCGCCCGGATCATGGCGCCGATCGTCCAATCCGGGAAGTTCGATGCCGGGGATTATATCCGCAAATGGGTGCCCGAGCTCGCGGCTCTGGGCGACTCGCAGATCCATGAGCCCGGCAGCCTCCGGCCGGCCGGTTATCCCGAAGCGATCATCGGTCACCGGGAGGCTCGAGAACGCGCGCTCGCGGCCCTGAGCGCATTCGGGAGCGCAAAGGGAATCGAGGCGGAGTGATGCCGGCTGTCACGCCCGACGGGCGGTACATCATCGTCGAAGGCCGCCTGTGGCGGTCGAGCGATCCCGGGCTTCCGCCCGAAGTCAGGCAGCGCAGCGTCGACGCGCTGATGGAGGCGAGGCGGGCGGTGAGGGCGGCGCTCAAAGCCGAAGATCCTCAGGCCCTGAAGTCGGCAAGGTCGAAGGTGCAGGCTGCGAAGGAGGCGCTCGGGGAGCGGGGCCCGGTCTGGTGGAAGGACGGCGCTGCCGATCTCAACCGGCGGAAGATCGAGAACAGTCCCTATGCGCAATGGTGGCGGGAAGAGGGGATGGCGGCGGAAGGCTAGCATGCTCGACTTAGACTGACCCGTCATTGCGAGGAGCCCTTCGACGCCGCCTGCGGCGGCGCTCAGGATAAACTGCGCCTTCGCGGCAGCGACGCGGCAATCCAGCGGGCCTCCGAGCCTCACTGGATTGCTTCGCTTCGCTCGCAATGACGGGTGATCATGCCTTACAGCGCGAAGCCTCCGCCCGCCCCGATCACGGCCGCGGTAACGGCCAGGGCCGCCGCGACGCAGGCGGCCAATCGGCCCTTTGCCGCGGGCATCATCGGCGACGCGCCCTCCGGCAGCAATGTCCGTCCGGTGACCATCGGCCGGACCAGCGAGCGGCGGCGGATCAGCTGGTAGTAGCCGATCGCGAGCAGATGCAATGCGATCAACCCCAGCAGGACGTTGAAGCTCACCTCGTGAACTTCGTGCGCGAGCACGGCCGTGTCGTAGTTCACCAGTCCGGCAAGCGGCCCTTCGATAAAGTCCTCATCGTCGATCTGGATCAGGCCGGTCGCGATCTGGACGAGCAGCGCAAGGAGCATGGCGAGGACGCTGGGCGCCCCGATCGGCGAATGACCCGCCTGGCCGTGCCGTCCGTCGCGCAGATAGGCGAGGATCGCCGCCGGCCCCCTGACGAAGGTCGCGAATCGAGCGGTCGAGCTCCCCGCGAAGCCCCACAGGATCCGGAAGACGAGCCCGAACAGCAGGGCGTAGCCGGACCAGAAATGGACCCGGTCGAAGCTATACTCGGCCGACCACCAGCTCAATCCGACGAGTGCGGCGATCGACCAGTGGAAGAGCCGGACCGGGAGATCCCAGACCGGCTCCCCCGGAAGCGGATCATTCTTCCTCACGATAAAGGTCGTGGCAGCCCTTGCAGCTCTTGCCGAGGTTTCCGTGGGCCGAGCGGATGGCTGCGAGATCGGAGCCCTTGGCGGCCGTCTCGAAGGCAATCGCAGCCTCCTGGAAATCCCTGGATTTCGCCGCGAAATCCTCGGGCTTCTCCCAGATCGCGGCGCGCGCCTCGGTCTTGCCGACGTCCGGGCCGGTGCCCGCCGGGAACCAGCCGGAGACCTTCGGAGCAAGCTGGGCGATGGTCGCGGCTCCGGCCCGCACGTTGCCGAGATTGGGGCTTTCGCCTTTCAGCTCGCGGGAGACGGCCTTCATCGCATCGCCGATCTTCTCATAGCCTTCGTGCCGCTCCTTCATCAGGGCCAAAGCCTGCTCCTTCTGCAAGGGCGTGGCGTCGCTCTGAAGGACCTTGTTCTCGATGGCTGCGGCGGCCTCGTTCCCGCTCGAATTGGCTTCCGCCAGGGTCCCGTTCCCGTCTTCGGGCGAGCTGCATGCGGCAAGGAGCATCACGGCGACACCGGCAATCATCATTCTCAACGCACTTCTCCTGTTCGCATGGGCGGGGACCACGTAACAAGGTGTCGGACGAGGGCGCAACGGTCTCGCTGAAATTCCTCCCCGGCTTTTGCCGGGGAGGGGGACCACCCGAAGGGTGGTGGAGGGGTAGATGGCGAAGGCTTCGTCCGTCTCGCGCCCGATCCGCGGCGTCCGAGCCAGTTACCCCTCCACCACCTTCGGTGGTCCCCCTCCCCATCTTCGATGGGGAGGCAAGATCACCTCGCGTCGACGAGGACGATCTCGGCTTCGTCGAGCGCCTTGATCGTGAGCTTCTCCTCGCCGGTCACGGCCACTCCGTCCCTCGGCTCGGCGCGGCGGCCGTTGACCTCGATCGCCCCGCCGACCGCGACGAGGTAGACGTGGCGGGCCGGGTCGAGGCTCAGCTCGGCCGCCTCGCCCGCTTTCAGGGTCGCGCCCATGACCCGCGCGGCGGCGTTGATCTTGAGGGCCTCCTCGTCCTCCGCGAAGCCGCTGGCGAGGGTGACGAAGGCGCCGGCCCGGTCGTCCTTCGGGAATCGCCTCGCGCCCCAGCCGGGCTCGGCGCCGCGTTTGTCGGTCTGGACCCAGATCTGGAACAGGGTCGTCGCGACGTCCTCGAGATTATATTCGGCGTGGCGCACCCCGGTCCCGGCCGACATCACCTGGACGTCGCCGGCCCCCGTGCGGCCCTTGTTGCCCATCGAATCCTGATGGGTGATCGCGCCCTCGCGGACATAGGTGATGATCTCCATGTCCGAATGGGGATGGGGCGGGAAGCCGGAGCGCGCGGCGATCTCGTCGTCGTTCCACACCCGGATCGCGCCCCATTCGGTGCGGCCGGGATCGTGATAGTCCGCGAAGGAGAAATGGTGGCGGGCGTCGAGCCAGCCATGGTCGGCATGACCGAGGCTGGCGAAGGGGCGGATGTCGATCATGATGGGTCTCCTTGCGAAGAAAATAGCATGCTGGCGTGTTTGATCCTCCCTGCGCGCGAAGCGCGTGGGGAGGGGGACCACACGAAGTGTGGTGGAGGGGTAACTGGCTCGGAACGAGCGGCTCTCGCGAGAACCACCAGGGCGACGCCTTATACCCCTCCACCATGCTTCGCATGGTCCCCCTCCCCATCGCTTCGCGACAGGGAGGATATTTCTAGATCAAACCTTCGGCCTTCAGAGTCTCCTGAACCGCGGGCCGTTCGGCGACCCGACCGAGATAGGCGGTCAGCCCCGGCCAGCGGGCGATGTCGATGCCGTGGATCCTGGTCCAGTTGAGCACCGTGAAGGCATAGGCGTCGACGATCGAGAAGCGCTCGCCCAGGACGTAGGGACCGTCGCCGATCCTCTCCTGGAGATAGTCGAACTTCCTGGCCAACGCCTCGCGGGTCGACTGCTTGACCTCGTCCGGAGTGGCCGGGTTCCAAAGCGGTCCGAAGCCCTTGTGAAGCTCGGTCGCGATGTAGTTCAGCCACTCGAGCAGCCGGTAGCGCTCGATCCCGCCGGCGGGGAGCGCGAGCTCCGAGCCCGGCGCCTTGTCGGCGAGATATTGGAGGATCACCGCATTCTCGGTGAGCACCTCGCCGTCGTCGAGCCTGAGCGTCGGAACCGCGCCCTTCGGGTTGACCTCGACCAGCTTCTCGCCGTCGTCGGTGACCTTGTCGGGGAAGCGCACATTGGCCAGCTCGATGTCGAGGCCGGACTCGCGGGCGACGATATGGGGGGCCTGCGAGCAGGCGCCGGGGGCGTAGTAGAGCTTCATCATTCTTCTCCCTTGTTAAGTGAAATAGGGTGAGGACGGTCGGTTTCATCCTCCCTGCGCGCAAAGCGCGTGGGGAGGGGGACCACACGAAGTGTGGTGGAGAGGTAGCTGGCTCGGCCGTCGAAGTTGCCCGTGCGAACCGCCGAAAGCGGCGCCTTCTACCCCTCCACCATGCTTCGCATGGTCCCCCTCCCCATCGCTGCGCGATAGGGAGGATTCAGGCCGCCAGCGGCAGCTCCTCGGTGGCAAGAGCACGGATCTCGTCGATCGCCTCGGCGATGGAGGCCGCCGCCTGCTCGGGCCCGAAGGCCAGCTTCTCGACCCGGACGAAGCGGGCGTCGTCCAGGCCCATGAAGGCGAGCAGGGTGCGAAGGTGCGGCTCCTGGCTGTCCATCGGCGCCGAGGGGCCGCTGCTGTAGAGGCCGGCGCGGCTTTCGATCACGATCGTCTTCTTGCCCTTGAGCAGGCCCTCGGGCCCGGCTTCCGAGTAGCGGAAGGTGATCCCGGCGCGAAGCACATGGTCGAACCAGGCCTTGAGCGTCGAGGCGATCCCGAAATTGTACATCGGCGCCCCGATGACGACGAGGTCGGCGGCCTTCAGCTCCGCGACCAGCGAGTCGGACAAAGCGAGGGCGTCGCGCCCGGAGTCGGTCGCGGGCTCGGCGCCGCGGATGACGGGCGTGGTCTCGGCGGTGAGGTGCGGGATGGGGTGGGTGCCGACATCGCGGTGGACGATGCTGACCGGGCCGCGCCCGCGAAGCACCGTCTCCAGCTCGGCGGTCAGCCGGCGGGTGACGGAGGCCTCGCCGGTAGCGGCGCTGTCGATGATCAGAACGTTCGTCATGTCTTCCTCCCTGAAGCTTGCGAAGAGACATGTAAGCCGGTAGCTACGTTGCTAGTAGCCGCTCATGGCGCATTTCGGTGTTGCTGATTATGGAACGCTCTTCGGTCGACTTGCTCGATGTCCTGGCCTTCGTCCGGGTGGTCGAGACGGGCGCGTTCAGCCGCGCCGGGGAGCGGATGGGTATGTCCAAGTCGATCCTCAGCCGGCGGGTGGCGCGGCTCGAGGAGCAACTCGGCGCCCGGCTCCTGACCCGGACCGCGCAGGGGGCCCAGCCGACCGAGGTGGGGCAGGCCTATTTCGAGCGGGCCTCGAACATCCTCGCCGATCTCGATGCGGCGGAGGAGGTGGTGGCCGAGGCGGTGACCCAGGTCGCCGGGCCGGTCCGGCTTTCGGCGCCATTGTCGTTCGGGGTGGAGTTCCTGGCGCCGGCGCTGGCCGAGTTCGCGAAGGCGAACCCCCGGGTCGAGCTCGACATCTCGTTCGACGACCGGCCGGTCGACCTCGCGGCCGGCGGCTTCGATCTGGCGGTTCGGATCGGAGCGCTGAAGGACAGCTCGCTGATCGCGCGCCGGATCGCTCCGGTGCGCAAGGTGGCGGTGGCGAGCCCGGCCTATCTCGACGCACGCGGGCGGCCCGGGCATCCGCGCGACCTCGCGGCGCACGACATCCTGCTCTACGCCAACGAGGCCTGGCGATTCCGGATCGCGGGCAAATGGGAATATGTCCGCGGCCGTCCGAGGCTCCGAGCCGACAATGGCGAGATGCTGCGCTCGGCGGCGGAGGCGGGGCTCGGGATCTGCATCCTGCCCAGCTTCATCGCCGCCCGCGGGCTGGAGCGCGGGACCCTGGAGCCCGTGCTCCGCGATTTCCCGATGGAGGAGGGGGCGCTGCACGCGGTGATGCCGCCGGGGCGGTCGACGACGGCGCGGGTTCGGGCCCTGGTCGATTTTCTGGTGGAGCGGTTCGGGCCCGAGCCGGAGTGGGATCCGTGCTGGCTCGCGGGACATAGCAGATCCTCCTCATCGCAAGATGGGGAGGGGGACCACCCGCAGGGTGGTGGAGGGGTAGGGGCACCGGAGCTGGTGGGTTCGAGCGCGAGCCTTTGAGGCTTCGGCAGCTACCCCTCCACCACATTTCATGTGGTCCCCCTCCCCATGCTGCGCATGGGGAGGACAAAGGCGCGCCGAGCCGTTAGGGCTCTCATCATGAAAAACGCTTTCCCTCTCCTCGCCCTGCTCCTCGCCACCGCCTGCACCACGACCAGCAGGCCGAGCGAGGTCGACGTCGTCGCTTTGACGGACCGGGCCCTCGATGAGGTCGGTGCCGCTGCGAGCGCGCTCGCCGCAAAGCCCGCCGCCGAGGACGCCCGCCTCCTCGCCTTCCTCGACTCCGCCTTCGACGAGTCGATCGCTTCGTCGCCCGAGACGCTGACCGCGCTCGGCACCAAGACGAATTACGACCGGCTCGACGACTATACCGATGCGCAGGGGGAGAGGCAGCAGGCGCTCCAGCAGGCCCAGCTGGCGCGGATGAAGGCGCAGTTCGACTATTCGAGTCTGAGCCCGGCCGGACAGCTCAACTATCGCCTGTTCGAATATAATGCGGGCCGCTCGGCGGAGAATTTCCGCTGGCGCGACTACGGCTTTCCGATGTCGACCAACGGAAGCCCGGCGGGCGCCTTCCCGGTCTTCCTGATCAACCAGCACCGGGTCGACAGCGTCGCCGACGCCGAGGCCTATATCGCCCGGATCCGCGATACGGAGCGGGCGATGCGCGAGATCGGCGCCGAGGCGCGGGCCCAGGCGGAGAAGGGGATCGTCCCGCCGAAGTTCAACTTCGCCCCGGTGCGCGCCGACGCCCGGCGGGCGATCGCCGGGGCGCCATTCGAAGCCGGCGCGGATTCGCCCCTGCTCGCCGACTTCCGGAAAAAGGTGGGAGCGCTGGATGCTCCGGCCGACGTCAAGGCGCGGCTGATCGCCGACGCTTCGGCGGCGCTCTCCGGCCCGTTCCGGCGGGCGGTCGGCGACATGCTCTCGACCCTCGACTCCATCGAGCCGAGGGCGACCGGCAACAGCGGCGCCTGGAGCCTCCCGAACGGCGGCGAATATTATGCGTCGCGGCTCCGCGCCCAGACCACGACCGACCTTTCGGCCGACCGGATCCACCAGATCGGGCTCGACGAAGTGGCCCGCATCCACCGCGAGATGGAGGCGGTGAAGGCGCAGGTCGGATTCAAGGGCACGCTCCAGCAATTCTTCCGGCACATCAAGACCGGCCCGCAGTTCAAATATCCGAATACCGACGGGGGGCGGCAGCAATATCTGAAGGACGCCAACGCCTTCGTCGCGCAGGTGACGGCCGTGGCGCCTAAATGGTTCAGCCGGCTGCCCAAGGCGCCGCTCGAGGTCCGGGCGGTCGAGACCTGGAGGCAGGAGACGGCCTCCGTCGCCTTCTACAACCGGCCTTCGCCGGACGGATCGAGGCCCGGCATATTCTACGTCAACCTGGCCGACATGAACCAGGTGCTGAAGCCCCAGATCGAAGGCATCGCCTATCACGAGGGCGCGCCCGGCCACCATTTCCAGATCGCTCTCCAGCAGGAGCTGGAGGGAGTTCCCAAGTTCCGGCGCTTCGGAGGCTATGGCGCCTATAGCGAGGGCTGGGGGCTCTATGCCGAGCGGCTGGGCCGCGAGATGGGCTTCTACGAGGATGCCTATTCGCTGTTCGGGCACCTGTCGCTGGAGCTGTGGCGGGCGGTCCGGCTGGTCACCGACACCGGCCTTCATTCCAAGCGCTGGACCCGCGAGCAGGCGATCGGATATTTCCAGGACAATTCGCTCCTGTCCGAGCGCGACATCGTGAAGGAGGTCGAGCGCTACATCAACAATCCGGGCCAGGCGACGAGCTACAAGATCGGCCAGCTCAAGATCGTCGAGCTTCGCGAGCGGGCGAAGGCGGCGTTGGGTGAGCGGTTCGAGATTCGCGATTTCCACGCGGCGGTGCTCGAGAACGGCCCGCTGCCGCTCGACATATTGGAGCAGCAGGTGGAGGCGTATATCGCGGCTGAGAAGGGGTGAACGCTCCGTCATTGCGAGCGGAGCGAAGCAATCCAGTACTGCGTTGGTCGCGAACGCCGAAGCTGGATTGCTTCGTCGCTTCCGCGTAGCGGAAGTTTATCCTGAGCGCCGCCGCAGGCGGCGTCGAAGGGCTTCTCGCAATGACGGACAAACAAGGAGAACGGACATGGCCAAGGGTCAGATGAAGAGCAACAAGGAAGCCAAGAAGCCCAAGAAGGAGGTCAAGAAGACCATCGCCGCCAACCCGTCGACCAAGGGCGGCGGCGGGCTTTCGAGCGACTGATGGCGGAGCCCTTCGCCCGTCACCGCCAGCCCTGGAAGCAGGAGGAGATCCAGAAGCTCCATTTGCTCGCCGGCAAGGGCATGTCGCTGAAGGCGGTCGCCAAGGCATTGACCCGGACCGAGGAGTCGGTGAAGGACCGGGCCAAACAGGACGGGCTGAAGATCAGCAAGCTGCGCTAGCTCTACCGTCATTGCGAGCGGAGCGAAGCAATCCAGTGCTGCGCTTGGTGCGAAGCGAGGCTGGATTGCTTCGTCGCTTCGCTCCTCGCAATGACGGCAAAGGCGACGATTCGCTCCCGTGAAAGCGGGAGAGGGCATCACTCCAGACGATACGAAGAGACAAGACATGGCCGATACGCTCCCCGACCGACTTTCGCTCAACCCGCGCAGCCCCTTTTTCGACGGCGAGCTGCTTCGCCGAGGGGTCGGGATCCGATTCAAGGGCAAGGAGCGCACCGACGTCGAGGAATATAGCGTCTCGGAAGGCTGGATCCGGGTGGCCGCGGGCAAGAGCATGGATCGTTACGGCCAGCCGATGACGATCAAGCTCAAGGGCGAGGTCGAGCCCTTCTTCCAGGACTCGAAGGCGGCCGAAGGTGCGGAAGAGGGCGAGGGCGACGAGGCCTAGACGTCATTCCAGCGAAGGCGGGACCTTTGCACAAGTCGCCTGGTCTTAGCCCCTCCCCTTCAGGGGAGGGGTTGGGGTGGGGGCTGTCTGCTCATTTCACCGGCGTCAGCGAACATTCTCGCCCACATTCCCCACCCCAACCCCTCCCCTGAAGGGGAGGGGCTTTGATTCCGAGCGCTTCGCCAGGGTTATGCAAAGGTCCTGCGAAGGCCGGAATCTATGAGCACGGACCGAAGCGAACCCGCGAAGACCCGTGTTCATGGATCCCGGCCTTCGCCGGGATGACGAAGCGCTCAAGCCCGGGATGACGAAGCGCTCAAGCCCGGGATGACGGATCCGCCGCCCCGCTCAACCCCACCTTCCGACGCACCGCCCGGACTGCCTTCCGAACCAGGCCGTCCCCGACTTCCTCCGGATCGTCCGACCCCCGCGCGCCATCGAGCTGAGCCTCGACGGCCTCGAAGAAGCTTCCGACCGGGTCGCTGAAATGGCGCGCGTCGAAGTCGCCGCCCAGCGCCGAGGTGAAGAAGAAGCCGAGGCGGCGGTAGCTTTCGAACTGCGATTCCGAAAAGAACTGGTCGGCGGTGGATTCGTGGGGGAAGGCCTTGCTGACCTGCGCGTAGGAGCGGACGTCGACCGGCAGCGGGCCGAAATAGCTGGGCTTGATGTAGAGCAGCCGGCCGACCCGCGCCTTGCGCGCTTCCGCCGGCTCGGGCCCCTCGCCGGTATAGCGGGCTTCCGGATATTCGATCGTTCCCAGAGCGAAGGCGCGCTGGCGCTCCCCCTTCCCGCTTGCCGGGTCGCGCGGGTAGATGTCGAGCGCGTCGAAGCTGATGTCGACGTCGAAGTCGATCTTCACCTTGCGCACCGCTCCGCCGAGATCGCTGAACGCGCATTCCGGATCGGCTCCGGCGTCGCTGACGACGATGTAGCGGCAGCGCCGGCGGACCATCTCGTAGAGACCCAGATTCTCGAAATGGCCGCCGTCGGAAAGATAGATGTCGCGGCCCCGGTCGTCGGTCGCGCCGCCGAGCTCGCGGAGCACCGCGAACAGCGAGTTGCTCGGCCCGGAGGCCCGGATCGCGTCGCCCATCTTCTCGCCCTGGGCGGGGTTGGGAAGCCAGGCGCCCAGGCGGACGTTGAACAAGGTCATCAGGAAGGCGGTCGCGGCGGAGGTGTGATAGCCCATGTTGGGGCTCGCCGCGGCGCCGGAGATCGAGACCGCGGTGGCGAGGCTCACTCCGCACCCGGCCATCGCCAGATCGGGCTCGTTGCCGCCATAGACATTGGAGGCGACATAGGCGCCGGGCGGGTCGTTAAGGTCGACCGCGGCCCCGGCCGGCGGCCATTCGGGGGGCTTGAGCATCCCGCTGCCGCTGTAGCGGGGGGTGAAGACGAAAGGCTCGGCCTTGCGCTCCTGCCAGGCCAGCTTCTCGCTCGCAGTGACGTTGAGAGCGACGTTGATCACCGGATAGAGGACCGCCCCGGGGCCCATGGCGAGATTGTGCATCCGGACGTTGTCGGCGGCGTCGAAGCCGGTGAACGGGTCCGGATCGCGCTTCAGCCGGGCTCCGCCGAGGAAGGCCCGGGCGAGGCGGTTGCGGTAGAGCCCGTTCAGGGAGAAGCGGTTCACCTGGATCCTTCGGCCGAGGAAGAGGAGGGCGAGGAAGAGGACGGCCAGGAAGACGAGATGGGCGACGACCTCCGGATCGACCCATTGGGGAAGCCTCGGATCCTCGATCGCCTGGGCGATCCAGTCGGCCCCGTTCTGCTCGAGCCGGCCCAGGATCAGGAACAGCATGAGGATGAACAGGCCGGTGCCGATGGCGATCACGCTTTGCATCGGAATGAATTTGAGGACGAAGCCGCTGATTCCCTGGACGGTGCTGTTGCTGTTGCCGCTCTTCGTGCTCCTTCCGCCCATCACCGCCACGAAGCCGCTGATCAGGGCGATCATTCCCGACAGGGACATGTCGTAGCCCGGAATGTAGCGGAGAAGCGCCCAGTCGAGGATGAGCACGGCGAAGCCGACCATTCCCCAGAGCAGCATCGGCTTGATCTTCACCGCCGACAGCCGGGCAAGCCATTCGCGGTCCGCGTCGGGCCGGACGGTCGCCCCAGTGGCGTTTCGGAACCCGGCGAAGACGATGGCGATGAGCAGCTGGGTCGCCATCAGCCATAGCGGCCCGAGCACCGTAAGCAGGGCGATGGGCGAGAGGGCGCGCTTGCCGTCGTGCCAGTGGGCCACCGCCCCGAGCCTGGCCGGGAGACCCGGGTCGAGCTCGGGATGGTCGGCGAGGAAGAGGAGCTCGGCCTGGAGCCAGCGGTCGAACGACGCGGCGCCGAGCACGGTCACGATCGCCGCGATCACGAGGGCGGCGATCCACAATGGCAGATCGTTGACGAAGGTCCGGCGATAATCGTTGAGCGGGTGCCAACGGTCCGGCTCGTCCGGCCCGGGAAGAGTCAGGCCGGAGGCGATCAGGCCCAGGATGGACGCGGCCAGCGAGGTCAGGGCCAGCGCGAGGCCCGGGACGAAGAGAAAGGGCTCCTCGGAAAAGAGATCGACCCCGATGCTGAGCGTTCCGGCGATCGCCCACAGGACGAGTGGGAGAACGATGCGGAGGGTGAGCCAGCCGTCGGCGCGGTTGGGCTTCACGCTGGTCTGGGCCCGATAGCTCGGAAGCTCCCGGACGACGTGCCACGCCGCGGCCCAGGCGAAAAGCGCGCTGATCAGGAGCGGGGCGAGCGGAAGCTCGGGCACCAGGGTCGTCCGGTAGGGGAGGGAGAGGACGCTCGCCGCGAACAGGTTCGGAAAGACCGTGACCAGCATCAGCAGCGGAGCGAAGAGCAGCCAGTTGAGGGCGATGTTGCGGCCCGAGATGGAGAGGGCGGTCCAGGTGTCGTTGGAGCCGACCCCGACCCGCGGGGTGATGAAGTTCGAATTCTCGCGGAGGGCCGAGACCTCCGCCGGCTCGGTCGCGCCTCCGAGCTTCGTCATCACCGAGCCCGCGCCGCCGGGCTCCTCGTGGATCCAGCGCTGGAGCCAGCTGCCGATATAGCCGCCACCCGAGACGGTGGAGAGATAATGGAAGCCGGTGAGCAGGCGCTTGGCGCTGAGCGCCTGGAGCACGCCGAGCGCGAAGGCCGCGCTCCTGATCCCACCGCCGGAAAGGCACAGCGCCGCCTGGCCCTGCTCCAAGGCGCGCCGCCTGTAGCTCGCCTCGTCGGTCGGGGCCCGGCGGTCGTTCGGCCAGAAGCCCGAATATTCTTCGAGCAGCACCCGCTCCGTCCCGACCACGGTCACCTCGCCGGTGCCGTCCGGGTCGCACATCTGCCCAGTCGCCGATTTCCCCAAGTCGCCCCCCCTTCGGCCTGCCCCCGCAAGCCAAGTCGTTACGGTCCTAAGGGAGCATAATCGGGCGCCGGAGGCAATGCGGGGGTCCTTCGATACGCCGTTTCGCCAGGCTCAACGGCTACTCAGGATGAGCGGACAGAGAATTATCTCAACCGCTCATCCTGAGTAGGGGCTGAGCCTGGCGAAGACCCGTATCGAAGGACGTGCAACGGACGCGTCAGCGCAGCCCCAGCCGCTCCATCGGCCCTCCGAATGTTCCCGCCACCATCTCCGCCTGGATCCGGGTCGCCGGCCACAGCCGGCCGAAGGGCGGGACGATCCGGTCCCGGATCCAGGGCAGGACCCGGCTGTCCGACTGGTAGGCGGGGGTGAAGAGGACGGAGAGGGCCTGGTAGAGCCCAACGTGGCGGCGGCGAAGGGCGACGGCCCGGAGGAGCGCCCGGTCGAGTCCGTCTTCCTCCCGAAGCGCCATTGCCAGGGCCCAGGAATCGAGCAGGGCCATGTTGGCGCCCTGGCCGAGCTGGGGGCTGGTCGAGTGCCAGGAATCGCCGATGTGGATGAGGCCCGGACCGGCGGGCTCGCGAAGCGTCCGGTGGGCGTAGCGGGCGAAGGTGAGTCGGTCGGAGCTTTCGATCTGGTCGAGAAGCGGGGCCGTCGCCGGCCAGAGGGCGCGGACCTCCGCCTTCCAGGCTTCCAGGCCGCGAGCCTGCCAGTCGGGCAGCCGATCGCCGCGGAGCAGCCAGAAGAAGGCCGCCTGGCGACGGCCGCCGGACGGGGCGAGCCCGACGGGAAGGACTCCGGTCATGACGCTCGCCGCCCGGTAGCGCTGCTCGAGCGCGGCTTCGTCGAAGCCGTCGACCCAGTCGAGGCTCGCCCATAAGGCGCCGTAGGCCAGCGGCCGGGCCGGCTCGCCGGCGAGCGCCGAGCCCGCGCCGAGCGCGTCGACGATCAGATCGTGGTTCGGCGAGGTCTCTCCCCCGGCGAAGCGAAGGCGGCCGCCCTCCCGGCCGATGACGGTCCGGCCGGTGTGGATCGGGATGGCCGAAGCGGTCGCGGCGCGGTGGAGGATGTCGAACAGGGTCGAGCGATGCACTCCGAAGCCGCAGGCGCCGGGGCGGCGAAGCCATTCGTAGCGGACGTCGAGCACCACCCGCCCGGAGGGCTCGACCTTGCCGAGCAGCCTTCCGATCGGCGCCGAGGCCTCGACCAGCGCCGAAGCGAGGCCGAGCCGCTCGAGCACGGCGAGGCCGGTGGGCTGGATCATCAGGCCCGATCCGACCGGGCGGGGCGCGTCGAAGCGCTCGTAGAGGGAGACATGGTGACCGTCGCGGGCGAGCAGCAAGGCCGCCGCCAAACCTCCGATCCCGCATCCGGCAACGCCGACGTCCAGCCCCTGCATGAGGGGGGGATAGCGTGGGCCCCGGTATCATTGAAATACCCTCCGTTCGGGCTGAGCCTGTCGAAGCCCTATTCTACTCGGCCACGCCGGACGACAGAAGGAAGGCCCTTCGACAAGCTCAGGGCGAACGGAGCCCGGCGGCCGTCTCCAGTCAGCTCTTCCGAAATCCCCTGAGAAGGCGCCTGCGGTTCAGGGGTTCGAAGGGGTCGCTGGCGCTTTCGGGGTCGAGGGCCTCGCTCTTCGCCACCGCCTTCAACGGGGCGCTGAACTCGGGAATCCGGTAGGGCACCAGCGTCCGGCCCTCGCCCCGGAGACGCTCGATCGTCGCGATCAGCGAGCCGGACTTTTCGCAGGCGGCGGCGACCTCGGTCGGCTCGGCCCCGAGATGCTCGGCGATGAGGTCGGCGCGAAGGCGCCTGATCGTCGATTCCGACCCCTGGTTGGCGGGCAGTCGGGCGTCGATCATCAGGTCGCACTCGGTGTCGAGGCCCATCGAGCGGTTGTTGAGATTGGCCGAGCCGACCCGAAGCACCTGATCGTCGACCACCAAGATCTTGGCGTGGACGTAGATGTCTACTCCCCCTTCCGTCACCGGCGTGTAGATCCGGAAGCGGCCGTAGCGGTCCTTGCGTTCCAGCGCTTCGACCAACTCGGCCCGGGCCGGGCCCATCACCGATTCGTCGAGCCAGCCATAGCCGGCCTTCGGGTTGACGATGACGAATTCGGGGCCGTCGGGCTCGCCCAGCCGCCTGCCTATGGCTTCGGCGACCACTCGCGAGGCGAAATATTGGGTCTCGATGTAGACGAGCCGTCGGGCGCTGGCGATGAGATCGAGGAACAGGGCCTCGATCTCGCGGATCTCCGACCATTCGCCGATCTCGCCCCGGGTGCGGGCGATGGCGATGTCGACGTCGCGGAAATCGGGCTCGAGCGCGTCGGGCCAATGGTCCTGCTCGCCGGGGTTCGCCGAATCGAGCCGCTCGCCCGTCGCCGCGAGCCAGCGCAGCCGGGCAAGGTCGCCGAGGCAATGCGCGACTCCGCCGTCGACGCACATCGTGGCGTCGTGCCACGGATCGTAGGCGCGGCGGGTGGTCGGCTCGCGCCGCTGCGAGGGCTCGTCCTTGTGCTCGCGCGTGTCCCAGCGCGAGCCGGTCATGTCGATCCCGCCGCAAAAGGCCAGACGATCGTCGATGACGAGGATCTTCTGGTGGTGGCTGGCCTCGCGCGGATGATTGTGGTCGAGCTTGAAATGGATGTTGTCGCGCCTCGCCCAGCTTCCGAGCTGGAACAGGGTGGTTCCCCGGCCGAGGTAGCGATAGGCCTCGCCGTCCCAGGCGAGGATGTAGATATCGAGGTCGGGCCGCTTCTTGGAGATCCAGGAGATGAGAGCACCGACCTTGACCGGCGGCTCGCCCTTCTCCCCGGGCTCGTCGAGGGTCACCCTGGTGTCGATGTCCCAGCCGATCATCATGATCTGGGAGCGCGCCTTGAGCATCGCCTGTCGGGCCAGCCGGAAGTAATCGCAGGCGTCGACGACGAGCGAGGCGCGGCCGGCGCGGGACACCCGCCAGCAATTGCGGCTTTCATCGAGCTTGAAGATGCGGCTTTCGCGGTTACGCTGCGTTTTGCTGGTCACACCGTCCGGAACGTATCTCGTGCCGCAGCCGTTCCAATCGTCTGCGCCGAAGGAGAAACAAGTTGCGTAATTTCGCTCTCGCCGCCCTGCTCCTCGCCTCCGCCGCCTGCACCACCCGTCCCGCCGAGCCGCCCGCAACGGCCGCGGCGCCGGTCGCGGACGGCTACGACCTCGCCGCTCAGCGGGCCAAGATCGCGCGCATACAGATGGCGCCGAACGCCGCCTTCCTCGACGCCGAGGAGCGGGAGGTCGTGAACCTGCTGATCGAGGCGGCCGAGCTGATGAACCCCATCTACCAGCGCCAGCGGTCCGTGGACAATCCGACCGTCCGGGCCGAGATCGCCCGGAGCAAGCATCCTCGCAAAGCGGCCCTGCTCGACATGTTCGACCTCCATTTCGGGCCCTGGGACACGCTCGCCGAGAACCATCCCTTCTACGGCGGCGAGAAGATGCCGGCGGGCGCGGGCTTCTATCCGAAGGACCTGACCAAGGCGGATTTCGAGACCTATCTGGCCGCCAATCCGGGCCAGAAGGAGGCGCTCACCAGCGGCTATACCGTAGTGAAGAGGCGCGGCGACCGGCTGGTCGCCGTGCCCTACAGCGTCGAATACAGGCAATGGCTCGAGCCGGCGGCGAAGCTGCTCGAGCGGGCCGCGGCCCGGACGAGCAACGCCTCGCTCCGCAAATTCCTCAACCTTCGGGCCAAGGCCTTCCGGACCAACGATTATTACGAATCGGAGCTGGCCTGGATGGACGTCAGCGGGACCCCGATCGAGGTCGTGATCGGGCCTTACGAGGTCTACACCGACACGCTCTACGGGACGAAGACGGCCTTCGAGGCCTTCATCACCGTCCAGGACCCGCGGGAGAGCGCGGCCCTCACCAAGTATAAAGCCCTGCTTCCCGACATGGAGCGCAACCTGCCGGTCGACGACCGCTACAAGAATTTCAACCGGCCCTTCGCCTCGCCCATCCTGGTCGCCGACCAGGTCCATGGCGGCGGCGACAACGTGCCCGGCGTCCAGACCATCGCCTTCAACCTGCCCAACGACGAGCGTGTGAGAGAAGCGAAAGGGGCGAAGAAGGTGATCCTCGCCAACGTCCTCGGCGCCAAATACGACCGGATCCTTGCGCCGATGGCCGGCCTCGTGCTGGTCCCGGACCAGGCGCGGCTGGTGACGAAGAAATATATGACCAACGAGACCCTGTTCCACGAGCTGGCGCACAGCCTCGGGCCCGGGACGATCGATGTCGGCGGCCGCCGGACCAATGTCAACGCCGAGCTCAAGGACGTCTATTCCGCGAGCGAGGAAGCCAAAGCGGACGTGATGGGGGTCCACAACATCCTCTACATGATGAAGCGGGGAGAGCTTCCGGCGGCGGAGCGCGAGCAGGCGCTCGCGACCTATTTCGTCGGGATCTTCCGGGCGGTCCGCTTCGGGATAGACGAGGCGCACGGCCGCGGCGCGGCGATGCAATATGGCTATCTGAAGGAGAAGGGCGCCTTCCGCTGGGACGAGGGGGCGGACCGGTTCCGGGTGGATTACGACCGGATGGAATCGGGGTTGAAGGAGCTTCTGGCCGAGCTGGTCAGGCTCCAGGGCAATGGCGACTATGCCGGGACCAAGGCCTTCTTCGAACGCCATGCCCGGCTGGACGAGCGGGCACGCGACGTGCTTGCCAAGACCGCCCATATCCCGACGGACATCCAGCCGGTCTATCCGATGAAGGTTTAGGTGATGGGCCCACCGTCACCCTGAACTTGTTTCAGGGTCCAGCTGGACATGCGCCCGAGAGGCGGAGGACTGGATGCTGAAACAAGTTCAGCATGACGGTCCGTGAAGGAGTGAGAATG
>DASQZF010000160.1:0-21886 GCA_035638835.1 Allosphingosinicella sp. | reverse complement strand
CCACCCCCGGCCCCTCCCTTCCAGGGAGGGGCCGGGGGTGGGTAGGCGAGCGCAGCGAGACTTTCTACCGAGTCGGAGTTTCGGCCGCCTTCGGCGGACCCACCCCTGGCCCCTCCCTTGCAGGGAGGGGAGGGTGCGAGGCTTACGCCGCCGCATCGGACGCGCGCGTCAAGTTGAGGAAGACGTCCTCCAGGTCCGCCTCGCGGGTCGAGACGTCGACGATCCCCAATCCGTCGCGCTGCAGGGCGGCGAGAACCTCGCCCGCATTCACCTTGTCCTTGCGGTAGGTGATCGCGAGCGTGCGCTCGCCCATCAGGTCGATCTTCTCGAAGCAGGTGGAGTCGGGAAGCGCGGCGATGTCGCGGTCGACGGTGACCTCCACCGCCTTCTCCTGTGCCATCCCGACCAGGGTCCGGGTCGTCTCGTTGGCGATGAGCCGGCCGTGGTTGATGATCGCGATCCGGTCGCAGAGATTTTCCGCTTCCTCCAGATAGTGGGTGGTCAATACGATCGTGACGCCCTCGGCGTTGAGCTCCCGGACATAGGCCCAGAGCTGTTGGCGAAGCTCGATGTCGACCCCGGCGGTGGGTTCGTCGAGGACCAGGATGGGCGGCGAATGGACCATTGCCTTGGCGACCAGAAGCCGGCGCTTCATCCCGCCGGAAAGGGTGCGCGAATAAGCATCGGCCTTGTCCTCGAGATGGACGGCGCGGAGCAATTCCCGGGTCCGCCGCCGCTCCTTGGGCACTCCGTAGAGGCCGGCCGTGATCTCGAGCGTTTCGCGAGGGGTGAAGAAGGGATCGAAGACCAGCTCCTGAGGGACGATCCCGATCGAGGCCTTGGAGTTGCGGGGATGCTTGTCGACGTCGAAGCCCCAGATGGTGACGCTCCCCCCGCTCTTGTTGACGAGGCCTGCGAGGATGTTGATCAATGTCGACTTCCCCGCGCCGTTCGGCCCGAGGAGGCCGAATATCTCGCCCTGGGGAACGTCGAGGCTTACTCCGTCGAGCGCCCGCTTGCCGCCCGCATAGGTCTTTTCAAGGTCGACGATCGAGATGGCGGCGGTCATGGGCCGGCCTTAGCGGGTGGACGCGGCGAAGCATAGGAGTGGCGGGCGGACCGAAGACACTGCTCGGCGCCATCCTCCACCGTCACCCTAAATCCTCCACCGTCCACCCTCAACTTGTTTCAGGGCCCAGGTCTCCGCCTCCCTGCCGCATCCGGACTGGATGCTGAAACAAGTTCAGCATGACGGCCCTCGAACCAACTTAACTTGAACATTGACTCAGGTTTCAGCTTGTAGCATTGCTCTGGGCAGGCCGAACGAGATTCCGAAACAGGAACGCACGGCCGGGGGAGAGGGGTTGAGGCACTTCACGGCATCTGACGGCGCTCGAATCGCCTATTCAGACGAAGGCCGGGGGCGTCCGCTCCTGCTCCTGCACGGACTGATGGCCGATTCCGGCTTCTTCGAGCGCCAGGTTGCGCTTGCCGGCGCCTTTCGAGTGATCGCGGTCGACTTTCGGGGCCATGGGAGCTCGCCGGCGGGGCCGGTCCCGCCCACCATCCGCCTGCTGGCCGAAGACGTGGCGGGCCTCGCCCGGACGCTGGAGCTGGACGGAGCGGTGGGCGTGGGCTGGTCGCTCGGAGCGGCGGTCCTGTGGCGGGTCCTGGCCGGGCCGGATTCGCTCAGATTCGCGGGCGCGGTGGTGGTCGACATGACCGCGCGGGTGCTCAACGACGAGGATTGGGACCTTGGCCTCTCAAGCGAGACCTGCGAAGCCCGAAGCCAGGCGATAAGGGACGATTTCCCCGCCTTCGCGGCCGCCGCCGGCCAGGCCATCTTCGCGGTTCCGGGCGCCGGGGCAGACCGCGCCGCAGCCGCCTTCGCCGCAAACGATCCCGCCGCCATCGGCGCCTTGTGGGAGTCGCTCGTGGAAGAGGATTTCCGGCCTCTGCTGCCTTCGATCCGTCAGCCGACCCTGGTCGTCCACGGCGCTCACAGCCACCTTTACGGGGCGGACACCGCCGGCCACCTGGTCGGGGCACTCCCAAGCGCCCGGGCCGTCACCTTCGACCGCTCCGGCCATGCCCCGCATCTCGAGCAGCCGGAATTGTTCAACGCCGCCCTTCGCGAATTCGCGGCGACCTTGCCGCCAGTCCGTCAAACCGAAACCACAGCCTGAAAATGCCAGGAGACACGCCATGACCCGTAGCCGCACCCTGACCGCCCTTAGGCTCGGCGCAGCCGTCGCCGCGCTCGCCACGATCCCGGCCCCCCTCTATGCGCAGACCGAAGAGGATGCCGCCGCCGCCGCCAACGAAGCGCTCGACGAATCGGCCGCCGCCGGACCGGTCGAGGATTCCGACATCATCGTCACAGCGCGCCGCCGCGCCGAGAACCTCCAGGACGTTCCGATCGCAGTCACCGCTTATTCGGGCGAGACCCTGGAGCGGATGGGCGCCATCGACATCACCGATCTTTCCGACACCACCCCCAACGTCACGATCGAGACGTCGCGCGGCACCAACACGACCCTCACCGCCTTCATCCGCGGAGTCGGCCAGCAGGATCCGGTCGCCGGCTTCGAGGCAGGCGTCGGCCTCTATCTCGACGATGTCTACCTGAACCGCCCGCAGGCCGCGGTGCTCGACATCTACGACGTCGAGCGTATCGAAGTGCTTCGAGGCCCGCAGGGCACGCTCTACGGCCGGAACACGATCGGAGGCGCGATCAAATACGTCACCCGCCGCCTCTCCGAGCTTCCGACCTTCCGCGCCCGGGCCAATCTCGGCACCTACCGGCAGGCGGACCTCATCCTTTCGGCCAGCACGCCCGTGGCGGACGGGGTGAAGATCGGCGGCTCGGTGGCCAGGCTGACCCGGCAAGGCTTCGGCGACAATCTCACCACGGGCCTCGAGAATTACAATCGCGACGTCTGGGCGGCTCGCGCCACCGTGGAGCTCGATCCGGCGGACGGGATCTCGATCCGCTTCTCGGGCGACTATACCAAGGACGACAGCAACCCGCGCGGCGGCCACCGGCTGATCCCCGGCCTGCTCTCGGGAGCCCCGGTGCTCGGCGACGTCTACGATTCACGCGGCGGCCTGATCACTCCCAGGCAGGAGATCAAGGCCTATGGCGGTGCGGCCCATATCGAGATCGAGCTCGACGAGGCCATCACCCTTCGCAACATCACCGCCTACCGCCGCGACCGCTCCGCGACCCCGATCGACTTCGAGGCCCTGCCCGCCCGCGACGTCGACGTCCCGGCCATTTATCGCAACCGGCAATTCTCCAACGAATTCCAGGTGCTGGTCGACAGCGGCCCGCTCAACGCGGTCATGGGCGTCTATTATCTGAACGCCAACGCCAACAACGTTTTCGACGTCGTCCTCAACGAGCAGGGCATAAGGCTCCTGCCGCCCGTCGGGCCGATCCCCGGCTTCTCGGTTTCGACCACCGGCGATGTCGACACCCAGACCTGGGCCGCGTTCGCCGACGTCACCTACGACGTCAGCGACGTCATCCACCTTTCAGCCGGTGGGCGTTACACCGTCGACGAGAGGCGCGCGTTCATCACTCGAAGGAACCTCGCTTTCGGCCCGCTGCCGGAACTCGGCGGGCAAGGCGTCGGCAACGTCTTTTCCTCCAACTTCACGGGGGAGGAAAAATTCAAGAAATTCACGCCGCGGGCGTCGATCAGCTTCACACCGACCGACGATCACAATATCTACGCGAGCTATTCGCAGGGCTTCAAGGGCGGCGGCTTCGATCCCCGAGGGATCTCGACAAGCGCTCCCGACCTCAACGGCAACGGCGTTCGCGAACCCAACGAGATCTTCGAATACTTCCTGTTCGATCCCGAGACCGTGAACAGCTACGAGATCGGCTACAAGGCCTCGCTCTTCGACCGCCGGGTTCGCCTCGCTCTCGCCGGCTTCTACGCCGATTATAAGGACGTCCAGGTGCCCGGTTCGGTCGGCGCCGTGGTCAATGGAATTCCCACCTTCGTGGGAGTCACCACCAACGCCGGCAAGGCCAGCTTCAAGGGCGTCGAGGCGGAGCTGTTCGCCACCCTGTTCCGCAACGACAACGGCTCGCGCCTCAACTTCGCGGGCACCCTGGGCTATCTCGACGCCCAATATGACGAGTTCATCACCAACGTCCCGGGCCAGGGCCCGGTCGACGTCGCAAACTTTCGGCGAATCCAGAATACGCCCAAATGGACCCTTTCCGGCACCCTGGATTATTCGATGAAGATGGCCGGGGGCGATCTTTCGGCAAGCACGACCCTGTCCTATCGGAGCAAGACCTTCCAGTTCGAGACCCCCAGCCCCTATCTCGACCAGCCGGGCTATGCGTTGCTCGACGCCAGCCTGGTATGGACGAGCTCGGACGACCGCTGGACGGTCGGCCTTCACGGCAAGAACCTGACCGACAAGCAGTATATCACTTCCGGCTACCAGTTCCTGGTGAGCAATCCGGTGACCGGGCAGCCGATCATCAATGCCGCGGGCAGGCCGACCCCGAGCCTTGGCCTGGAGGGCGTCGCCACAGCATTCTACGGCAATCCTAGGCAGGTCTTCCTCAGCCTCGGGGTGAAGTTCTAGGCGATTCCTCGCCATCATTGCGAGCGAAGCGAAGCAATCCAGCGGCTCGGCGTTACGAAGCTGGATTGCTTCGTCGCTTCGCTCCTCGCAATGACGGAGGATCCGAGCGAGAGGTGAAAGCGTGGCGACCAGGCATGCCGGAATAACAGCAGGCTCATCCCCCGGCGGCCGGGTCCTCGCGATCCTGCTGGTCGCCTATATCTTCAACTTCATCGACCGGCAGATCATCGGGGTGCTGGCGGTTCCGATCAAGGCGGAGCTCGGGCTTTCGGACGGCCAGCTCGGCCTGATGGGCGGGATCGCCTTCGCGCTCTTCTATTCGGGGCTCGCGATCCCGATCGCCTGGCTCGCCGATCGGAAGAGCCGGGTGAACATCATCGCGGTTTCGGTGGCCCTTTGGAGCGCCTTTACCGCGATCTGCGGGCTGGCCCAGAATTTCTGGCATCTGTTCCTGGCGCGAATGGGGGTCGGGATCGGCGAAGCGGGCGGGGTCGCGCCCTCCTACGCCCTGATCAGCGATTTCTATCCGAAGGAACGTCGCGCCCGGGCGCTCGCCCTGTTCTCGCTCGGGATCCCGATCGGCTCGGCGCTGGGGGTCTTCTTCGGCGGCTGGATCGCAAGCCATCTCGACTGGCGCTCGGCCTTCATCATCGTCGGCCTGGCCGGCCTGCCGGCCGCCCTGCTCGTCAAGATCGGAGTGCCGGAGCCGGTGCGCGGCGGGTTCGACACCGCCGACGGCCAGGCCAGCGAGCCGGCGCCGCCCTTCCTCCAGGTGGTCGCGACCCTCGCCCGAAAGCCGAGCTTCTGGCTGCTCTCCTTCGGAGCCGCCTCCGGATCGATCCTGGGCTACGGCCTCATCTTCTGGCTCCCGAGCTTCTTCAGCCGCAGCTTCGGGCTCGAGCTCGCCGAGGTCGGCTTGTTCTACGGGTCGATCGTCCTGATCGGCGGAGTCGCAGGCACGTTGCTCGGCGGCTGGATCGGCGACCGGGTCGGCGCCGCCAATCCGGGCGCCTATGCGCTGGTCCCGGCGGTCTGCTTCCTGATCGCGACCCCCGTCTTCGCCTTCGGCCTGTTCGCGCCGTCGCTGGGGATCGGCTGGATCCTGTTCGCGATCGGCCAGATGCTGGCGCTCGCCTGGCTCGGCCCGGTGATCGCCGCCGTCCAGCATATCGTCCCGCCCAACATGCGCGCCACCGCCTCCGCCGGCTTCCTGTTCATCAACAACCTGATCGGGATCGGCTTCGGGATCTTCTTCCTGGGCTTCATGTCGGACCGGATGACCGCGGCCCATGGCGCGGACGCCCTCCAATATTCGATCCTCTACGGCCTGGGCTTCTACGTCCTGAGCGCGCTCATCTACCTCGCCGCCTCGACCCGCCTGAAGCGCGACTGGCACCTCGGCTGATCCGGGCGAACGCGGCGTTCGCGCTAGAAGGTGATGATATTGTCTCCAGCGTAGGCGAGGATTTCAGCGCGGCTGAGGGTGACGTCGTCCAGGATGAGAGTTTCGACGCCGCCGGCGGGATTGTCCCACATGCCCGAGAACCAGACCCCCCTCGACTGGTCGTCAGACCAGATGCCGACCGTCCATGTGTCCGTACTGAAGTTCAGGTCGGCGAGCTTCACCCCGACCATGGTGACGACGTCGTTCCCGCCCCAATCGAAGATCTCGGCATAGCCGTAAGTCAGGATGTATTGATCGTCGCCGTCCATATCGTAGATGGTGTCGCCATATTGATTGAGGCCCGGATAATAAATATCGGAACCAGTGGTGCCATAGATGACGTCATCTCCGGTCGTGCCGATGTACGTGTTGGGCATAACACCTCCCTGATACTACAGTCGCGGTGCAACTCATCCATATTGAAGAGTGCTGTCCCTCCAATAATCGTCGTATGCGGGCAAAGAAACGAAAGAATGGTCCGTTTCGCCTTTAATCCGCGTTATCCTAACCTCTAACTTCCTGAGATTGCGCGCTCTTCGGCTGCCGCAGGGGGCGACGATTGGTCCCTGCCGCCATTTTCAGCGGCCGCCTCGAGAAGGTTCGCCTGAAGCGTCTTCAACCGGGCGGGGGTCTCAATCTTGGCGCCGTGAAGATCGGTCAGGTAGAAGACGTCCACCGCCCTCTCCCCATAAGTGGCGATATGGGCGCTGTGGATCGCGGCTTTCGATTCATAGAGGGCTCGGGCGAGGCCGCTGAGCAAAGCGGCGCGGTCGCGGGCGTTGACCTCGACCACCGTGTAGCGGCTCGACGCCTGGTTATCGACGAAGACGGCCGGCCGGATGGCGAAGGCCTCGGCCCGGAGCAGGGGCAGGGCCTTGGCCTCCAGCCGGTCCATCGCCGGCTCCTGCCCCTCGATCGCCCGGAGCACGGTCTCTTCCAGCCGCTTCAATCGATGGCGGTCGGCGAACGGCTTGCCCTTCGAATCCTGGATGAGGAAATTGTCGACCGCCATCGCGTCCTGGGTGGTGTGGATCCGGGCGTCGATGATGTTGGCTCCTGCGAGGCTGATCGCCGCGCTCAGATGATAGAATAGGCCGGGCCGGTCCTTGGCGTAGACGCTGAGCAGGGTGGCGCCGCGCTCCTCCTCCACCGAGGCGGCAAGCGGCCGGGTCGTCCCGGGCGCCCGGTCGGCGCGATCCATCAATGCGGCGTTCTTCTCGAGCACGCTCATGGGCTCGGCCAGCCAGTAGCTGTCCGGGAGCCGCCAGGCATGGCGGGCGAACCGCGCTTCCTCCCAGCCGAGCCGCTCGGCGAGCTCGGCCTGGGTGGCGGCGATCCGCTCGCTTCGGCCTTTCTGCTTGTGGCCCAGGCGAAGCGCTTCCTCGGCGGAGTCGAACAATTCGCGGAGGAGCTGGCGCTTCCAGCCGTTCCAGACCCCGGGGCCGACCGCCTGGATGTCGACGACGGTGAGGATGAAGAGAAGTCGCAGCCGCTCCGGACTTTGGACCCGGCCGGCGAAATCCTGGATGGTCTGCGGGTCGGCCAGGTCGCGCTTGAAGGCGGTGGCCGACATGAGCAGGTGCCAGCGCACCAGCCAGGCAACCGTCTCGGTCTCCGCTTCGTCCAGGCCGAGCCTCGGGCAAAGCGTCCGGGCCACCTCGGCGCCGAGCTGGCTGTGATCGCCGCCCCGGCCCTTGGCGATGTCGTGGAGGAGGACCGCGGCATAGAGCAGCCGGCGCGAGGCGATGTGGCGGAAGAGCGCGGTTGCGAGCGGATGGTCCTCCTTCAGCTCGCCTTTCTCGATCCGGGAGAGCAGTCCGATCGCCCGGATGCTGTGCTCGTCGACCGTGTAGTGATGGTACATGTCGAACTGCATCTGGGCGACGACCCGGCCGAAATCCGGAACGAAGCGGCCGAACACCCCGGCCTCGTTCATCCATCTCAGCACCGTCTCCGGGTCCCGCTTGCTGGTCAGGATCTCGAGGAAAAGGGCGTTGGCGCGGGGATCGTCGCGGACCTCGTCGACCAGCTTGGAGTCGCGGGCCGCCGCGCGCATCGCAAGCGGATGGATTTCGAGCTCGTACAGGTCGGCAAGCGCGAAGATCTGGAGCAGCCGAACCGGATCCTCGCGGAAATAAGCGTCGCTCGGCAGTGCCAGCCTCCCACGGTCGAGGACGAAGCCTTCGAGCCGGCTTGGGCGGCGGCGGATCGTGGGCAGGCCGAAACGCCCGCCCTTCCTGGCGAACTTCTCGTCGAGATGGGCGAGGAAAACCCCGGTGAGGTCGCCGACGGTTTTGGCGTGGAGGAAATAATGGCGCATGAAGCGCTCGACCGGCGACCTGCCCGGCCGGTCGGCGTAGCGCATCCGGCCGGCGATCTCGCGCTGATAGTCGAAGGTGAGCCGCTCCTCCGCCCGCCCGGCGACGCAGTGGAGGTGGCAGCGAACCGCCCAGAGGAAGCGCTCCGAGCGCTGGAACTGGTGCAATTCCGTCGCGGAGAGCAGGCCCACCTCGACCAGCTCGGCGACCTTGCTCACCTGATAGGCGTATTTGCCGATCCAGAAGAGGGTATGGAGGTCCCGAAGGCCGCCTTTGCCCTCCTTGACGTTGGGCTCGACGACATAGCGGCTGTCGCCCATCCGCCGGTGGCGGGCGTTGCGCTCCTCCAGCTTCTCGGTGACGAAGGTCTTCGATTTGCCGGCGACCACCTCTTTCCAGAAGCGCGCCTGGACCTCGCCGAACAGGGGCTCGTCGCCCCAAAGCCAGCGCCCTTCGAGAAGTGCGGTCCGGACCGTATGGTCGGTGGAAGCGAGCGCGATCATCTCGTCGACCGAGCGGGTGGAGGGGCCGAGCTTCAGGCCCAGGTCCCACAGGAGATAGAGGACGGCCTCGACCGCCTGTCCGGCCCAGCGGCCGGGCTCGCTTGGCGTCACGAAGGCGATGTCGACGTCGGAATGGAGCGCCATCTCGCCGCGACCGTAGCCGCCGACGGCGAGCAGCAGCAGCCGCTCGCTGCGGGGCGGCGGCGGCAGCAGCCGCTCGATGACATGATCGTGAGCGAGCCGAACGATCTGGTCGGTCAGGAAGGCGTAAGCGGCGGCCGCTTCGCTGCCCTGCCATGGGGCCGCCTCGATCCGCCTGGCGATTTCGCCGCGACCGGTGGCGAGCGCCTGCTTGAGCAGGCCCGTCGCCAGCACTCGCCGCTCCGGCTCGGCCTGCAGCGAAATCTCCGCCAGCCGATCGGACAAAGCGCGCCTGTCGACGATATGGCGACGCTTCGCGACCGTGGCGCTGCGGGCGTTCATGGGGCGACTGTAGTGGTTCCCGGCCTTGGAAGGGAGAGGCTTGCTCGAATCTCTACCGCGAAAGGGTCGAGGAGGATTGTGGGAAACATACAGGGAACAAACGAGAGGCACGATTGGTTTTTTCCTATCTGGTCGCGATGAAGGCGGCCGATGGAAAAAGGGAAAGACTTATCATGCAGAAATCCATTTTCGTACGGGCGGCCATGTCGGCCAGTCTCGTAGCGCTGGCGGCGTCCGCCGCCCTGGCCGATCCGTCGCAGGGACGAATCGAAACCGCCAACGCCGCCGATCCCGGCGAACAGGCCAGCGTTCGAAAGACGCGCGACGAGGCGATCCGGCTCGATGCCGATAAACTGGCGCAGAGCCGGGGAATCTCTTCCGGCCAGGCGCTGAAGGCCGTGCGCGCCCAGGAAGACATTGGCGACTATGTCGCGGCACTGCGGAAGGAGTTCGGTGGCCGGGTCGCCGGGATTTCGGCCGAATATTCGCCCGAATACAAGCTCGTCGTCCTCCTCAAGGGCAATGCGGCTCCCAACAAGCGGCTGCTGAACCTCGCCAGCGGCGGCGTGCCGGTCGAATTCAAGGCCGGCGCCCAGTCGTCCACGGAGGAACTGGTCGCCGCCTTCGAGCGCAATATCGATCAGATCCGGACTCTGCTTCCGACCGTGCAGGGTATCGGCACCGACGAGAAGAGCGGCGAGATCGCCGTGGTCGTCACCGCCTCCGGCAGCGCCGCCGAGACGGTGCGCGGCAAGAAGGACGATCTGTTCAAGCTTCTCGGCCATCCGGTGAGGATCGATGTCGTCGACCAGCCCACGAGCGACGCCGACGTGCGCGGCGGGAGCAAGATCACTGCGCCCGGCAGCTATTGCACTTCGGGCTTCACGGTGAAGAACAGCGCCGGCACGACGGGAATGACCACCTCCGCCCATTGCGAGGGGATCGACACCTACTACAATCCCAACGGCACCACGATCGCGCTCACGCATACCGGAGTCGAGATCAAGGACGCCGACCAGGATGTCGAGGTGCATACCAGCGGAATGATCGAACGTCCGGAATTCTATGCGGACGTCGCGACGACGGCGCGAGTCCTGACCGGCAAGAGACTGCAGTCCAGCACGGCGGCCGGCAATCAGGCCTGCCACCGCGGCGCCACGACCGGTTATAGCTGCGGCCTCGTCGGCCTGACCAACTACCAGCCGACCTACGCCAACGCTTGCGGTTCGGTGGCATGCAGCCCCGTCTGGATCACTGTGAACGGCGACTCGAGCACCGCCTGCTACGGCGGCGACAGCGGCGGGCCGGTCTTCGCCTCGCAAACCGCGTTCGGTCTTCTCAAGGGAACCAATGCCAGTGGATCGGGAGCGGGCCAATGTTCGTTCTTCATCTACATGTCGACGGATCGTCTGCCGACCGGATGGAGTCTCGTTTATGGCTAAGGTGATTGCATCGCTGCTCGTTCTTCTGCTGGCGGCCTGTTCGGACAATTCAGGCGGTCCGGCCGGCTCGGAAGCAACCGACAGCCTTGCATCCCCGCCGCGCCCGGCACCGCCGGGCGCGGCAGCCCCCGTCCCCGGGGGCGGTTCCCTCGCGGTCATACTGCCCCGGCTCGCCGGGAGCGCGGTGGGCGATGCCGCGGCTCTGCAGGGCCGGCTGGCGGCGGAAGGACCCTGTCTCTACGTCGAAACCGATGCGGGCCGATATCTCATCGCGGCGCTCGCTCCGTCCCTGACCTGGAACGCCTCCGCCGGACGCCTCGGGAGCGGCGCGGCCGCTTTCGCCGTCGGCGACGAGATCATGCTCGGCGGCTCGCAGGCCAGGCCGGGGACGGCCCTGGCGTGGACGGCCGCGCCGCATCGGACCTGCGACACCAGGCGTATCTGGATCGCGACCTCCGCGGCCGCCCGCTAGGCTCCGCCCGGCGCTTGAGGGGGGGCGGGATCGGTCGCCATCCTCTTCAGTCGGTAGACCAGATCGAGCGCCTCGCGCGGACTGAGCGAGTCGGCGTCAACGGCCGCCAGCGCAATCTTCAGAGGATCCTCGGCAGCCTCCTCCTGCTGGGCCGCGGCCGCGAACAAAGGCAGGTCGTCGAGCCCCGCGGCGATCCCGCCGGTCGCGGCGCGGCCCTGCTCCAATTTGGCGAGGACGGCCCGGGCTCGGGCGAGGACGGGGGCGGGCAGGCCGGCGAGCTTGGCCACGGCGAGCCCGTAGCTCCGGTCGGCGGGACCCTTGGCCACCTCGTGAAGGAGGACCAGGTCGCCCTTCCATTCGCGGGCCCGGACATGGTGGAGCGAGAGGGAGTCGAGCCGCTCGGCGAGTCTGGTCAGCTCGTGATAATGGGTGGCGAACAGGCAGCGGCAGCGGTTGCGGTCGTGGATCGCCTCGGTCACCGCCCAGGCGATTGCGAGGCCGTCATAGGTGGAGGTGCCCCGGCCGACCTCGTCGAGGATGACGAAGCTGCGCTCGGTCGCCTGGGAAAGGATCGCGGCGGTCTCGACCATCTCGACCATGAAGGTGGATCGGCCGCGGGCGAGATTGTCCGAGGCTCCGACCCGGCTGAACAGCCGGTCGACCAGGCCGAGCGTCGCCCGGGTTGCGGGCACGTAGGAGCCGGCCTGGGCGAGCACCGCGATGAGCGCGTTCTGCCTGAGGAAGGTCGATTTGCCGCCCATGTTCGGGCCGGTGACCAGCCACAGGCGCTCGTCCTCCGACAGGCCGCAATCGTTGGCGACGAAGCGTGTCCCCGAGGCGCGGAGCGAATCCTCGACCACGGGATGGCGGCCGCCCTCGATGTCGAAGCAATTGTGCCCGGCGAAGCGGGGGCGCGACCAGCCCCCTTCCGCGGCCCGCTCGGCGAGGCCGGCGGCAACGTCCAGCCGGGCCAGCACGTCGGCGGCCGCGGCGATCGGCTCGGCCCGGGCGAGCGCGGCCCCCGTGAGCTCCTCCAGGTGCGAGGCTTCGGCGGCCAGGGCATGGGCCCCGGCCTGGCCCACCCTCATCGCCTGCTCGTGAAGGTCCGGGGCGTTGAAACGGACCACGCCGGCCAGCGTCTGGCGGTGGGTGAATTCCGAGTCGACCGCCATGAGCGGATCGGCATGGCGCGCCGGAACCTCGATGTGGAAGCCCAGCACTCCGTTGTGGCGGATCTTCAAGGTCGAGATTCCGGTCTGCCGGCGATAGCGGGCCTCCAGGCTTGCGATCGCCCTGCGGCCCTCGCCGCCTGTCGAGCGAAGGTCGTCGAGGGCGGCGTCATAGCCTTCGGCGATATAGCCCCCCTGCGCCGCGTCGATCGGCGGCGACGGCACGAGGGCCCGGTCGAGCAGGTCGGTCAATCCGCCGTGGCCTGTCAGTGCCGGAAGAAGGTCGGCCAGCAAGGTCGGAGGCTCGGGCAGGGCGGCGAGGCGGGCATGGAGCCGGCGGGTCTCGTTCAGCCCGTCGCGAAGCTGGCCCAGGTCGCGCGGGCCGCCGCGCCCCGCGACCAGGCGTCCGAGCGCCCGGCCGATGTCGGGAAGCGCCTTGAGCTGGCGCCGGAGCGCCTCGCGAAGGCCGGAATCCCCTTCGAACAGGGCGACGAGATCGAGCCGGGCCTCGATCGCCGCCCGGTCGAGCAGCGGCGCTCCCAGATCCGAGGCGAGGAGCCGCGCGCCGGCGCCGGTGACGGCTCGATCGACGGAGTGGAGAAGGCTTCCCGCCCGGCCTCCAATGGCCGCCTGGGTCAGCTCCAGGCTCTCCCGGGTGGCGGCGTCGATCATCATATGATCGCCCGACGCCCGGGCCACGGGCGGTCGGAGGAAGGGGAGCGAGTCCTTCGCGACCTCGTCGAGATAGGCGAGAAGGCCGCCCGCTGCGCAGAGGGCCGAACGGTCGAAGGCGCCGAAGCCGTCGAGCGTCGCGACCCCGAACCTCTCCTTCAGCCGGCGCTCCGCGACAAGGCTGTCGAACCCGCCTTTGCGCTGGGTGACCTCCAGGTCGGCGAGGGGTTCGGCAGCGACGATCTCGGCCGCGCCGAGCCTCGCAAGCTCCGAACCGAGCGCGGCGGGAGCGATCGAGCCCAGCTCGAAGCGGCCCGTGGAGACGTCGGCGGCGGCGAGGCCGTAACGCTCCCCGGACCGGGCCACCGCCACAAGCCAGTTGGACGCCCGCGAATCGAGCAGGGCCTCCTCGGTGAGAGTTCCGGCGGTGACCACCCGGACGATCGCCCGGTTGACCACCGATTTGGAGCCGCGCTTCTTCGCTTCCGCCGGATTCTCGGTCTGCTCGGCGATCGCGACCCGGAACCCGCCCCGGATCAGCCGGGCGAGATAGGCCTCGGCGGCGCCGATCGGCACTCCGCACATCGGGATCGGCTCGCCCTCATGCTCGCCGCGCGCGGTGAGGGCGATGTCGAGGCATTGGGCCGCCGCCCTGGCGTCATCGAAGAACAGTTCGAAGAAGTCGCCCATCCGGTAGAAGAGCAGGCAGTCGGAGGCCTCCGCCTTGAGCGCGAGATATTGCGCCATCATCGGCGTGGGGGCAGATCTAGTCTTCGCCTGGGTGGGCATGGCGCGAGGTTAGAAGGTTGAGGCTCGAATTCCTATTCCTCTCCGGCTCAGACCGGAGAGGAAGGTTCGTTTTCGGCTCGGGCCCGGGCCCGGTCGCTCAGCCGGAAGGTCATCCCGCCGACGGTCATCCCGTTCTGAAGCACGCAGACGACGATGTCGCGATCCTTTTGCCGGGCGAGGTCGGCAGGAGTGAAGGGCCTGCCCCTTTTGGTCTGGGCCGCCGTCACCTCGATCGTCTGCCCGGGCTTCTGGACAATCCCCTTGCGGGACAGCTTGGGCACGGCGAATGCCCAGCCGAGCTTGGCGAGCCACTCCGGTATCTGGATCTTGGCGGTGGTCACGACCTTCGAACCGCCATGGTTACGGATCCAGAAGGGGAATTTGGTCAGCTCGATCTCGACGACTCCGCCCGGTCTGGGGGGCAGGACCACCGGACAGACGTTGCGCTGGCCCAGATTGTTGTCGTGGGGGACCAGCCGCCATTCGGGGATCGGACCGACGACGTGGCCGTCGATATTGCCGGCGTCGCCATTGGCCGAGACGCTGAAGAACATGCATTCATGACCGACCTGAGACGGGATCCATTGGAACGGTCCGACGATCTGGCCGACCATGTCGCCGGCGGCCAGGTTGGGGCCGGGGAGCTGGGGCGTCGCCATCGGTGCCCAGTCGGTCGGGTAGGTCAGCCCCGCTCCGGGGAGGCAATGGAAGGCCTTGACGACCACTCCGGTGGCGCTCTGCGTGCCGCGGTTCCTGATCCGCACATAGGCATAGTTCGTCGCCCCGACGACGGGCTCCTCATGGACTCCTCCGCCGGCGCCGACGGTTCGGCGGTTCCAGATGTCGGTGCAGCTCCAGTGATTGGGCTGGAACGGATATTCGCCGTGGCGGCCGTCGTCGATGAAGACGTCCACGGGCGGAGGCCTTCCTTCCTGGGTCGCCGGCTGGCCGCCGTGCCGGAACAGGCCCTGCTTCTCGAAGCCCCAGCGGATCACCTTGTGGTAGGCGCCGCCGGCATGGACGTCCGACGGGTTGGCCGGGGTCCAGATCCCGAGGTCCGCGGTCTCCAGCTGGGCTTCCCACGCAAGGGGCGAAGGCGGATTGGTCGCGGGCGTGAGCTGGCCGACCGCGCGCAGGATGAGATAGGTCATGGTCCGCGCCGCGAATAGCTGGCGGTAGGGGTCGCTCGAATCCCCGCCGATCGAGCGATAGATGCGGAAGTGGGTCGTCGCGAGGATCTGCTCGCTCGAATAGCCGCCGATATCGTTCGATCCGCCCCACCCCCAGCCGTTGACCGGCCGGTCGTGCCGCCTGCCGATGTTCACCCAGGGAAAGGTGACGAAGCGATCAGGGGCGGCCGTTCCGGGATCGTTGAGTATCGCGGCCAGGCCGTCGCCGGCGCTGTGGGCGAAGCCGAAATTGGGCGAGTGGACGTGATCCCAGAGGATTCCGTGTCCGCCTATTTCGTGGATCACCACCCGCCAGTCGGCGGCGATGCTGATCGGATTGGCGATGTCGCCGGTATCGGCTAGCGCGAAATTGACCTGGCCGATGCCGTTGCCGAACCCGTTTCCGGGGCAATTGGCGTTGACCACGTTACCGAGTCCGCGATGGTCGACCGGCACCGGAAAGCTCGTCCCGTTGAAATAGCTGGCCACGTTGAAACCGAGGTCCGCCACCATCTGGAAGAAGCCGTCGCAATGGAAATATGCGTTGGCCGCCGCGAAATCGTTGGTCCGCGAACCGTAATGGAAGTCGAAAGGCGCGATCCGGGTGGGAGCGCCGACCGTCGGGGCCGAATTGTCGAAGAGGCGCACGAAGCTGCCTTGAAGAGACTGGGTTCCGCCCACGGGGCCGGACAGGTTGTACAGGACGAAGGTGTCGCGCTGGATGTCCAGGACGGCCGCGGTGGCGGTGGGGAGGTGGGCCGCCTGCCCGGTCTTGGTGATCGGATCGCGTTCGAACACCATCGCGGTGGCGCCGTCGACCAGGGCGCGCAGGTAAAGCACTGCACCTGTCTCGACCTCGACGAAGGCTCGCCAGTTGAGCGTGCCCCAGTCGGGCAAGGCGAGGGTGAACAGCGCGTCGATCACGACATAATGGACGCCGTCGCGGATGGCGGCCGGCACCCTTCCCACCGGCAGCGTCGGCGCCTCGCCGCCAAAGCCCGAATCATGCATGTCGTGCGGATGCGAATCGAGCCGCTTGGAGGAATCGTAGCGGTAGACGATCAGGCTGGTGCGGTTGATCCGGATCTTCCGGCCGTTCCTGCCCAGCGCCTTGCGTATATGATCGTCATAGGCGCCGTTGGAGGCGTCTGCGCCGGCCGCCGTGAGCGGGACCAGGCCCTCCTCCGGAATCGCCGCCTCGATGTCGTAATGGAGGGTCGACGACGCGGCGGCGACTTCGTTGGCGGGTCCCTGGGTGGTCACCGCCACTCCGGCCTCGTGGATCGGCAGTCCGAACATGGT
This sequence comes from Allosphingosinicella sp., assembly GCA_035638835.1. Lineage (GTDB taxonomy): Bacteria > Pseudomonadota > Alphaproteobacteria > Sphingomonadales > Sphingomonadaceae > Allosphingosinicella. The sequence goes on along the minus strand of DASQZF010000160.1, from coordinate 5,509 downwards.
CTGGACGTAGGAAACGGTGGTGGAGTCCATCATCGATTTTTCGGTCTCGAACCGAAGCGCCTGACTTTCCGGGGCAGGGGCAATGGCGGCGTTGAGGCTGCTTGCCTGGGCCAGCGCCTCCACGGGAAGGCCGAGCGCCTCGGCATTGGCGACAAGGAAGTCCCGGGCATTGTCCTGGGCGGTCCTGGCGGTGAGCGCGGCTTCGCCAGCCGCGGCGGCGGGGCCGCGCTCGAACTGGAAATAGCGTGCCCGCCCCTGTTCGTCGGTGACGATCTTGCTCGGTCCGGCCATGTCGGTTTCCTCTCTCCAGCGAGTCGTCCAAATTTAGCGGGAGCATCGGTGCGGCCGCCGTGACGGGGATCACGCGGCCTTCCCCGGAGGCGGCCGTGGCCGGCGAGGTCAGGGGAGGGCCGGCGGGAGGCGGCTATTGCCGAGTTCCCGGCTCCCAGCCTACAGGACCCCCGCAAAACCCGGAGAGCGCGATGAGCGATGGCAGCAACGTCAAATTCTCGGAGCAGGAGGCGCTCGACTTCCACACCCAGGGCGGCCGGCCCGGCAAGATCGAGATCATCGCCTCCAAGCCGATGGCGACCCAGCGCGACCTCAGCCTCGCTTATTCGCCCGGGGTCGCGGTCCCGGTCAGGGCGATCGCGGAAGACCCTTCAAAGGCCTATGATTATACCGCCAAGGGCAATCTCGTGGCCGTCATCTCGAACGGGACCGCGATCCTCGGCCTGGGCAATCTCGGAGCGCTCGCCTCCAAGCCGGTGATGGAAGGCAAGGCGGTGCTGTTCAAGCGCTTCGCCGACGTCGACGCCATCGACCTCGAGCTCGACACCGAGGACACCGACGCGTTCATCAATGCGGTCGCACTGATGGGGCCGAGCTTCGGCGGGATCAACCTCGAGGACATCGCCGCTCCGGCCTGCTTCATCATCGAGCAGACCTTGCGCGAGCGGATGAACATCCCGGTCTTCCACGACGACCAGCACGGCACCGCCATCATCACCGCCGCCGGCCTGATCAACGCCTGCTACCTCACCCGGCGCGAGCTCAAGGACATCAGGGTGGTGGTCAACGGGGCCGGCGCGGCCGCGATCGCCTGCACCGAGCTGATCAAGGCGATGGGCGTTCGCCACGACCATGTCATAATGTGCGACCGCAAGGGCGTGATCTGGCAGGGGCGCGACGGGCTCGACCAGTGGAAATCGGCGCATGCGGCGATCACCGACGCGCGCACCCTGGAGGAAGCCCTGGTGGGCGCCGACGTCTTCCTCGGCCTCTCCGCGGCCGGGGCGCTCAAGCCCGAGATGGTCATGGAGATGGCGCCGAAGCCGATCATCTTCGCAATGGCCAATCCCGACCCGGAGATCAGCCCGCCCGACGCCAAGGCGGCGCGGCCCGACGCGATCATCGCCACCGGCCGCTCGGACTATCCCAACCAGGTCAACAACGTGCTCGGCTTCCCCTTCATCTTCCGGGGAGCGCTCGACGTGCGTGCGACGACGATCAACGACGAGATGAAGATCGCCGCCGCCGAGGCGCTCGCCGAGCTCGCCCGCCAGCAGGTGCCCGAGGAGGTCGCCGCGGCCTATGGCGGCAAGGCGCACAGCTTCGGGCCCGACTATATCATTCCCGCGCCCTTCGACCCGCGGCTGATGGAGATCGTCCCGGCCGCGGTCGCCAAGGCGGCGATGGAAAGCGGGGTCGCCCAGATCCGGATCGACGACATGCATGCCTACCGGACCCGGCTGCGCTCCCGGCTCAATCCGACGACCTCGGTGCTCACCCTCGCCTACGAAGGCGCTCGGGCGAACCCCAAAAGGGTCCTGTTCGCGGAGGGCGACGAGGACGTGGTGCTTCGCGCCGCCATCGCCTTTCGCAGCGGAGGCTATGGCATTCCGGTGCTGGTCGGACGCGACGACGTCCACGACCGGCTTCGAGCGCTCGGAGTCGACGATGCCGATAGCTACGAGCTGATCAACAGCCGCACCTACGCCCGGGTGCCGGAAATGGTCGACTATCTCTACAAGCGTCTCCAGCGGCGAGGCTATCTCCAGCGCGAGATCGAGCGGATGGTGAACCAGGACCGCAACACCTTCGCGGCGCTCCTGCTCGCGCTGGGCGAGGGCGACGCCCTGATCACCGGCGTAACCCGGCCCTACGCTCAGAACCTGAGGCAGATGCAGCGCGTGCTGGATGCCAAAGCCGGGATGACTCCATTCGGCCTCCACGTCATGGTCGGCCAGTCGCATACCAGCTTCATCGCCGACACGACCGTCACCGAACGTCCGAGCGGCGAGCAGCTTGCCGACATCGCCGTCCACACCGCCCAGGTCGCCCGGCGGATGGGGCACGAGCCGCGGGTGGCCTTCCTCTCTTATTCCAATTTCGGAGATCCGGAAGGCACCTATCTGGAGCGGATCCGCGAGGGCGTGAAGGTGCTGGGCGAGCGGCCCGACGTCGATTTCGAATATGAAGGCGAGATGTCGCCCGACGTCGCCCTCAATCCGGCCATGGCTCGGGTCTACCCGTTCAGCCGCCTTACCGGCCCGGCCAATGTGCTCGTCATGCCCGGTCTTCAGACCGCGAACATCTCGGCCAAGCTCCTTCGCGAGCTGGGCGGAGACGCGGTGATCGGGCCGATCCTGGTGGGAATGGAGCAACCGGTGCAAATCGCCGCGATGACGGCGAGCGCGTCGGACCTGGTCACGCTGGGCGTGCTCGCGGGGAGCGGCGTGGTTCGGTAGCTTTGCCTCCCCATCGTCAGATGGGGAGGGGGACCATGCGAAGCATGGTGGAGGGGTAATTGGCTCGGGATCAGAGGATCAGGCGCGCAACGGCATAGGCCTGCGCAGCTACCCCTCCACCACCCTTCGGGTGGTCCCCCTCCCCATCTTCGATGGGGAGGATATCAATTCGGCGAGTTGGGCCCGCCGCCGCCCGCCGGGGCGCCCATCCCGCCGGCTCCGACCGCGCCGATATTGCCGAACAGTTCGTCCCAGATGCTGGTCCTGCGGCCGAGCGTGGGGGTCTTGTCGCCCGACGGGTCGATCGAGACGATCTGCTCCATGCCCTTGCGCTCGACCGCGGCGACGTTGCCCGCAGGGTCGAAACGGACGTGGAGGACGGTTTGCTGGTTCACCCGGGGATGGTTGAAGGCGAAATTCTTGGTCCGGCGGGAGACGTAATACCAGTCGTTCTGGTCGAACGTGCCGGTGAAGGTGGGCCGGCCCAGCGTGTTCTGCACCGATTCCTTGTTGTCGACCCCGGGCTGGACCGCGCTCACCAGCGTCTCGTCGACGAGATAGCCCTGCAAATCCTGAGTCTTGGTGCAGCCGCCGGTCGCCAGCCCCGCCGCAACGGCGATCAGCAATGCCGCTTTTCGTCCCGAAACCATCATATTGGAAAAAACTCCGTAAAACCGGCCGGCGCCAGGCCTCATGCGCCGGCGCCTGCCTTGCCGGCAGGGCCAGGCCCTCCAATATCCGAGAATAGCTGAACCGCGCAAGTACGGCGCCCCCTGACGAGGAGACCTTCCCTGGCCCTGCTTTCCCGCCTGTTCGGCGAGCGTCGCGATCGCTCCGCGCTGAGGCCGCTCTACGACTCGCTGGTCGCCGCCGCGCGCGAGCCGGGCTGGTACCGCGAGGGCGGGGTGCCCGATACGCTGGAGGGCCGCTTCGACATGCTCGCAACCCTGCTCGCTTTGGCGCTCATCCGGCTCGAGGCGGAAGGGGATCGCTGCAAAGCGGAATCGGTGGCGCTCACCGAAATCTTCATCGAGGACATGGACGGCACCCTTCGCCAGATCGGGATCGGCGACTTCGTCGTCGGCAAGCATGTCGGAAAGCTGATGGGGCTGCTGGGCGGCCGGCTCGGCGCTCTTCGGGACGCGATGCCCGACGAGGCGGCCCTCGATCCGGTCGTGCGGCGCAACATCTTCCGCGACGGGCCCGCTTCGGACGCTCAGGTCGCCTGGGTCGCGGCCCGGCTTCGCACCCTCCACCAACGGCTTGCCGGCACGGCGATGGAATTGTTGCTGGCCGGGGCGTTTGCTTGCCCATGAACGAACTCAGCCGCCTCTACCGCCTCGAATCCCTGTCGGGGGAACCGCTCCGGGTCCGGATCGAAGCCGGGCCGGAGGAGCTCGAGGCCCTCGCCCGCCGGTTCGGGCTCGTCGCCCTCGGCTCGCTTGACGCCGAAGCGGAGCTTCGGCGGTCCGGCGAGGCGGCGAGCGCGGTCGGCAAGCTTCGCGCTCGGGTCACCCAGAGCTGCGTGGCTTCGGGCGAGCCGGTCGAGGCCGACGTGGCGGAGGATTTCCGGGTGGATTTCCGGCCCCTGCCCGGGGATGTCCGACCGGAGGAGGAGATCGAGCTCGGCGAAGGCGAGCTCGACGTCACGTTCTTCGAAGACGGAGCGATCGACCTCGGCGAGGCGGTCGCGCAGACCCTATTGCTCGGCCTGGATCCCTATCCCCGCTCCCCGACGGCCGAAGCCGCCCTCAAGGAGGCCGGGGTAAAGAGCGAGGAGGAAGCGCGGATCGAGTCGAGCCCCTTCGCCGCGCTGGCGGCGCTGAAGGGAAAATTGGAGAAATGACCCTCCCCATGGCGAAAGCCATGGGGAGGGGGACCACCCGAAGGGTGGTGGAGGGGTAGCTGGCGCAGGCCTGCGCGATTACCCCTCCACCATGCTACGCATGGTCCCCCTCCCCATCTGCGATGGGGAGGCAAACTCAGAACGGAACGTCGTCGTCCAGGTCGCTGTCGAAGGCGGGGGCCGGCCGGGACTGGGGGCGCGATCCGCCGCCGCCGCTCCCGCCGAAGCCGGAGCTGCCGCCGTCGTAGCCGCCGCCATATTCGTCGCCGCCGCCTCCGCCGCCGCCCCCTCCGCCGCCGCCGCGGCTATCGAGGAGGACGAGCTCGCCCCGGAAGCGCTGGAGAACGATCTCGGTCGAATAGCGGTCGGCGCCGGACTGGTCGGTCCATTTCCGGGTCTGGATCTGGCCCTCGAGATAGACTTTGGAGCCCTTGCGCAAATAGGATTTGGCGACCCGTCCGAGATTTTCGTTGAAGATGACGACCCGGTGCCACTCGGTCCGCTCCTGGCGGTTGCCCTCCTTGTCCTTCCAGCTCTCCGACGTGGCGACGCGCAGATTGACCACTTCGCCGCCATTGTTGAGCGAGCGGCTCTCGGGGTCGTCACCGAGATTTCCGACCAGAATGACCTTGTTGACGCCCGCCATGACTCTTCCTTCCGTACGTTTCGACTATGCGCGGGACATAAGCGAGCGCCGGGGCGCGCGCTATCGGATTTCGGGAATTATCCCCAGCCGTCGTCATCCCGGCGAAAGCCGGGACCCCAGGACAAGGAGTCTCGGCGGGTCTTCCCGAGGTCCCGGCTTTCGCCGGGATGACGACGGCTGGGGATAATTCCCGAAATCCGATAGCGCGCGCCCCGGCGCTCGCTTATGTCCCGCGCATAGTCGAAACGTACGGAAGGAAGAGTCATG
>DASQZF010000159.1:0-11873 GCA_035638835.1 Allosphingosinicella sp. | reverse complement strand
CGGTCACCGCGACGGGCGGGAACACCGCAGCCGCTGCGGGCACAGCGCTCCGGCTCCCTGCCGGCCGCTGGGCGACGATCGCGGCTTCCGCCACCGGCGCTGGCGAAAGCGGCACGGGAGGCACGTCCGGAATGGCGATGGGCGTCGGATCGAGCCAGGGCGTCGGCGACGCGGCGGCTCCCGGCGTGCGATACGCCGTAGATGCGGCTGGCGCCGGGTCTGCGGCGACCATGTCGAGGAGCGCGTCCCCATCGGGCTCGAAGGCTGCGAACGGCCGTGGCTCCAGCAGCGGCGAGAGGCCCTGCGCGCGATCCGCGAGATGGGCGAGGAAGCGACTCATGCGGGCACCTGCGCCAGATAGAAAGCGCGGCGAGGCGCCGGCATCGCCAGGATGTCGCGCTCCGACCAGTGATAGGTGCGGGCCAGCTCGGCGACGTCGCGGAGGATGCGTGGAGCGCGGCTTGCCAGCTCCTGCCAGACGAAGGCGGCGGCATCGAACTGGAGCTCGTGCGCGGCGCCGCAATGCGGGCACGACGTATCGAGCGTGATGTCCGCGAGCGGATCGAGCGCCTCGAGCGCAGCCGCCGCTCTCCCCTCGTCGAGCGCCCCGGAAGGGGCATCGGGCACGACGAGCGCGAGAAGCACGGCGCGGGCCGTTTCTGGTCCGTCCGCGGCTTCGGCCGCGAGCATGTCGGCGACGGTGACAGCGCGCACCGCGAAGGTTTCGCCGCCCTCGCTGATCGTGCCGGCGGCGGGCTCGGGGAACGCCTCCCTGTCGTCCGCCTGAGTAAAGCCGAGCTCCGCGGCGTCGAGATTGATCTCGAAATCCTCGGCGCAATCCCGGCAGGAATGACGCGCCGAGAGCATTGTCCCGAAAGTCTCGGCGCGCAGCCGCATCAGCAGCCGGTCGCGCGCTCCAAGCGGCAGGCCGAGCAGTGCCTCCACCGGTGCTTCCGGCCAGGCTGCGGCCAGCAGGAGGATGGCGCGGCGGCAAGGAGAAAGGGCGGCCCCTCGCTCTGTCAGCTCCAGGATGCGGGCCGCGTCGAGCCGATGCATTCGGACCTCCTCAAGGCTGTGGCTCGTCGAACTTCGGCTCGGTCGGCTCGGCCACGTCGTAATCGCGTTCGAAGCCCTCGTTTTCGAGCTTCAGCGACTGGATGGCGATCGCGCTGGCCGAGGCGTCGAGGTCGGGGAACGCGGTGAATTCGGAAGGCCAGCAACGAAACAGCTTATAGGCCAGGGCAAGCTGCCCCGCCTCGTTGTAGATTTCGAGGACGAGGTCCTTTCGGAAGTCCTTGAGCGAGACCTCCGAGCCGAGCCCCGAGCCATAGTTCCAGACCTTGTTCGCCCAGCGCTCGAACTCTGTGTCGTGGGTGACTCCGCGTTCCAGCGTAATCGCTTCATATTTGGTCTGGCCGGGCGATTTGTGGGTGGAGGAGGGATCGCCACCCTCGCGATGCTCCACGACTTCGGTGCTGCGCTTGAGCGCGCTCACCTTGCTGACTCCGGCAACATAAGCGCCGTCGGGCAGCTTCAGGCGAAATTTGTAGGTCTTGTATGGATCGACCCGATCGGCGTTGGTGGTAAATTTCGGCATTGCTGAAGCTCCCCCGGGTCAGGCCGCGTTGCGGATTTGCTGGATGGAGATGATGACGAATTCCGCCGGCTGGAGGGGCGCGAAGCCGACCACGATATTGACGATGCCGCGGTTGATGTCGTCCGGCGTCGTCGTCTCCGAATCGCACTTCACGAAATAGGCGTCGCGCGGCGCGGTGCCCTGGAAGGCGCCCTGGCGGAACAGCCTTTGCATGAACGCGCCGACGGAAAGCCGGATCTGCGCCCACAAGGGCTCGTCATTGCCCTCGAACACCACCCATTGAGTGCCGCGGAACAGGCTCTCCTCGATAAACAAAGCGAGCCGGCGGACCGGCACATATTTGTAATCGTCCGATAATTGGTCGGAGCCCTTCATCGTCCGCGATCCCCAGATCACGCGGCCGATATTCGGAAAGGTCCTCAGGCAATTGATCGCGATCGGATTGAGCAGTCCGTTCTCCTCGTCGGTGAGCTTCACGGTGAGCCCGTCGGTGTTCGACAAGGTTGCCGCGATCCCTGCCGGGGCCTTCCAGACGCCGCGATTGACGTCGGTGCGCGCGATCACGCCGGCGACCGCTCCACAGGGCGGGAAGACGTCGGTCTGGCCGCCACGAAGGACATCGCGCTTGATGAGTCGCGGAAAGAAGAGCGCGGCATAATCGGCGTCGGCCAGCGGCACCAGCGGATTGGCGAGCTGCTCGCTCTGGGCCTTGGAGGCGGCGGTGTCGGGATTGGCATCCCACAGCACCGGCGGATCGACGATGAAAAGGGCGCGCTCGGCCTTGCACAAGGCAAGCGCGGCGTTACGAACCGACTGCGGCAAATCGCCTCCCCGGACGTCCGGCGGCACGCAGAGCATATTGAAGATGTCGGTCTTCTTGAGGGCATAGAGGCCGGTCTTGTTGGCGATGTCGCCTTCGAAGGTGGCGTCGGCGAGGCCCTTGCCGTCATTGCCGCCGGCGAACTGCACCACGTCCGCCACCGGCTTGCCCGAGGGCGGCGCCTGGCAGTGGGCCAGGGAGGACTGATCGAGGAGCACGCGATCGATCCGCCGTTCGCTCTCGGCCACGGACGTGAGGTTGCGATAGACCTCGACGGCTCCGGTAGCGGCGTCCAGGATGGCAAGATCGAAGAGGTCGGCGCTCGTGAGCCCGTATTTCGCCGCTGCCTGGGCGAGCCCGTCATTGTCGTCGGGAATGGTTACCGTCGCGGTCAGCTGATTGCCCCAGTCGCCCGGGCTCGCCGCGGCGAGAACGAAGGCGGCGGGGAAATCGGCCGTCGCTATGCCGTCGATATTAGGTTGCGCATCCGGCTCGAACAGGCGCACGATCACGCACTCGCCGCCGCCATTGGCGAAGAAGTCGTCGACGGCGTAGGACATCGGGCCGTCGAGCCACAATCCGCCGAACCGCCGGTTGAACTCACCCATATTGAAGCAGGTGGTAGGCTCGTTCACCAGGCCGCGTCGGGCACGTCCAAGGAAAGCCGCCACCGAGGTCGGCACGCCTGAGACGGTGCGGACCCCGGAGCTGATCTCCTGGACGTAGACGCCGGGGTAGGTCGGACTTACGGGCATTGCAAAGCTCCCTTCAGGCCTCTCAGGCAGTTCTCGATCGCAAGGCGGCGGTCAGGCGAGGTTGAATCCGATCAGGATCGAGACGTCGGCGGGCGGCGCACCGACCGAGGTCGGGCCGGTAACGGTGACCTTGCCGAGATCGTCGGAGAGGAGCTTGACCGCATCGCCGTGGAGGACGAGCGGCCCGGTCATGGTCACCGTCTTCGCGCCCGCACCCGTGCCGACCTTGACGGTGACTTCCGGGCTGGTGCTGGTGATCGACAGATAAATGACCTTGTTCGCGGTCTCAAGCTGCAGGCCAAGATCGGCAGTGTCGCCCTTCTTGACCGTTTTGCTGGCGACCATGACCGCATCGACAGGGGTCTTGCCGGTGACTTTGCCCGTTGCGCCGGAGGCAGCGATAGCGTTGAACGACCAAGAAATCGAATCTGACATAAAGCCCCCCCGCCAGAAGATCCGCGTTTTGTGTAACATCCAGTCATCGCCGAAGCAACGGTCGCTAATTTTCTTTAATAAAGAACTTTTATTCTACTTCAACAAAACCGGGTAATGATTCATTCCCGTCGTTGTCGATAGTGGCTACGAATCATGCACTTAGGTATTGCGAGGTGCAAATCGCGACATCGGCGATTCATTGGCTCACTCATTAACACTAGTACCGAGAACAGTTGCGGAACCGTGATTGAAAACAGCAAGATAAGTATTGGCTTCATTGGCAGGCCGTTGATCGCAAAACGGCCCAGCCCGTCAGTCGATTGGCGCGAAGGGGAGGCGCTGGTCGACGGGCGGCCTGCTGAGTCGTCGCTCATCAGCCGTCGGACGTCGAATCGCCGCTGGCCGCCTTTGGCGGAAACGACCTGGGGACCGGACGACCTTCCGCCCGAGCACGGCCGCCATAGCTCGTCCTATTGGTTTCCGGCTTTCGGCTTGCGGACAGAGATCTCGGCCCCGACTGAAGTGCGTGCCTCCCGCAGCTTTCCCTGCGCTCGGTTTCCCCGGGGGCCCGGATCATCGGATCGATCGCCTCATTGCGGCAATTCGTGTTTCCCGATCCGACAACCGGACCGTAGAAGACCGGCCGTGCGCGACGTTGGCGAATGCAAGTGGGGATGAGCAGGCGGGACGTGCTGAGGGCAGCTGCTGTGTCGTTTCTGGCACCGCTGGCGGCCGCCGGAGCGGTGCGCCGGGAATCGCTTCGGACTCTGCTCGACCGGGTGTCCGGGCTCGGCAATGGCGCGCAGAGGCTGGCAGCGCTGCGCGCGGCCGATACGGACGGTCTCGCCCAAGCGGATCGGGTCATTCTGAGGATGATCGCTCGCGGGATCGAGAGGGAGGAGGCGCTGCGGCGCCGCTTCCCGTTCGGGAAGGCGGACGGAAGCTCGCCATACGTCCTCAGCCAGCGCCACGGTGCCTACCTCCGGATCGGCTCGGGAGCGGCGGCGGCGGAGACCGAGGACGTCGCGCGCGAGATCGAACTGGAGACGGAGCAGCTGCAGGCGGAGGCGGCGCGGGGGGTCGCGCCTCCGGCTTTCTTGATTGACGCGGTCCTGACGGCGGAGCGGGCGCTTGCGGCCGGCGATCTGGCGCGGGACCTGCGCGGTCCTCTCGCCCGGCAGATGGCGGCGCTGGAGCGGATTCGGGCGGGCGCCGCGGCGGCCCCGGGCGTTTGGCGCCTTCGCGGCGGCTCCGACTATTATGCGCTGCGGTTGCGCTGCACCGCGGGAGTGGACGCCTCGCCGATCGAGGTGGAGCGGAGGATCGGGGAGGATTCGAGGCGGCTGATGGGTCGTGCGGACCGTCTCCTGATCGGCTTCGGGCTAAGCCGAGGAAGCGTCGGGGCTCGACTTCGGGCCCTCAAACGAACGCCGGAATTTCTGTACCCCAAGAGCGAGTCGGGGCGATCTCGCGCCGTCGCGGACATGAACTCGGCTCTGGCACGGCTTCGCCCCTATCTGCCGGGCCGGTTCAGCCCGCCGCTGGGGCTCGGGAGCTCGGTAAGGAGGATGTCGCCCGACGACGAGCGCGCCGCCCGGCGCGGGTACCGGGATCCGCCGACGGCCGCGGGACCCGGCGCCTATTATCCGGACCTCAGCGCCTTGAACGAGCGGCCGAGCTGGACTTTGACAACCGTCGCTTATCACGAGACGATTCCGGGTCACCTGCTTCAGCTCGGGCATCAGGCAGCCGCCGATCCGCATCCGCTGCAGGTGCGTTATGCGCCCGGTTTTTCGGAAGGCTGGGCGACCTACGCCGAGGCTTTGGTCGACGACATGGGGCTCTTGTCCCCGGCCGAGCAGGTCGGCCTAATCCAATCCCTGCTGTTCCGGCTTGCGCGGGTGACCTGCGATATCGGAATCCATTTTCGCCAATGGGACCGGGCACGTGCGATCGCCTATCTCGAGGAGATTGTGGGGTTCGAGCTTTTCTTCCCGTTCGCAGTGGAGGTCGACCGGTATGCGGCCGAGCCGGGAGCTTTTGCGGGCGACGCGACGGTGGCGCTGACGCTCCGGCGGCTGGGTCAGAAGGCGGCGGCTTCGGGCCGGCTGCGCCACTTCCATGCCGCGGTGCTGGACCGTGGGCCGATGTCGGCCGAGGCGATCGAGCGTATCGTTTGATTTGCCCGCCATCGCGAGCCCTTCGACGCGCGCTGGATTGCTTCGTCGCTTCGCTCCTCGCAATGACGCGGACTAGCGCCTCGGCGCGGCCTCCAGCGCCTCGATCAGCTTGGCCATGTTGGCCATATAGGCCGACGTGGAGATGCCCACGACCGGGGTGTCGGTCGTGTAGGGCGAAGTGTCGCTCGGATCGCCGACATGGTCGGTCCGATAGTCGCCCGGGACCGGCAAGGCGGGTCCGTCGCCCCGGTAGGGGTTGCTGGTCGCTCGAAGCGGTGTCGGCCACCAGCCCTGGGCGTTCAGGGCTCGGATCAGGTCGCGCGGACCGGCCGTTACGGCTCCGGCGTTGAGGTCGGAGCCGACCATTCCGCCGCCGATGAAATAGCGGGGCAGGGGCTCCGGATCGGGCGCGAGCAAAGGCGACTTCTTCGCGACCTCGGCGGGCGAGGTCTTCAGGAGCATCTCATAGTGGCGCCGCAGCTTCGGAACGTCGACGTTGCGGAAGGCGGAATAATGGCCGAGCGTCGCCTCGGGGCTGTGGTCCCAATAATATTCGCCGTTGACGACGTTCGAGCCGCGGCGGTGGACGTAGATCGGCCGGTTGGTGCCGATCTCGACGAAGGTCGGGAAGTTCCGGCCCTGGCGCGACTCCGGAAGGCGGACGGAGTCCAGCCAGGCCAGAGCCTCGGGAATCCGGGCAAGGAAGCGGCGGTCGCCGGTCATCCGGTAGAAATCCATCAGCTGCTCGACGTTCGACGCGCTGGTGGCCGTGTGGAGAGCATTCGGCTCATAGCTGCGCGCGGCGGCGGGCTTGAGGTCGAGCGTATATTGGAGCGCCCAGCCGGCCTGGGGGGCGCCCTGCTGGGTGAGCAGGTAGATGTTCATCCCGCGTTGGATCGCGTCGAGTGCGCGGGTGTCGCCGAGATGCCGGTAGACCATGGTAAGGAACTTGACGTTCTCGGCGGCGGCGTCGTCGTTGAAGGTGATGTAGCTCTGATAGGCCGGGTAGCCCGGGTCATAGGGCCAACGCTGCGGCCAGCCGCCGCTCGGATATTGGCTCTCGAGGACGAAGTTGATCGCCCGCTCCAGCGCCGGCCGGTATTTCGGGTCCTGCTTCTCCAGATAGAGGCGGAGGAGGAATTGCGCACTTTCCGACGTTCCCATGTCGTCGAAGGTGGCGTTGTCGGCATGATGATGGAATTCCTCCATCCGCCAGGCATTCTTGCCGATCGTCTCGTACCAGTGCTTCGTGGAGGACGGCCCGGCAAAGTCGATGAAATAATTCCAGCCGCCGCTTCGGTGCTGGCCCCGGATCAGGGCGCCGCCGACCTTCTCGGCAGCCTGATAATAATATTCGTCGCCGGTCGCGTGATAGGAGTCGAGGAAGAGGTGGCCCATGGTCGCGGTTCCGGGCGGCTGCACCCAGATCATGCTCGGCTTCGCCTCGATCTCCCCCCAGCGGCGCGACATGTCGGGGAGATAGGACCAGACGTAGCCGCCGTTGGTCGACGCCTTCTCGACCATGAAGGTCGTGGCGCGCTTCATCGTCCGCTCGATCTCGGCGCGGCTCTGGGCGAAAGCGGGGGCCGCGAGGCCGGCAAGGAGAGCCAGGGCGACGATCAGTCTTTTCACTCGAACAATCCCTTCCTGCGGGCCCAGGCGAGGAACAGCTCCTGCCAGCCCTCTACCGTCTTTCCTCTGGCGCGACGAAGGCCGAAGCCGTGGCCGCCGTCGGCGAACAAATGGGTTTCGACCGGCACCTTCTTCGCCAGCAGGGCGGTCCGGAGCAACAGCGTGTTCTCGACCACGACGGACGGATCGTCCTCGGCGTGGAGCAGGAAGGTGGGCGGGGCGTCGGCGGGGACGTTGAGATGCGGCGAATGCGCGCGCTCGCGCTCGGCGGAGGCATTTTCGCCGACGAGATTCCTGCGGGACCCGGCATGCGCGATGGGCGGGCTCATCGACACGACCGGATAGATGGGCGCCGCGAGATCGGGGCGCGCGGACAGGCGGTCCGCCGAGTCGACCGGCGCGTACACCTTGGCGTCGAAACGGGTGAGGAGATCGGCGCACAAATGCCCGCCGGCCGAGAAGCCCATCGCGCAGACCCGCTTCGGGTCGACGCGGTAGCGCGAGGCGCGGCGGCGGATGAGGCGCATCGCCCGCTGGGCGTCGGCCAGCGGCGTGTCCGGGCCGCTCGCCCAGCCTTCGTGCGGCAGGCGGTAGAAGAGGACGAAGGCAGTGATTCCGCGGGCGGCGAGAAGCCGCGCCAGCTCATAGCCTTCCTTGTCGATAACCACCCAATCGTAGCCGCCGCCCGGGGTGATCAGCACCGCCGCTCCGTTGGGGCGTGCGGGGCGGAACACCGCCATTCGAGGCCGGCTGATTCCGAAGACGTAGCGGTCGTTATAGGCCGGATCCTTGCTTCGCTCCCTGACCGTCTCGACCGGGAGCTTCGCGAGCGCGCCCGGAGCCCCCTTCGGCCAGAGGTCGATCGTCTCCGTCGGATCCGGAGCCGTCATGTGGGGCGAATCCGAAGTCGCGGGCGGCCGGGTCTGCGCCCTCGCGCCGGCCGCCAGGCCCAGAGCGAGCGTGCCCAGCAAGGCGGTGCGGCGGTCGGTCATCATGGCAGGGCGCGATAAGTGAAATTGGAGAAGCGCGCCTCCCCCTGTCCGGCGGAATAGAGGCCGGGCCGAAGCATCAGGAAGCCGCCGCGGACATTGTGGTGGTAGCCCGACACCTCCATCCCGCGGTCGAAGCGCCGCCAGGTGCGGCCGCCGTCGCCGCTTGTGTCGTAGGTGACGATATGGCGGTCGTTGGTCGCCCGGATCCGCATCCGGCGGCCATGCGGATTGGCCGGGCGGCCGCGCTCGATTCCATATTGGTGGGTGACGAAGCGGGCCTCGTCGAAGCCGAGGCCGGCGTAAAGGCGCTCGTCGTAGAAGAGGATCAGGCCAGCCACGCCGCCCGGATCGACCTCCACGTCCGCCTCGAACTGGTAGGCCTGGTCGCCGGCGATGAGGAGCAAGGGCGAGGAATCGGACGGAGCCTTGCCGCGCGCGTTCAGCACCAGCTGGTTCTTCTCGACCCGGGCGCGCGAGCGTTCGTCGGGCGCCGGCTTGAAGAAGTTCCACTTGCATCCGAGGGCCAGTGTCGAGAAGTCGTCCGACAGCGGCTGGCCGTGCTCGACGGCTCGGCCGCCCTTGGGCTTGGCAAGCGGCTTCGACAGGTCGCCGCCGGTCATCCTGAACCAGCCGTCCGCCGTCCACTCGATACGGTCGAGCAGGGTTTGGCGGCCGAGCGTCCAATAACCGTTCTCATAGCCGTGATAGACGGTCCACCAGTCGCCGGACGGCCCCTCGACCAGGGTGGCGTGACCGCGCGACCACCAGCGCTCTTTCATGTCGGTGGTCCGCACCAGCGGGTTGTGCGGGCAATTTTCCCATGGGCCGTGGATCGACCGCGAGCGCGCGGCGATCACCATGTGGCCGGTCGGCGGCCCGGCCGTTCCTCCGACGGCCGTCACCAGGTAGAAATAGCCGCCATGGCGGGTGATCTTCGGGCCCTCGGGCGAGAAGCCCTCGACCACCCAGTCGGACGGATAGCGCCACGGATCGTAGACATGCTCGGGCTCGCCGATCCGCGACAGGCCGTCGTCGGAGAGCCGCACCCGGTCGCCGCCGGAGAGGAACAGCCAGCGCGAGCCGTCCTCGCCGACGGCATGGCCCGGGTCGATATGATTGGGCAGCTCGAGGTCGAGCGGATCGCTCCACGGCCCCTCGATCCGGTCCGCCCAAATGACGTAGCTGGTGTTGGGCGACGCCTTGACCGGAATGTAGAGGAAATAGCGGCCCTTGTACCTGATCAGCTCCGGCGCCCAGACCGAGCCGATGTTGCGGGTGAGGGCGGCGGTGACCGGCCGCCAGTTCACCAGGTCCCGGCTGTGCCAGATGACAAGACCGGGATAGGAATCGAAGGTCGAGAAGGTCATGTAGTAATCGGCGCCATCCTTCAGGATCGTCGGATCCGGATGGTCGCCGGCAATAATGGGGTTGAGGAAGGTGCCGTCGCCGAGATCCGCCTTGCGCTGACCGTCGAAGCCCTTGCCCCGGCTCGAAGGGCCGGAGGGAGGGCGCGGGGCGGAGGCGCGTGAGCTCTGCCCGAGGAGCGGCGCCGGAAGGAGGACCGCCGCTCCGCCCGCCAGGGCTCCCTTGAGGGCGGTGCGTCGGTCGACCTTCATGGACTCGACGGTTACAATTTTACCCGGGCGCCGAACAGGATCGTGCGGCCGAAATGATGATATTCGTAATTGCGGTTCGCATCGATGTCGGTGAAGCGGTCGCGATAGGTGTCGAGGAGGTTGACTCCTTCGAGCGACAATTCGATCTGTTCGCTGATCTTGTAGCGGACCGACGCGTCGAGGTTCCAGGTGGAATTGTAGCCTTCGAAGACGTTGCCGGTGCCGCTGTTCTGGTCGGCAAAACGGCTGCGATAGCTGCCCGAAACCCGGGCGCTGAACACGTCGTCCTCATAATAGAGCGTGGCGTTGAACGCCTTCTTCGAGAGGCCGAACAAAGTGCCTTCGCGGAGCGCGGCGACGTTGGGGCCGAAGGCGCAGTTCGGCGGGGCGCAGGTCACGACCGTCGGACCGGCGACATTATAGTCGGCGCTCGAGTCGATCAGGGTGCCGTTCACGATTCCGCCGAAATTGGAAAGAAGGCCCGGGAGGAAGGTGAAGGGCGCCTGCAGCGAAACTTCGACGCCCTTGAGCTTCGCGCCGCTGCCGTTGCCGATGCTGGTGATGGTCCACAGCTGCCCTTCGGGATTGATCGCCGCGGGCGAGCTTGGCGGGATGACCGAGAGGGGCAGGCCGGTCGAAGCGAAACTGCCGGAGCGGGTCTGGCCTACGGGGAAGCTGGCGATGTCCTTCTTGAAGAAGGCGACCGAGAAAATTGACTGGGGCCGGAAATACCATTCGAAGGCGAGATCGTAAGCGGTCGACCGGAACGGATCGAGGAACGGATTGCCGTAATTGACCCGGTAGTTGAAACCGTCGACCGAGCCGCCGGGAGTCAATTGGCTCAGCGTGGGGCGGGTTATGACGTCGGCCGCGGCTATCCGGATGATGAAATTCTCCGCCGGGAAGAGCGCTACGTTCACGGCCGGCAGCCAGTCCTCGTAGGAGCGGTCCACGGTGACCCGGGCGCCGCTGGTGAGCCCGGTGGACGTCTGGTCGGTGCGAACGTAGCGGACGCCCGCATTGGCGGCGTAGCGAAGGCCGAGCAAAGTGCCTTCGACGTCGACCTGGAGGTAGCCGCCCTTCACCGTCTCGACGACTCCGCGCGTGTTGCCGGCGTCGATGGCGGGGGTCCGGTTGTAGAGGCCGGTAAACTCGGCTCCGGCGGCGAGGTTGGGGATCAGCCACTGGGTGGTGGTCCCGCTCGGCTGACCGGCATTGCGGAGCTGGAACAGCTCCCCGAGGGCGGCGGTAACCGGGAAGCCGTAGACCGCGGTCGGGCCGAAGGCGGAGGTCGGCGAGCAGGTGATCGTGCCCAGAACATTGTCCTTGCCGCCATTGCCGCAGACGATGGTGTCGCGGGTGAAGCCCTCGGTGTCGAAGCTGAAGCGGCGATAGACGCCGCCCAGCTTGACCCGGAAACCTTCCGTCACGTCATATTCGGTGCGAAGCTGGGCGGTCCGGAACTTGTTGACCGTATCGGACGGCCGGTCGCGAATCTCGGCGAGCTGGAAGACGCCCGGTTCGGTGACGCTGGTCCCGAAGGTAAGAACCGGGCGGCGCGAATCGGTATAATCGTAATGATAGCCCTGGGCGTCGCGGTCGTCGAAGACGAGCGTGGTCTCGACCGGGATGCTGGCCTCGGACTGGGAGAAGCCGCCGAGCAGGGTGAACCGGATTTTGTCGGTGACGTCTTGGTCCCAGGTGGCTCCGATTTGGTAGAATTCGGTCTTGGAGCGGCGCAGATAATGCTCGGTGCGGACCCAGGCGTCGTTGAACGTGCCGCTGACGAGGTTGTTCGTTGCCGGATCGATCTGATAATCGACGATGTCGATTGAGCGCTCGTTGG
>DASQZF010000158.1:0-5924 GCA_035638835.1 Allosphingosinicella sp. | reverse complement strand
ACTGCACCACGATGTTGGTCGGCAAGTGCGTGATCCGGACCGCGCTGTCGGTGGTGTTGACGTGCTGGCCGCCGGCGCCCGACGCCCGGTAGGTGTCGATCTTGAGGTCGCCTTCGTTGACCTCGATGTCGATATCGTCGTCGACCACCGGATAGACCCAGACGCTCGAGAAGCTGGTGTGACGCCGGGCGTTGGAATCGTAAGGGCTGATCCGGACGAGCCGGTGGACCCCGCTCTCCGTCTTGGCATAGCCGTAGGCGTTCTCGCCCTTGACCATCAGGGTCGCCGACTTGATCCCGGCCTGCTCCCCGGAATGATAGTCGACCACCTCGACCTTGAATCCGCGCCGCTCGGCCCAGCGCCTGTACATCCGATGGAGCATCTCGGCCCAATCCTGGCTCTCGGTTCCGCCGGCGCCGGAATTGACCTCGATATAGGTGTCGTTGGAATCGGCCTCGCCGGCGAGCAGGGCGGTGACCTTGTCGCGTTCGGCGCGCTCGGCGAGCTCGGCGAGCGCCTCGACGGCATCGCCTTCCATCGACTCGTCGCCTTCCGCTTCGGCCATTTCGAGAAGCTCGACATTGTCGGCCAGCTCCTGCTGGATGGCCCTCGTGGCGCCGATCGCCTCTTCCAGCCGCCGCCGCTCGCGCATCACCTCCTGCGCGGCCCTGGGGTCGTTCCAAAGCGACTGGTCCTCGACCCTGGCGTTCAATTCGTCGAGACGCCTCAAGGCCCGGTCCCAGTCGAGGAACCGGCGGAGGAGGTCGAGCGCCGACCTTATCTGGTCGACATGGGCTTGCGCTTCGGCGCGCATGACTTCTTACCTTTCGTCATCCCGGCGGAGGCTGGGATGGGGACAGTCACTTTTCCGCTCGGCAGTGCAAACCTAGCACTGCCGAGCGGAAAAGTGACTGTCCCCGCGTGCGCCGGGGGACTAGTAGATTCCACCCTGATCTTGCAAGAAGTCGCTGTCGCGCTGTTGGGGCCGGGGGCGCTGCGCCCGGACCTTGCGAACGACTTTTTCGGGCGGCCGGTTGGCCATTTCGTCGCGGCGGATCGAGCGGCGCGGCTCGCTTTCCGGCTTGAACGCTTCCCAGATCACCGCCGCCTTGGGCTCGTCGGTCGGCCAGGCTCCGAACACCTTCTTGCCCGAGCGGCGGTCGATCCGGACCATCCGGATCCCTGGAGGGGCCCGGAAGGGAAGGACCGGCATGTCCTTGAACGCCGTCTGCGCGAACTGCTTGAAGATCGGGGCCGCCAGGGTGCCGCCCTGGGCGTAGCCGCCCATCGGCCGCGGCTGGTCGAAGCCCATATAGATCCCGGCGACGATCTGCGCGCTCCCGCCGATGAACCAGACGTTGGTCGGGCCGGTGGTGGTGCCGGTCTTGCCGAACAGGGGCCGGCCGAGGTCGCGAAGCACCTGGGCGGTGCCGCGCGTCACCACGCCTTCGAGGATGTGGACCATCTGGTAGGCGGTCATCGGATCGAGCACCTGCTTGGTCCGAAGCGGCGGCCTCGGCATCGGCTTGCCGTCCCAGTCGCGAGCGTTGCAGCCGCTGCAGGGCCTGGTGTCGGCCCGGTAGATGACCTTGCCGTTGCGATCCTGGACATAGTCGATCAGGCTCGGCTTCAGCTCCCGGCCCTGGTTGGCGAGGATTGCGAAGGCGTTGGTCATATTGAGCACGGTCGTGTCGCCGGCGCCCAGCGAGATGGCCAGGTAATTGGGATAGTCGCCGATCCCCATCAGCCTGGAGAGGCGGGTCACCTTGTCCATCCCGGTCTGGTTGGCGGCGCGGACGGTCATCAGGTTCCGCGACTGCTCGATCCCCCAGCGCATCGTCTGCGGCCCGGCATTGCCGCCCGAGAAGTTGCGGAAGCATTTGTTGCCGAGCCCCGCGCCCTGCCAGACGCAGAACGAGCCGTCGACGATGATCGAGGCGGGGGTCATTCCGTTGTCGAGCGCGGCCGAATAGACGATCGGCTTGAAGGTAGAGCCGGGCTGGCGCTGGGCCTGGACGGCGCGGTTGAAGTCGTCGCCGCGGGCGTCGAAGCCGCCCTGCATGGCGAGGACCCGTCCGGTCGAGACCTCTTCGACGACCATCCCGCCCTTCACTTCTGGAACCGACCGGAGCGACCAGGTCCCGCCCTCGCTCTTCACCGCGATCACCATCCCGGGCCGAAGGAAGCTGAAGGCCGAGGTGCCGGTGCCGCGCTTGGGCATCGAGGCCGCGTAGGCGGGAAGCTCGCCCGTCGAGCCGTCGGTGAATCCGATCGTCGCGCTCTGGCCTTCCTTCGAAAGGACGGCCGCCGAGCGCCAGTCGTCGTAGCCGACCCCGAACGGCGCCCGAGCGAGCTGACCTCGCCAGTCGCCCGAGGCGTCGACCTTGAGTCCGGGATCGCGCCAGCCCTTGCCGCGATCGTAGCGCATCAGGCCGTCGCGGAGCGCCATCTCGGCCGCCTTCTGCTTGGGCACGTCGAGCGAGGTTCGAACCCAGAGGCCTCCGGTATAAACTCCGTTCGGTCCTTTCTCGGTCTGCTCGCCCCAGCGCAGCATCAGCTGGCGCCGCACTTCCTCGACGAAATAGCCGTTCACGTTGCGGACGCTGTTGCTGGCGAAGCGGACGGTTCCGAGCGGCTCCGCCTGGGCGGCGGCGCGCTGGGCGGGCGTGAGCTTGCCGTTGCGCTCCATTTCGGCGAGCACCCAGTTGCGCCGGTCGAGCGCGCGCTGGGTGCGACGCTGCGGGTCGTAATTGCTCGGCGCCTTGGGGAGGATGGCGAGATAGGCGACTTCGTGCAGCTCGAGCGCCTCGACGTCCTTGTCGAAATAGGCCCGCGCCGCCGCCTGCACGCCGTAGGCGTTCCGCCCGAGGAAGATCTGGTTGAGGTACAAAGCCAGAATCTGCTGCTTGGTCAGGACGCCTTCGATCCGGCGGGCGAGGAAGGCTTCCTTGATCTTGCGGGTGACCGAATATTCGTCGCCGAGCAGCAGGTTCTTGGCCACCTGCTGGGTGATGGTCGAGCCGCCGGCGACCCGGTCGCCGCTGCCGATGCTGAGCGTGTAGTTCGCTACCGCCTTGATGAAGCCGGGATAGTCGAGCCCGCCATGGGTGAAGAAGGTCTTGTCCTCGGCCGAGGTGAAGGCGTCGACCAGGGGTTGCGGAAGCTCGTCGAACGAGAGTTCGACCCGCCGCTCTCGGGCGAAGGTCTGAACCGGCTCGCCGTCGATCCCGCGCACGTTGGTCGGAAGCGGCGGCTGATAGGTCAGCAGGGTCTCCGCCGAGGGCAGGTTGCGGGCGAAGAGCAGCCAGAGGAGGAGATAGAAGATGACCGGGATCGCGGCCAGATAGGCGAGGATCCGGACCCAGCGTCTGCCCCAGGCGCGGCGAACGGCCCCGCCGAACCGGCTTCCGGCGTCGCGATGGAGGGTAAAGCGTGTGGGGGAGGCTTCGGCGGACATTCGGCCAAGCTCTAGCCGATGATGATGGTGGGGTGAAGCGGTTGCGAGCTTGACTTTTCCGATTTAACGTATATACAATAATTATGTGAAAATCGAATTCGATCCGGCGAAGCGCGAATGGACGTTGCGCGAGCGAGGTTTGGATTTGGCGGAAGCAGGGCGCATTTTCGACCACTTCCGATTGACGGACGAGGATCAGCGCGAAGATTATGGCGAGGTTCGTCTCGTAACCTTGGGAGTCCTCAACGGGGTTGTGGTGGTTTGCGTCTGGACGCGGCGTGGTGAGGCGCGTCGAATCATAAGCCTTCGGAAGGCACGGAAAAATGAGCGAAACACCTACGACACCAGTCGATTACGACCCTGACGATCCTGGTTCAGGTGGCTATGATCCTGACGATGCGCCCGAATTCACGCCGGAAATGGCAGCGCGGGCCGAGATATCGATCGGTGACAAGATCATTCGTGAAGCCGATCCGCCTCTCGGCACGCGTAGAGGCCGTCCCCCCATGCCGGAGGCTGAGCGCAAGGAACTGGTGTCGATTCGACTCTCGCGCGACGTGGCCAAATGGCTGAGAGCCAGCGGGCCGGGCTGGCAGACCCGAATCGAGGAAATGCTGCGGGCCCAAATGGCGGCACAACCCGCCGAATGAACGAGCTTACCGCCCCGCCACCCTCACCAGCCGCCTCGCGAAATGGGTCTCGATCGCGCTCTTCATGCCCAGAGCGATCTGCCGCCGGCCCTCGGGCGAGGCGATGTAGGCGGTGTCGATCGGATTGGTGAGGTAGCCCGTCTCGAACAGGATCGAGGGAACGTCCGGCGCCTTCAGGACCGCGAGCGAGGCGAAGCGGTGATATTCGGGGCGGAAGGGGAAATAGGCCGAAGCCTCCCGCTTGAGCAGTGCCGCGAAGTCCGCCGAGACGGTCATGCTCTCCCGCTGGGCGAGGTCGATCAGGATCCGGTCGACGCCCGTCTCGCCGCTGAGCGAGGCCCCGGCGATCCGGTCCGACTGATTCTGCTGCTCGGCGAGAAGCGCCGCCTCGCGGTCCGAAGCGACTTCCGACAAGGTATAGATGGTGGCGCCGCGCGCCCCGTCGTTGGAGGGGGCGGCATCGGCGTGGATCGAGACGAACAGGGAAGCGCGCATCTTCCGGGCGATCTCGTAGCGGTCCTTGAGGACGAGATAGCGGTCGTCCTCCCGGGTCATCGCGACCCGAACCCGCCCGGAAGCGGCGAGCGAGTCGCGGATCGCGGTGGCGATGGCGAGGGTGACGTCCTTCTCGCGCTTGCCGCCGTAAGGGGAAAGGGCGCCCGGGTCGCGGCCGCCATGACCGGCGTCGAGCACGACCAGCGGGCGGGAAGGATCGCCCAGGATCCGCGGCAGGCCCGGAGCGGGGCCGTCGCTCCGGGCGGTCGCGATCGGCACGCCCTCGTCGCTCTGCAATCCCCCATCCGATGCGGTGGCGGCGGTGAGGAGAGCCAGGAGAAGTGCGATCAACAGGTCCATCGCCGGCCACTATCCCGGCGCCCGCACCGCTTGGCAAGCGACCCATTCGGGCCGCTCCTCTTTCCGCCGGCCGACGCGCGCCCGTCCGCGGCCGGACATCGAGAGCAAGGCGCGGAGTGCAGGCCCGGGCCGGGCAGTCTAATCCGGGACAATGGATGTGACGAAACCGGATTGGTCCGCCGCGGCCGCCGAACTCGACGCTCAGGGCTGGGCGCTTCTGCCCCGGCTCCTGGACCCGCGGGCCTGCCTCGAAGTCGCCGCTCTGTGGCTGGAGGAAAGCCGCTTCCGAAGCCGGGTGACGATGCAGCGCCACGGCTTCGGGCAAGGCGAATATCGTTACTTCGCCCATCCTCTGCCGGAGCTCGTCGGCCAACTCCGGGCCGAGCTCTACCCGCCGCTCGCCAAGGTCGCCGACCGATGGCGGGAGGCGCTCGGGCGGCCCGATCCCTATCCGCCGGCCCATGAGGATTATCTCGCCCGTTGCGCGGCCGCCGGCCAGACCCGGCCCACTCCGCTCCTGCTCCGCTACCAGGCGGGCGACTATAATTGCCTGCACCAGGACCTTTACGGAGCGGAGGCCTTCCCACTGCAGGTCGCGATCCTGCTCTCCCGCCCGGGAGAGGATTTCACCGGCGGCGAGTTCCTCCTCGCCGAGCAGCGCCCGCGTCGCCAGTCGCGGGCGAGCGTGGCGCCGCTGGAACAGGGCGACGCGGTGGCGTTCGCCGTCGGCGAGCGGCCGGTGCGGGGAAGCCGGGGCGTCTACCGCACCCGGATGAAGCATGGAGTCAGCACGATCCGCTTCGGCGAGCGCTTCACGCTCGGAGTGATCTTCCACGATGCCCTTTGATCCTCCCTGCCGCGAAGCGGTGGGGAGGGGGGTGTAGGCGGGTCGGCATGCCGGGGGCATGCCGAGAGCCGGAACCGGCTGCGCAGCAGCCGTCGGCCGAAATGTGGTGGAGGGG
>DASQZF010000157.1:0-4371 GCA_035638835.1 Allosphingosinicella sp. | reverse complement strand
CTGGTTTCCACTCGCAGTCGCCGCCTTGATCTTCACCCTGCTGACGACCTGGGCGACGGGGCGCCGGCTCATGCGCAGGCGCCTCGACGAGGAAGCCATGCCGCTGGATGTCTTCGTCGGGTCGACCGCCTCGGTTCACCGGGTGAAGGGCACTTCGGTTTTCCTCTCGTCCGCTTCCGAAGGCATACCCTCGGCTCTCCTCCACAATCTCAAGCATAACCAGGTGCTGCACGAGCGGGTGATCATTCTCACGGTGAAGGTCGAGGAGGTGCCGCAGGTCCCGGACGATCGCCGGCTGCAGGTCGAGGATGCCGGCCACGGTTTCTATCGGGTCAGCGTCCGCTACGGCTTCGTCGAGGAGGTCGACGTGCCGCGCGATCTCGCGCTTCTCGAAGGCTGCGGCGGCGGCTTCCGGATGATGAGCACCAGCTTCTTCCTCGGCCGTCAAAAGCTCATCGCCTGTGGCGAGCAGCCCGGAATGGCGTTGTGGCGCGAGCGCCTGTTCGCCTGGATGATGAAGAGCTCGGAAAGCGCGATGGAAAGCTTCAAGCTGCCCACCAATCGAGTCATCGAGCTTGGAAGCCAGCTCAGGATATGAGACGCGGCGCTGCCCTGGCATTGGCCCTCTCGTTCGCCGGCGCAGCGCACGCGCAGGAGAAGGATGCGCCGATCTGCACCGACCGGCCGGCCAGGGCCAACGCCGTGTGCACCGTGCCCGCGGGCCGGATCCAGGTCGAGACGAGCGCTCTCGGCTGGACCGTGATTCAGGCCGGTCCCGACCGCGCCGAGCTCCTGACGGTCGCCTCGTCCGTCGCCAAGATCGGCCTCACGGACCGTTCGGACCTGCAGATCGGCTTCACGCCCTTCGCCGAGCTGACCGGCCGGGCGGAGGGCGCCTCGCGGCGCATCTCCGGGTTGGGCGACATCCTCGTCCGGTACAAGCATCGGCTCACGTCCGCCGACGCGCCGGTCCAGCTGGCCGCTATTCCCTTCGTGAAGCTGCCCGCCGCGACCGGGGCCCTTGGCAATGGCAGGGTCGAAGGCGGCATCGCGCTCCCGGTCAGCTTCGCGCTCGGCGCCGCCGCGACGCTGACTCTCGGCCCCGAGCTCGACCTGCTGGCCGATGCCGACGGAAGCGGCCGGCACCTTGCGATGGCGAACCTGATCAACCTGTCGCTGGCGATCGCGCCCCGCTGGACTCTTGCCGGCGAGATCTGGACGAACTTCAATTTCGATCCTGACAAGACGATCTCGCAGGCAAGCGCGGACGCTGCCATCGCCTATGCGCTCTCCAACAACCTGCAGCTGGATTCGGGCGCCAATGTAGGGCTTACCCGCGCCACGCCCGATCTGGAGTTCTATGTGGGGCTGTCGGTTCGCTTTTGAATAAGCGGGCGGACTGTCCCCACGCCTGCGTCAACGCCGAAACGCGAGCCTGAGGCTCCACCACAGCAGGGCCAGGATCGCGGCGCTGATGATCGCGCCCCAGAACCAATAGGGCAGGAGCAGGACGTCCGCGATGGCGCCGGTGTCCGATCGGTGCATACGGCCGTCGACGTTGCCGCCCGGGCTGAACAGATAGCCATATTGTTGCCATGCGCTGATCGCCGCCTGGACTCCGAGGAACTGGATGACGAAGCGCTGCCAGGCCACGGATCCGCGCAGCGCGAGCAGGGCGATCGCCATCCCCAGCGCCGGGAGAACCAGCCAGCCCGTCAGCGACCGGACCCAGATCAAGGTGGACAGGACCAGCGCGGCGCCCAGCACGGCCAAGGCGTTGCGCGTGGCGATGGGAGAGCGCGAGGAGACGATCAGCGCTGCTCCCGCGATCGCCGGTCCGAGCGGTCCGCTCGCCGCGACCAGCGCATCGGTCAGCCTGTACCCGTCGGCGGGGCGAAACGACAAGGCGACTCCCGAGCCGTCGGCGAAGATCAGAAGGCGTTCGAACCCTCGCCCCGTGAGCATCGCGGCGATGCCGTGGCCCATTTCATGAAACCAGGTCGCCAATATCGTGAAGGGATAGAGAAGGAGGCTGCCGATCGTGGTCTGCCACAGCAGGACCGAGGCGAGCGCCATCCCCAGCAGCAGCGCGACGCGCTGCCTTCGGTCCTGGTCGGCAAGCCTGCTGGACATCGAGGGCTCCATCGAAGCGGTGAGTTGTTCGGGGCCTGAACTCGCAAAAGCGCAGGCGTCGGTGCACCCGCTGCGTCTAATCGTCTCCGCCCACATACTCAACGCGACCGGCGGCGAGATTGGCATCGGGTCGTTGGCCTGACGAGATCGAACCGAGCGGACGATCAGGCATCCCCGCGTTCCGCTGCGCCCGCCCCGCCGACCCGCCCAAGTTGACGCTCCTCGCGCCCGGTCCTATCCCCGCCGCGCATTCCATGGAGAGCCTCGAGTGACGGATCAGCGCAGCTTCGACGATCGGGACGGCTTCATCTGGCTCGACGGGGCCCTGGTGCCGTGGCGCGAGGCGAACGTCCACGTCCTCACGCATGCCCTCCATTACGCATCCTCGGTATTCGAGGGGCAGCGGGCCTATTCCGGTGAGGTCTTCAAGCTCAGCGAGCATAGCGCTCGGCTCCGCAACAGCGCCCGGCTGCTCGGCTTCGAGATCCCGTTCGGAGTCGATCGGATCGACGAGGCCTGCCGCGAGGTGCTGAAGGCCAATGCGCTCGAGGACGCCTATATGCGCCCGCTCGCCTGGCGCGGGTCGGAGCAGATGGGAGTCTCGGCTCAGAAGTCCAAGATCCATCTCTCGATCGCGGTCTGGCCCTGGCCGGCCTATTTCGGAGAGGAGGCGATCGCCAAGGGGCTTCGGCTCTCGATCTCGAAATGGCGCCGGCCCGCGCCCTATACTGCGCCGACCGGGTCGAAGGCCTCGGGCCTCTACATGATCTGCACCCTGGCCCGTCACCAGGCACAGGCCGACGGCTATGACGACGCCCTGATGTTCGACTGGCGCGGCCAGGTGGCGGAGGCGACGGGGGCGAACGCCTTCTTCGTCAGGGATGGCGCGCTCCACACCCCGACCCCCGATTGCTTCCTCGACGGGATCACCCGCCGGACCGTGATCGACCTCGCCAGGCGGCGCGGGGTCGAGGTGATCGAGCGCGCGATCTGGCCGGAGGAGCTCGAAGGCTTCGAGCAATTCTTCCTCACCGGGAGCGCCGCCGAAGTGACCCCGGTCGCTTCCGCGGGCCCCTGGAGCTTCGAGGTGGGTGAGCTGACCATGCAGCTCAGGAAGGATTATCTCGATCTCGTGCACCGGCGGATATCGAACAGCTGACCCGCACGGGGGTTTCGCAATCCTCACCGGCGGTTATAAGCCGCCCGCCTGCTGGGGCGTCGCCAAGTGGTAAGGCACCGGTTTTTGGTACCGGCATTCGCAGGTTCGAATCCTGCCGCCCCAGCCAGCACGCCGGCTCCATCTTCCGGAGCTGCGAAATTCGTGGCCATCGAACATCCCTGTCGGCTGAGGGCCATGAGCAGCAATTCTGGCCGCGTGTCGGATGACCGGTCCCGCCATGTGAACGACGGGAGGGCAAGCGCGCGGCGCAGGCGTTGCGGGAGGCCCGCCCGGGCGCGGCTGGAGGCGCCGGAGCATGGCAGCTGCACTGATGAAACGCCCGCTCGCGGTCGTTCGAGCGGCCGGTTCGGGCGTCGATTGTTTCCTCGGGGCCGGCGCGGCGCCGAGATGCAAGGGTCGCGCCGAACGGAGGCCGCCCGGCCGCTTGCCCGGGGGACCCGGCTTCCTTCACGGACGCCTGGCGGGCCCCTCTCGGCTGCGGCCGGGGCCGCGATGCTTGCTGGCGTGAGGAGGCGAGATGAAGACCCTGACATCGCTCATGGTAGTGGGGTCGCTTGCGGCGGCACCGCAGGCTGCGGGCAGCCCCGCCGCGGGCGCGGCCGCGCCCTCGATCGTCGAGCTGAGGCAATATAAGATCGTCGCCGGCCGGCGGGACGCGTTCACGGAGCTGTTCGAACGCGAGTTCGCCGACTCTACAGCCACGAGAAGGTGGGCGACCGGATGATCATGGTCCGATTCGTCATATCCGGAATTACGCGCAATTCGGCCACCTTCGCGCAGGCCTTTTCGGCCGACGGAGGGAAGAGCTGGGAATTGAACTGGGTCGCGACCGACACGAGGATGGGGGAATAGCCGCAGGATCCCGACCCAGATAGGGGAAGGCAGTGGGGCGCTCGCGGACGCCGCTGCCCGTCCGGTGGACTTGGGCGCATGGTCAGGATCTACTCTTCGGGAACGCCTAAGAGATTGGCGTGGCCAAGCCGCTTCCCGCTTCCCTGGAGTTGCTGCCGAGTTTAAAGCGAGCAGGATGAGCGGAGGTTTGTGGAAAAAAATGCTCG